>NZ_JBHUGH010000006.1:0-295779 GCF_042681825.1 Halodurantibacterium flavum
GGCTCACCGTAGCTTCAGACTGTCGCCCAATCCGCCCACGATCGCGTGGAACGGCTGCCCATCATCGCGTGGAATCGCTGCCCATGATCAGCTGGAATGGGCGCCCATCATCCCGTGGAACACGCAAACAGCGCCCTCAACTCCGTTTCCCGCTGGCGGAGGCGCGTGATTTCCGCCTGCACGTTCGCCAGTTCCTCCACCGCCTGCCGAAGGTCCATGTCGTCGCTCCTGTCATCGAATCCCTCTTGTCCCCGACCTTCGCAGCCAAGGGTTAATGTTCGGCTAATGTTCGCGCGGGTCTCACGCCATCGCTTGCCTTGGCGCGTGGGCCCCGTAAACTCGACCCCACATCCAAGGAGAACCCGATGCCCAACACGCTGCCCCCCGCCCATTCCGTCCGTCCCGCCGGCAGCTGGGCCGATGCCGCCGACCGTGTGGTTCTGGGCTATGAGGAACGTTTCCTGCGGCGCAAACGGCTGACGACCGCGCTGGGCGACTCGGTCCTCGTGGACCTGCCGGAAACCACGAGCCTGAATGACGGCGACGCGTTGGAGCTTTCGGACGGGCGCCTGATCGAGGTTCTGGCCGCCGAAGAACCCCTGCTGGAGGTGCGCGGCCCCGCGCTGCCGCGTCTTGCCTGGCATATCGGCAACCGGCACACGCCCTGCCAGATCGAAGGCGACCGCCTGCTGATCCGGCAGGATCATGTTCTGGCGGATATGCTGCGACGGCTGGGTGCCTCGCTGACCGAGGTGACGGCCCCGTTCCGGCCCGAAGGGGGCGCCTATGGCCACGGGCGGACCATGGGCCACGATCATGGCCACAGCCATGCCCACGCACATTCCCACAGCCATTCCGGCGGTCACGACCATCACCATCACGATCACGCACATCGGTCGGTGCATCATCATGCGACCCCCCGCGACCGGGCGGGGGATGAACAACATTCCGTGGCCGAGACCGAGTGACCGATCCGCTTCTGACGCTCGTTCAATGGCTCTCGCCGGCCTTTCCGGTCGGGGGCTATGCCTATTCGCACGGGTTGGAGACCGTCATCGCGCGGCAGGAGATCCGGACGGCGGCCGGGCTTTCGGACTGGCTCTCGGCAATCCTGCGCTGGGGAGCGGCGCGGACGGACGCGATCCTGCTGGCCCATGCGCTTGCGCCCGGGCAGGACATCATGGCCCTGGCCGAGACGGCAAAGGCTCTCGCCCCCTCGCAAGAGCGTCTTTTGGAAACCATGGAGCAGGGGCGCGCCTTTCTGGCGACCACCAACGCGCTGACGGGGCAGAAGTGGCCGCCGATGCCCTATCCGGTGGCGGTGGGTGCGGCGGCCGCGGGGCTGGGGGTTGCAAGCGAACAGGTGCTCCGCCTCTATCTTCACGCTTTTGCATCGAACCTCGTGCAGGGGGCGGTGCGCTTTGTGCCGATGGGGCAGACTGACGGGCAGGCCGTGCTGCAGGGGTTGCACGGCGCAATTGCCGAGGTCGCCGCCGAGGCCGTGGACGCGCCGCTCTCTGCCCTCGGGGCCGGGGTCTTGCGGGCAGATCTGGCGGCGATGCAACATGAAACGATGGACGTAAGGATCTTCAGGACATGACAAGCATGAACGGCCCGCTGCGGGTGGGCATCGGCGGCCCGGTGGGCGCAGGCAAGACGACCTTGACGGAAAAGCTGTGCCTCGCGTTGCGCGACACCTACTCGGTCGCGGTGATCACGAACGACATCTACACGCGCGAGGATGCGGAATACCTGATGCGCGCGCAGGCGCTGCCGCTGGAACGTATCCGTGGTGTGGAAACCGGCGGCTGCCCCCATACCGCGATCCGGGAGGATGCGAGCATCAACCTTGCCGCCGTCGCCGACCTGCGGGTTGCCTTCCCCGATCTGGACGTGATCCTGATCGAATCCGGGGGGGATAACCTTGCGGCCACCTTCAGCCCGGAACTCGCCGATCTCACGATCTATGTGATCGATACCGCGGCGGGGCAGGATATCCCGCGGAAGAAAGGGCCGGGACTCACCCGGTCGGACCTTCTGGTGATCAACAAGGTCGATCTGGCGCCACATGTCGGCGTGGATGTGGCGCTGCTGGAACAGGACGCCACCGCCGCGCGGGGCGCGCGCCCCTTCGTCATGGCGAGCCTGCGGCAGGGGCGCGGGGTGGAGGATGTCGCGGCGTTCATTCGCCGCGAAGGCGGGCTGGATTGAGCCTCGGGCAAAAAACGCTGCTGGATATCGTGTGTGAGAATGCAGCTATGCGGGACCGAGTCCTAATTCTTTATAGGATTAGTTCCATGCGCACAGCGGGTTCCACGCGCCCGAGATTGGTTTCCTCGGCGCGACGGCGGCACATCCCGTCGCGTGATAGAAATGGATCCCCCAGCATTAGCGTTCGGCGTTGAAACTTGATGCGCCGGGCGACGATCGCTGCTCGATTCCGAGCAGCTGCCGCCCAATCGCTTTTCGTTGCGAACTGGAATTTAACCCAAGAGCCCGAAAGGTCGACCGCATTACCTCGCTTTGCGAAGTCTTTATAGCTCATAACCAGCGGCGCACCGCGAGATGGACGGGGGCAGGGCTGTGCTCCGCGGGCGCGGCGGAGGTGCGCCAACGTCCCCACCTCCATTTAAAAAATGTCGCGGCGAAGGCAGGCCGCCGAGCAGAGCGCCCCCGCTTCGGAGCGGCATGCGATCGCCAGGGTGGTTCCACAGTTGGTTGCATATCGCAGCATTGAACCTCGGCAGACCTGAAGCCCCGGGCCAAACGGTCCGGAATAGGGGCGCTTCATAGGGATCATCCGCAGAGCAAGAAACGGCTGCAACAGGATCAAACCGCCCTGCCGGCACTTCACGGCGTACTCTGCACGCTTCGTCAAACGCGGATTATCAGCTGCTTGGGCTCTGACGGGCATGGCCGCTTCGATGTCGTAGGCGCTGATTAGCCTAACTTTCCGCCTTCCGCGCAATATCTCTGGCCCGATTCGGGCGGTGACCCTCGTTCTCGAGAGGCACTATTTCATTACATGAAGATGACATATGTGATACATGTTCGACAAATCATAGATACAGACGTTTTTCCAATGCCCGACATTTTTCCGCCCAACACGCTTGGCGAGGCGCTTCTTGCTGAACTCCGAAACGCGCCGCGCCGGCGAGTTCAACGCATCGAGGCTGCGGGACGGGCCTATTGGGTCAAGCAGGTTGAAGATCTCTCCCTGCGCTGGCGGTTGCAAAAGGGAAACCCCCGGCGCGCCTTCGAGAAAGAGCGCAGGGGACTGCATGTGCTGCGCGATGCGGGGCTTCCGGTGCCGCCTATCGTGGCCGAGGGGCCGTCCCTTCTGGTGACACAAGACAGCGGGCCGACGCTTGACAGGCTTGTGCGGGAGCCGGATGCATCCGAGGCAGGGCTTTTGCCTGCCATGGCGGCGGCGGGCACTGCGCTCGCTCAGATGCATATGCGGGGGTTCGCCCACGGCCGACCGAGCATCAAGGATATCTGCTGGGATGGTGAACAGGTCACCTTTATCGATCTGGAACGCTTCAGCCCGCGGCGCGGCGTGCGGCGGCGTCATGTGGTCGACTTGATCGCGCTGGTCTTTTCGATCCATGTCTATGCCCCTCAGATGCCAGGACTCGCGCTTGCGGCTGCCGATGCCTATCGTGCTTCCGGCGATCTAGGGGTCTGGCGTGGGGCGCAGCGGCTTTGTGCTCTTCTACGACCTCTCGATCTTCTGACGCGATCGTTGCAGCAGCGGCCTTCGGGGCGCGAATTCCGCGCTATTCCGCTGACCCTGCAGAGTTTCTCAAGATAAAGTCCTTCTTCGCAAGCCTCGTCCAGAGGCTCTTTGTTACCATCCGAAAGACTCTGGCCGATAGATCGGTATAAAATCCGGATGCGGAGCGTGTGTGTTGATCACCCTCCGGCGGGTTTGCTGTGGTGGGGATTGCGTCGCCTGCTCGCTACGCAAGGGAAAAGGCGGCTCTGTTGAGCCGCCTTTTTGCTTTCAGAACTCCTCCCAACCGCCCCCACCTGCGGCTGCGGCGCGCTGGGGATGGGGTTGGGGTTGGGGTGCGTGGCGGAGTTGGGTGACGGGGGCGGCGCGGGCGGGGGTTGCGGGTTTTCCGCCGCTGGTGCGGAAGCCCGAGAGCGCCTGGGCCAGTTGCTGCGCCTCGCTCAGGAGCGAGCTTGCGGCCGCGGTCGATTCCTCGGCCACCGCGGCGTTCTGCTGGGTCACCACGTCGATCTGGGTGACGCCGGTATTGACCTCGGCCAGCCCCTTGGCCTGCTCGGTCGCCGCCGCCGCGATCTCGGAGACCAGCGCCGAAACCTCGGAGACACGGCGCAGGATATCCTCGAGGCTGCTGCCGGTGCGGCTGACCAGGGCGCTGCCTTCCTCGACCTGCTGCGAGCTTTGCGAGATCAGGTCCTTGATCTCCTTGGCCGATCCCGAGGCACGCTGCGCCAGCGCCCGCACCTCGGAGGCCACGACGGCAAAGCCGCGCCCGGCCTCGCCCGCCCGCGCGGCCTCGACGCCCGCGTTCAGCGCCAGAAGGTTGGTCTGGAAGCTGATATCGTCGATCACGCCGATGATGCGGGTGATCTGCTCGCTCGATTTCTCGATCTGGCGCATCGCGGTCACGGCCTCGCGCACGACGGCGCCGCCGGCCTCGGCCTCGCGCCGGTTCTCGATCGTGGCGCGGTCGGCCTGGGCGGCCTTTTCGGCGGTGGCGCGCACGCTCTCGGTGAGCTGGTTGAGCGCCGCGGCGGACTGTTCGAGCGTCGCGGCCTGGGTCTCGGCGCGGGAGGAGAGATCCTGCGAGACCTGCGCGATCTCGTCGGCGCCGCTGCGCACGCCCTGGGCGCTTTCGGTGATGGTCAGGACCATGGTGTTGAGGCTCGACACAAGCTCGTTGAAGGTGAGGCGCAGCGTCTCGTACTCGGCCGGGAAGGGGTCATCGGCCGGGCTCTCGATCCCGCCGGTCAGATCGCCCCGGGACAGACGCCCGAGCCCCGAGGTCAGATCCCGCACAACACGCTCCTGCTCCGCACGGCGACGCTCGGCCTGGGCCTCTGCCTCGCGTTGCGCCCGCCCGTTTGACTGGAAGACCTTGAGCGATCGCGCCATCTCTCCCAGTTCCGTCTTGCGCTCTGCCCCGTCGATCCGGACGTCCAGATCGCCCTCGGCCAGATGCTTCATCGTCCCCGCCATGTCGCTGATCGCGCGGCCGATCCAGCGCCCGACCACAAAGGCCAGGAAAATACCCGCCGCCAAGGCACCGCCTGCGACAAGAAGAACAGTGCGGAGGATTTGCGTGACCAGGTTGTCACCGCTCCGGCCCATCGCCCCCTGCCGGGCGGCGGCGTCCGTCCGGGACGCTTCGACCGCCTCGATCAGCGGCGCGGCCGCGGCGGAGAGCGCGTCTATCGCCTCGCGGCGGGCGTATTCGGCGGCCTGCGCGGCCTCGGCGGCGTCCCGGAACGCCATCACCCCATCGCGCGCGCGACCGAGATCGGCACGTTCGGCCATCGTCGCCTCGGTGCTCGCCTGATCCAGCCGGACCAGCGTTTCGTCCAGTGGCGCGAAAGCCTCCTGGAAATCGGCCTCGGTGCCACCGGCAAGGAAACGGTCCACCCGCATCCGGGCAACGAGAAACGCCTCGCTCGCCCCAAGGGCGGCATAGGCAGGCTCTTCCGCGCCGCGCTGCGCGAGGTTGCGCTGGATCGCGCCGATCTGGCGGCGATGCTCGATCCCCAGTGCCTGCATGGCCTCGACCCGATGGTTGCGCATGTCGACAGCGGTCTGCATCGCCCGCGCCTGCGCAACAAAGATATCCGCAATGTCATGCAACCGGTTGGCCGTGACGGACTGATCCGCCGCAACCGTGGTCAGGAGCAGATCAACCCCGCCCTCCAGTCGGGAGAGTTCCGCACTGAGCGTCGCGGCGGTCTGTTCGCCCGGCGCTGCGACATAGGCGGTTGCGGCGAGCTCTGCGCGCCGGGCCGCATAGCGGATATCATCCATCGCGGCGGCACTGGCCGTCTCGCCGCGATAGTCGGCAAAAAGGTCCCCGAGAGACCGAGACTCGTTATACGCAAACATTGCGAGCCCGAGGAGCAGGGCAAGAATAACCCCGAACCCCCCAAGAATGCGCGTCGAAATACGAAGGTTATTATGCATTCTGATGATCCCCAGCCGCGACAGCGACACCACCCTTTTAGGGACCAAAAGATAAGAAACCGTTTTCAGTTGCCCGAAACAGCCGTCTGACCCACCTGCATGACGACGGCAAGGTAGAACATGACGCTCGCCAGAAGGACGAACACATGCCAAACGGTACGCTGGAACGGCATGTTCTTTGCAAGGTAAAAGACCGTCCCGAAGGTATAGAGGCATCCGCCGATCACGATCAGCGCCAGCACGGGCGCCGAGAGCGCCGTGAGAACCGGCCAACCCGCCACCACCCCGGCCCAGCCCATGCCCAGATAAAGCCCGAAGGCCACCCACCGGAACCGGTGCGGCACCAGAACCCGCAGCACGGTGCCAAGCGCCGCGCCGAACCACAGCATGCCCAGCAGGAAGGCGGCCGGCGCCCCGGACAACAGTGCGAAAGGCGTATAGGTCCCGGCGATCTTGAAGTAGATCGCCGCGTGGTCCAGCCGCCGAAGCACGGGCGTAAAGCGGGTATGGCGCAGCATGTTGTAAAGCGCCGAGAAGAGGATCATCGCCACCAGCGTTGCGCAGTAGACGGAAACGGCGGTGATCGTCCGGACATCCCCCGCCTGCGTCGCCGCATATGCCAATAGCGCAGGAGCTGCGACCAGCACCGCAACCAGCCCCGCGACATGGACGGCAGAATCACTCACGTATTCTGCGCGAGTCTCCTCTCGGGTGGTATTCAGCGGCACGTGATTACTGCTCCTCTCACGGAAGAAAACACCGTCGTTTCGAAGGATCAGGCGGTTCCGTCTGCCTTTCGTTCCGCCATCAGGCGTCTGGCTTCGTCCGCGATGAGCCGAAGCTCCTCGATGACCGCGCCCTGTACCGCCATAGCGGGGTCGGGGACGGCGCCCGGGTCTTCCTGCTGATCCAGCGGCAAATCTCGCACATCGAGAAGCAGGTCGGCAAGGCGATCGTCTGCGGCATTTTCGATCAGCACCGCAAGGATCTGGGCGATCATCCGGCGCTGCGCGATCATCTTGCCTTCAAGGGTGGCGGGCGGAAGATCCTGCATCGCTGCTCCTGCTTTGACTGTCCGGTTCTGTCGCAACCCGCATCGAAGAGCAATGTTCCGTTTGACGGCGCGGGCATGAAAAACCCCTTGCGCCCGTCCGGGCTTACGACTAAATCGCCCCCACTGACCCCCAGCGCGGAGAGGTGCCGGAGTGGTCGAACGGGGCGGTCTCGAAAACCGTTGTGGGGGTGACCCCACCCAGGGTTCGAATCCCTGTCTCTCCGCCATCATCTCCCATAAGGAACTGATTTTTAAGATTTGGTTGACGACATCGCGAGGCTACCCGCCATCTGTCCCGCCAACCTCAAAACGCTATGTTGCGAGCAGAAGCTCGACTGCCGGGTCACAAGGCGCAGCGAACACGCCTTCGCTCAGGCATGTTGAGAATTATTTCTCAGATCGGCGCGCATCCGGAGTCAAAGTCGCTATAGACTGGAGAGTAGACGGTCTCGCACCCGTCTGCTCCTCACCGTGTTTATAGGAGCCCATGATGGCCGTATTCCAGAGCCCCCAGCTTTACTTGTCCGTTGAACAGGTTGCCGAGCGTTTGTGTGTGTCGAAAGACAGCATCTGGCGCTGGGTGCGCGAGCAGAACTTCCCCAAGCCCGTCAAGCTGAGCGGTCGCACCACCCGGTGGCGCCTCGCCGATATTCTGGACTGGGAGGGCTCTCTGCAGACGAACTTCTGCTTCAGCATGCTGCTGGAGACGTCTCCTGCCGTGTTCATGGCCTCCGTCCCTTGTCCCGGCAACGTCATTGCGTCGTCCCGTCAGATACACGCAGGGTCCGCGCAATGACACATCACGTTGCGCCATCTGTTCCCGCAGCTTCCGCGCGTGCTCTCTGTGAGCTGTCGTCCTCAACGGCGGTCGATGATCCCAACGATCATCTGCCCGCCGGCTATTATATGCGCAAGGACGGCATCTACATCAGCGACAACGCTGACGAAGATGCGGTTTGGCTTTGCTCGCCGCTTCGGCTCGTGGGGGATGCCCGCACGCCGGAGGGCAGCAAGTGGAGCTTGATCCTCCAGCTTCTGGACCGCGACCGCCGTTGGAAGCTGCATGTGATCCCGAAAGAGTTGTTCGGGGGCCCGGCGTCAAAGTTTATCGCTCCGCTTCTTGGTGCCGGCTTGGACCTCGCACCGGGAAGCAGCGCCAGGAAACACCTCGCCGCCCTTCTGCAGATCTGGCGGAATGAGACACTCCTGCTGCTCGTCGACAAGCCGGGGTGGTCCGATCGCGAGTTCACGACCTTCGTGCTGCCCGATGGCACGCCGATCGGCACCCAGGACGTGATCTTCACCAAAGACGTAACTGCACCAGCGGCATCTTCGGCTGGCAGCATCGACGACTGGAGGAACAATGTCGGCGCGCTCGGCGTCGGAAACCGGCTTCTCGTAACTGCTGTTTCTGTTGCTCTCGCAGGCCCGCTCATCGAGATGCTGGGAGAAGAAAGCGTCGGCCTGCACTTCCGTGGGGTGTCATCCAGCGGCAAGACGACGCTCATTCGCGCAGGCGCATCGGTCTGGGGACCTCCGGCGGGAACTGGTGGTTGGAACGCCACCAAGAATGGGTTGGAAGCTGCTGCGGCTGCGGCCAGCGGAACCGTTCTCGTGATCGACGAGATCGCCGAAGCACCCACGAATGAGCTGGGCGATCTGCTTTATCTGCTCGGGAATGGCCGTGGAAAGATGCGTATGGAGGTTTCCGGCTCGCGCGCCACGAGTGCAAGCTGGCGCCTTGGGATCCTTTCAGCTGGAGAGGTGTCTGTCGCGGAGCATATGCGCATCGCAGGCAGGCATGCGAAGGCCGGTCACGAAATGCGGCTTCTGGACGTCGTGGCAGATGATCGTCTCTATCGGGCCTTTGACGATCTGCATGGCTCAGGCGCACCCGCCGAGTTCGTCGACCGGCTGCAGCGCGGATACAGCAGCTCTTACGGAACCGCAGGTCCGGCATTTGTTCGCTTTCTGATCGAGAACCGGCACAACGTTGCGAAGTATCGCAGTATGATCGAGCGGATCAGCGTAGCCGGTGCAGACAGCTATTCCGTTGCCGCCGGAGATGGCCAGGCGCAGCGCGCATTGCGGCGCTTCGCGCTCGTGGCCCTTGCGGGCTATCTTGCCACCGGTGCCGGGATCACCGGCTGGACTCCTGCCTGTGCGCTCCGCGCAGCCCTCGAAACGTTCGGCGCCTGGCATGAACGGCACAAGCAGCAGCCTTCCAGATCCGAGCCCGACTGGATGGCCATCACGCGAAGCTTCGTCGAAGCGGCGACTGCCGGCTTGGAGGAAGCTCAAGTCGGCGTGGCTGCGCCTGTTCCTTGCTCGTTCGGCTGGTTGGACGACGACTACTTTTACGTCACGCGTGAAGTCTGGCAACGGCACCATACCAAGCCGGAAGAGGCCGCACGGCGCCTCGACGCGCACGGTCTGCTCAAGACGAACGGGGGCGGAGGACTGCAGTTCCGGATGCCTCGCAGCATCCCGAGACGTCCTTGGGTATATGCGGTGAGTGTTCGGATTCTGGACGAGGTAGGGGTGGCCGCCGGACCTTTCGCGGTTGTAGCCGGTTCGAAGGCAGCGTGAAGCGCGGACCAGTCGCTGTCGCGCTGCGAGCAATCCAGGCACGACAGCTTCCGGTGGTCCATCAGGTCCGATCGGACCACAATAGCCTGCACGACAAACTCATCGGTAAGGTGGTCCAGCTGGTCCAAGTGGTCCAAGCTGGACCCCTGCAAACTGCGGCGACCACCTCCGAAGGGACACGCGACGGCGCCTGAAGCCGATTTGCAACTTTTTCCGTCAGTTTCGCGCGCCTCTCGGGCGTTCTGAGCTACGCTGTGGGCCAGGATCTGCAGCTATCCGGTTCTCCCGGGTGGTGTGACCGGCCTAATAGCTAAGCAACAGCTTATCTTTGTCCTTCAGCTTACCCCTACACCCCTCCCTTATCTAGGCGTTCCCAGGCCATTTGTTCTCGCTCGTCGAGCTTGCGAAGCGCCTCACTGACGGCTCTGTTCAGTTCTTCGTAAGCCACGTAGTCCGAAGTTCCGCCCACCCCCGTCCGTGGAGTTCGGTAGGTGCGGCCGCGCTGCCGCAAGAGACGTTTCAGGTCGTGCAGCAGGCTCTTCCGGTAGGTTTGCCGCTTCACGTCCATCAACCCCAAGGCTAGCATTCCTCCCATCGCGAAAACAGATGCCCGGATTTGCTCAAGACGCTCCATTGCAGCTCCAACCGCCTTGGATGGGTGCTCAGAGCTACGAAAGCTCGGCAACAAGAACCGGAAGTAACGCCCCTGCAGCCGAGCGAACCTGAATGTCCGGAAGTTCTGCAGATGGTCGAGCTTCAGACCTGCGAGTTCGTTGCCTCTCAAGGTCACCTCAATGCGTGCGCGCTTCTTGTCCTGCGGAAGAGGCACCATGGTTCCAGTAGATGCGTTGCGTCTGTCAGCTATCTTGTTCTGGATGCGAAAGCTTACGTCGTTGTCATTGGCGCCGAGATACACCGTCGTGTTCCCGAATGGCTTTGTGATGTGCGTGGGATCGAGCAGCCGATCAGAAAGACGTCCGGCCTTGTCTTCAGGCAAAACCCGATGCGCAGTTGTCGCGCCATTCACCGAAGTCACAAAGCGCAGCCGGTCTCTTGCATCGGTCCAGTAGTCGCGTTCCGTGAAGAACGTCCGCTGAAAGACAGCGGTCATCCGCGTTCGATCCACATCCTTCCCGGAACGCGGGTAGGCATCAATGCTCACTTCCAGCCCGACTATCGCAGGCGGCATCATGAACCCGATCTTTTTACCGAGCATTGCGCAGGCGCTCGAAATCGCTGCCAGTGATGGCGGATCCTGAAATCTCGCGCTGAACCGCGAGGACACCCCTCCCGGTCCCTTGTCAAGCGCCTTGATATAGGGCGTCGCCGAGAGAGTTCGCGCCAGCGCCGCCTGAACGTGCTGGAACTGAGTCTGCTTGTGAAACTGAAAGTGAAGTTCGACCCAGTCGACCACTGCTTTCACGCGATACTGAGCTAAGTCGATGTCCGGTTGCAGCGCGTAGCGATCCTTGAACCTAGCCTGCACCTTTTTGAGCGGCACCACTTTCAGCGAGAGCAAAACCGGTTGCGAGCCGGTGCCTTCAAGCGGAACCTTGATAGATAAAGATTGCGTCACGCGATGCCCGTGGAAGTAGAGGTGCATTTGTCATCGCATTCTGCGACGACGGATGGAAGGTCGCGTGGAGCTATTTCGCGGTAAAGCAACGGCTCTGGATCATCGTCGCGACAAAGAGGATCGCCTCCATCCATGACCAGGCGGACGCATTTGCTGCCGGTCATCGACGGGGGGTGTAGCGTTCGCACCACGGAGGAGGAATGGCTCGTCCGGGAGCCACCGCAAGTTCGAAGTCCTAGCTGGGGTAGACAGAGTGCAAGGGGATGCCTCGGGTGGCCGAGACACTCCGGCACTGGAACCTCCGGATCGCGGCAACGACCGAAGCGCCCAAATCTGCCCGGTTCCGGATCGTATTCAGCCCCATCAATGACGCGGCAGCCATAACTGGCTAAACATGCGCCGATAACTGCTTGAGAATCTGGCGCATCTGCTCGACCCGCGTAATGGTTATCTGGCCGGCTCGGATGACCGGATCGGGGACGTGGCCTGCTGGGGCCTGATCGGCCCGGTCGCAATCCTGCCCATGCGGCACGGCCAGGGGATCGGAAGCGCCCTCATGGTCGACGCGAGCCTTCGGTTGCGGGCACGATGTAAAGGGGCGTCGCCTGATGGCTGTCACTGGGGTTCTCGACGGGCAGGTGTTTGCTTCGAAACCGGACTGTCTCCGCCCCAGAGTGATGCAGTCGCATGGTGACCTCCGCGGTCACTGCTTCCAGCGTCAGATCGGCGGCGCACCGTTGCGGCGGGGTCTCGGTCTCCCAATTTGAACCCAGGGCCGATGAGACGACACCCTCTACCTGATCGTCTTTCCCACAATCATTCCCGTCCAAGCCATTGCTATAAAATAGAAAGAAGCACGAAACGTGCGTAATCATAGCGAAAGGCGATAAGTGATGACCAAAGGACGGCCCTATAGCGAGACGAGGCTCGCCGCCTATCTTCAAAAGCGAATTCTCGAACTTCGGCCCAAGACGCAGCGCGCAATCGCGGTCGAGGCGGGGTTTATCAACGCGAACGTGCTCGCGATGCTGAAGTCCGGCGCGAACAAACTGCCGCTCGACCGTGTGCCCGCCCTGGCGCAGGCCCTCGACTGCGATCCGCGATATCTCTTTCTGCTCGCCCTCGAACAGGACATGGGCGCGACGCATCGATTGGCGATCGAGGAAATCTTTGGCGCGATAGTCACGCGGAATGAACTGGCTTGGCTCAAGGAGATCCGCGAGGCTTCGGGTAACAGCGATCCGGGCGTGACGTCCCGCGCCCGCTCTGCTGTTCGGGCAATCTTTCAAAGATGATCCGTATATGCAAACGTTTGCGAGAAGATCCCGACGAGCAGGAGGACAGGTAATGCGGATGGATACCCTCGGATTTTCTCGCCGGATGATCGAGGCGGGTATGGAGCGAAAGCAGGCCGAGGCGTTGGCGGAGGCGCTTGTCGATGTTGAGTTTCAGATCACCGCCGATGAGGCGCGTCAGAGCGACCTCGTGTCCCGGCGCGAGCTGTATGAACTCGAACAGCGGGTGATCCGTGACCTCGGCAAGATGTGGTATTGGTTCATGGCAATCTATGGTGCTGGCTTCGCGCTGCTGATCGTGCTGATGGGGATCTCGGCAGCGGGGTGAGAGCAGCAGTTCCAAGGCGATCGGCCAAGGCACCATGGTTGCATCGAAGAACCATGCGTTGCGGAAGGTTGCGGACTGCGCGTCTTATTCTCCACTCTGACTCTCGAACTAGGAGCCGAAGCGTTACGAGCGCGTTGGCGTTGGGCCCTGCAAATTCGTCATGGGTCCGCTGCCGCACCTATAGCGGGCGCTCGCGGGCGTAAGGCGGTGACATTGTGACGGCAAATGATCGACAGGTGCGAGGCGAAGCTTGCGGGAGGTCTGCCACATATGTGTCGAGGAATCCTGTCTGGCGGATCCGATCGCGCGTGCGTCAGGGTCAGTATTGCGAGCGTCAGAATGGCGCGCCGATGCCTGGGAATGGCTCGCACGGGAGTGGCCGCTTCCATCTTCAGGCCATCCGCAAGATGCGTGCTTATTCGCGGGAACGATAAAAGAGCCCGCTCGGAGATAGAATCAGAGGTAAATGGCCGTCGCCGGTGTCGGCATCTGCCGGTATGATCAGGGGAGATCGGCGCTCAGGCTTAGACAATCATGGAGCAATATAACCAACATATCGCCGCGTGGCGGGATGCGTTTCGCGACGAGACAACGGGTATCCACAGAACCGTTCAGGATCTTCTCTGGAACTATAACCCCTTTCGCACGACGGTTCGGATCGCCCGTCTAGCAAATGATGAGAGGGGCTCGAGAGCTATGCATCAGGATCGACGCCGTTGAGTTTGCACGCCCCTCTCTCGCTGTTGCCTCACCGTGTGCATGAGGCGTCCGGGCCTGGCCGGCGGCTTTTTGCGCTGTTGCAGGTCGCGCGGCTTGCGGGGCCGGTGTTCTGGGTTCAGCCGGATCATGTGGCGGAGCAGCTGATGCCGCAGGCGCTGCCTGAGGGATTGGCGGCGCGGCTGCAGATCGTGCGGGCACCGTCCGAGACCGAGCTTCTGCGCGCGGCGGAGGAGATCCTGCGCGAGCCCGGCGTGGCCGCGATGATTGCCGAGCCGCAGAAGCCGCTGTCGCTGAAGGCGGGGCGGCGGTTGCAGCTGGCGGCAGAGGCGGGGAAGACGCTGGGTCTCCTGCTGACCGGGTCGGCGGGGGGGAGTGCGGCAGTCGAGACCCGCTGGCACTGCGCGCCTCTCGCCCGCCCGATGACCGAGCGCCTCGCGGAGAACCATTGCACCAGGAAAGAGATCACATCCCCGCAAGTCGCACGGGCCGGCGACTCGACTCTGCATCGCTGGGCGCTTATCAAGAACAAAAGCGGAACATTGGGGGAGTGGGATCTGCGCTGGGATGGCTCGTCGCCTGCTTTCGATATGGTTTCCGCGGCTGGCCAGCGACCGGGCCCTGCGGAAACGTCCGGTTGACGGGCCTTTCGCGCTCAGCCTCCGGGCCGGGAACAGCGAGCATCTGCACTGCCTGAACGCTCTGGCCGAGGCGCGGGGCCTTTTCCGTGGAATGCCGCTTGCGGATGCGCGCGCGATTTGTCCCGATCTGTCGACCCGCCCCGCCGATCCTGCGGCCGAGGGGGTGGCGCTGGCCATGCTCTGCCGCTGGGCTGGGCGCTATGCGCCGATGGTGGCGCGGGACGGCAGCGACGGGCTGATCGCCGATATCACCGGGGTGGGGCATCTCTTTGGCGGCGAGGCGGCGCTGCGGGACGATCTGCAGGGCCGGCTGTCGCGGGCCGGCATGACGGCGGTCAGCGCCATTGCCCCCACCCGTGGCGCGGCCTTTGCCCTTGCCCGCCATGGTGGCGGGGGCATCCTGCCGGAGGGGGATCTGGCCCGGGGGCTCGCGCCGCTTCCGGTCACGGCGCTCCGGATCGATCACGAGACGGCGGAACGGCTGCGCCGGCTGGGGCTGGGGCGCATCGGCGATCTGATCCCCTTGCCGCGCGCGCCGCTGGCCCGGCGCTTCGGGCAGGGCCTTGTGCTCCGGCTCGATCAGGCGCTGGGGCATCAGCCCGAGCCGGTCGGCGCCGAACCGGAAGCCCCGCATTACGGCGTGCGCCTGACCCTGCCGGAACCCATCGGCTTGCAGGCGGATGTCATGGCGGGGCTCGCACGCCTGCTCGAACGGCTCTGCGAGCGTCTCGCCCGCCACGGCGCCGGCGCGCGCCGGTTGCGGCTGGACCTGCGGCGGGTGGATGGCGCGGCGGTGCAGGTGGAAATCGGGCTCGCGCGTGCGATGCGGGATCCGGTGCGGATGGCGGCGCTCTTTGCCCGCGGGATCGAAGAGGTCGATGCGGGCTTTGGCATCGATGCAATGCGGCTTGACGCGCCGCTGGTCGAACCGATGGCCGCGCGACAGACCGGCATGGCGCAGCGGGCGACCAATGCGACAGACGGAGAGGAGGCGCTGGCCGATCTTCTCAGCCGGCTCGGAAACCGGATCGGGTTCGACCGCATCCTGCGCTTCCAGCCGGCCGGGAGCCTTGTGCCCGAGCGGAGTTTCCTGCTGGTGCCGTCCGACTGTTCGCAGCCGCTCCCGATCGTGCCGGAAGGGTTGCTGCGCCCGATCACGATCTTTCCTCCCGAACCGATCATGGCCCAGGGTCCACGTCCGCCGGCCCGGTTCCGCTGGCGGCGGATGATGCTGACGAGCCTGCGGGCGCTGGGGCCGGAACGGATCACGCCGGAATGGTGGCTGGACGATCCCGCCTGGCGCAGCGGCCTGCGCGACTATTGGCGGGTCGAAACCATGGAGGGGCTGCGGCTCTGGCTGTTCCATACGCCGCAGGATCCGGGCTGGTATGTGCAGGGGGAATTCGCATGACCCCCTATGCCGAGCTTTGCGTCACCTCGAACTTCACCTTCCTGCGCGGCGCCTCCCATCCCGAGGAGCTGATGACGCGTGCGGCCGAGCTGGGGCTCGAGGCCATCGCCATCACCGACCGCAACTCGGTCGCGGGCGTGGTGCGGGCCTGGTCCGCCCTGAAGGAACTGAAGCGCATGCAGGAGGAGGATGCGGCGGCCACCGGGCCCGGGATCCGGTCGCAGACCGTGACCGACCATTCCAGCCGCCAGAGCAGATCACCGGATGACGCGGCACCGCACTTGCCCGGGGTCAGGCTGCCGCGCCTCATTCCCGGCGCGCGGCTCGTGCTGACCGATTGCGCGATCGAGTGGGTGGCGCTGCCCACCGATCTGGCGGCCTGGTCGCGGCTGACGCGCCTTCTGACGCTTGGCAAGCGGCGGGCGGTCAAGGGCGATTGCCGGATCACCCGCGCCGATCTGATGGAACGCGCAGAGGGCATGATCCTGATCGCGCTGCCGCCCGATCCGCTGTCGGAAACCCCCGACCGCAGGTCCTTGGGCGAGATGGCCCGGCGGTTTCCGGGGAATGTCTGTCTGGGGGCTGCACCGCGCTATGACGGGCGCGATCAGCCGCGCATCGACCGGCTGGCGGCGCTGGCGCAGGCGGCGAATACCCCGCTGGTGGCGGTGGGCGACGTGCTGATGCACCGGGCTGCGCGGCGCCCGCTGGCCGATGTGCTCACCTGCCTGCGCGAGGGCTGCACGATCGACACGCTGGGTCTGCGGCGCCTGCCCAATGGCGAACGCCGGCTCAAGGCGGGGGAGGAGATGGCGCGGATGTTTCACCGCCACCCGGCGGCGATCCGGCGCACGATGGCGATCGCCGCGCGCTGCGGCTTTTCGCTCGACCAGCTCCGCTACCAGTATCCCGACGAGAACCGTAATGGCGAACCCGCGCAGGCACGGCTGGAGCGGCTGACGCGCGAGGGGCTGCACTGGCGCTATCCGGAGGGTGCGCCGCCGAAGATCATCCACCGGGTGGAAAAGGAACTGACCCTGATCCGCGAGGTCGATTATGCGCCCTATTTCCTGACCGTGCATGACATCGTGGCCTTTGCCCGCTCGCGCGGGATCCTCTGCCAGGGGCGCGGCTCGGCGGCCAATTCCGTGGTCTGCTATCTTCTGGGCATCACCGAGGTGCCGCCTGAATCGATCACCCTGATCTTCGAACGCTTCATCAGCAAGGAACGCGGCGAGCCGCCCGATATCGACGTGGATTTCGAGCATGAGCGCCGCGAGGAGGTGATCCAGTGGATCTATGACCGCTATGGCCGCGACCATGCCGGATTGACCGCCACCGTGATCCATTTCCGCGCCCGGGCCGCGATCCGCGAGGTGGGCAAGGTCATGGGCCTTTCACAGGATGTGGTCGCGCGGCTTGCGGGCCAGATCTGGGGCTGGTCCGCCACAGCGCCGGTCGGGGACAGGGTGCGCGCGGCCGGGCTTGACCCCGCCGAGCCGCGCATGGCGCTGACCCTGCGGCTGATCGGCGAGATCATCGGCTTTCCCCGGCATCTGTCGCAGCATGTGGGCGGGTTTGTCATCACCAGGGGCCGGCTGGACGAGCTTTGCCCGATCGAGAACGCCGCGATGGAGGATCGCACCGTCATCGAATGGGACAAGGACGATATCGACGCGCTGGGGCTTCTCAAGGTCGATATCCTCGCGCTGGGGATGCTGACCTGCATCCGCAAGGCCTTTGACCTGCTGGCGCAGCACAGGGGCGAACGGCTGACGCTGGCAACCGTCCCGCCCGAGGACCCGCGCGTCTATGACATGCTCTGCCGGGCCGATGCGGTGGGGGTGTTTCAGGTCGAAAGCCGGGCGCAGCTGAACTTCCTGCCGCGGATGCGCCCGCGCAATTTCTACGATCTGGTCTGCGAGGTCGCCATCGTCCGGCCCGGCCCGATCCAGGGCGGCATGGTGCATCCCTTTCTCAACCGCCGCAGGGGACGCGAACCGGTCGAGGATCTCGGTCCCGCGATGATGGAGGTGCTGGACCGCACCCATGGCGTGCCGCTGTTTCAGGAACAGGCGATGCAGATCGCCGTGGTCGCCGCAGGCTTCACCCCGGCCGAGGCCGACCGGCTGCGCCGCAGCCTCGCCACCTTCAAGCGGATGGGCACGATCGGCGGCTTCCGCGACCGCTTCGTCTCGGGCATGCTGGCGCGGGGCTATGACGCGGGCTTTGCCGCCCGCTGCTTTGCCCAGATCGAGGGCTTCGGAAGCTATGGTTTTCCCGAAAGCCATGCGGCGAGCTTCGCGCGGCTGGTCTATATCTCCGCCTGGCTCAAGCGGCATCATCAGGCGGTCTTTACCTGCGCGCTGCTCAACAGCCAGCCGATGGGGTTCTACGCCCCCGCCCAGCTGGTCCGCGACGCGCGCGACTGCGGGGTCGAGGTGCGGCCGGTCTCGGTCAACCATTCCGCCTGGGACTGCACGCTGGAGCCGCGCGCGGATGGCAACCTCGCCCTGCGGCTCGGCTTCCGCCAGATCAAGGGGCTGCGGCAGGAGGATGCCGACTGGATCGCCGCGGCCCGCGGCAATGGCTATCCCGATGTCGAAAGCCTCTGGCGCCGCGCGGGCGTCGTCCCGGCGGTGCTGGAGCGTCTGGCCGAAGGCGATGCCTTTGCCGCCACCGGGCTTTCGCGGCGCGATGCGCTCTGGCAGGTGACGGCGCTGAAGGGGCCCGCGCCGCTGCCGCTCTTTGGTCCGGACGGCGAGGGCGGGCAGGAAGCCCCCGTCACCCTGCCGGCCATGACGCTGGGCGAGGAAACGGTCGAGGATTACCTCTCGCTGCGCCTGTCCCTGCGCGCCCATCCCATGGAACTGCTGCGCCCGAGACTGGGGCGGGGGCGGGGGCGCATCCTCGCCCATGGCGATCTGCCGCAGGCTTCCGGGCAGGTGACGGTCGCCGGGCTGGTCATCACCCGCCAGCGTCCGGGCACGGCCTCGGGCGTGATCTTCCTGACGCTGGAGGATGAGACCGGCGTCTCCAACATCGTCGTCTGGAAACGCACCTACGAGATGTTCCGCAGCGCCGTCGTCGCCGGCCGCCTGCTGCGCGTCACCGGCCGGATCGAGCGCGACGACCCGGTCATCCACATCATCGCCACGCGGATCGAGGATCTCTCGCCGCAGCTCTCGCGCCTGGGCGAGGCGCGGACAGACCCCATCGACCCCCGCGGCCGCGCCGACGAGACCATCCGCCCCATGCAAGGCAGCGTCCGAAGCGCCCGGCACCCCCGCGAACAGGCAAAGCTCCTCTTTCCCAGCAGGGATTTTCATTGAGAGGACAGGGGGCGGGGGCGGACAGATCCACGGAGTTGGGACGGACCCCGCATGCTTGACCGTCTGCCATGCGGGATGGAGCTAACCCTCAGGGCCGCATCACCTGTAGATCGGAGTGCGATGGCGGATGTTCTTGCCAGAAAGACCCAGCAAGTAAAAGCTAGTGCAACTTGCTTCGAGCGCGGCGCCGTTCGACTTTTGCCAGAAGGACCAAGCTGGCGGTCAGCAGAAATGCCGCGTTGAGCGGGTGAAGAGACAACGGCAGCGGCTCTCCTCCTGCGGCCAGCGCGACCTGGAGTAGATAAAGCACAAGCACCAGGCCCACCCACCAGCCAAAACCACGCAGCCGTGGAACGGCGAGTGCTCCACCAGCAAGCGCCAGTACGGGGATGACCAGCGTCCCACCTATGGCGGTGTGCAAGATCCACAGTTCCGCGTCACGGAAAAGCGCGGTTCCGGCGCTGAGAAACTGACTGAAGATGCCAATGGGCAGAGCACGGGCCGCAAGTGCGAACCAAGCGGGCGTGCCTGCACCGAGATCAGTGAATGTGTCGTGCGTCTTTTGCATGGTTCACGCTGCCTTCGGCTCGGAGGTCTCAATCCACTGGGTCAGCGCCGCGCAATAGTCGGCGGCGGCGACAGAAAGTTCGTCCGACGTCAGCTTGTCCGCGCGATAGAGGAGGAACGGCTCGGCCCAGACCAGTTTGCAGCGGTGTGCTGTAGCGCGCAGCGGCGCGAGCAGATCGATCATCGGCATCAGGTTGCACCCCCCGTGGCTATAGGCCTCCGGCGTGTTGCCCGCAGTGGCCGCAATCATCAGAGGCGTGCCCTCCAAGCGGCGGCCCTCTGCTTCATAGGCCAGATAGAACATCCGCGTCAGCACGGCGTCCTGCCAAGCCTTTAGCAGCGGCGGAGTGGAATACCACTGCACCGGGAATTGCAGCACGATCCGGTCAGCGGCCAACAGCCGGGCGGCTTCCGCCTCGCCATCGCGAAACAGGTCGAACCCGACCGGGGCGGCAGCGGTCATGTCCACCACCTCGACGCCCGGCAGCGACTCGACGGCACGGGCCAGCGCGAGATTGGCTTTGGAGCGGGTCAGATCGGGGTGAAACAGCAGGATCAGGGTCTTTGTCATCGTCGTCTCCATCATTGGGATGATCGGACGATGCCGCAGCCCCAGAAATCACTCCAATCGCTTGATCATCTAGTCTATTATCAGCCTCATGAATTTGCGTGGGCTCGATCTGAACCTCCTGGTTGTTCTCGATGCGCTGCTGGACGAGGCGCATGTCAGCCGGGCGGCTGACCGGTTGAACATGTCGCAACCTGCCGCCTCGGCCGCATTGCAACGCTGCAGGCACCTGTTCCGCGATGAGCTGCTCGAACGCGGACGCGGCACCATGCGACTAACCGCCAAGGCCGAATCGCTGCGCGCGCCACTGAAAACGCTGCTGGCAGGCGTCACCGATCTGGTCGACCCGCCCGAAGCGCCGTTGTCCGAAATCAACCAAAGCCTGCGGATCGTAATGGCGGACTATCCGGCGCTCTTCGTCGTTGGCCCGCTCCAGCGCGCCTTGCGCGATACTGCACCGGGCATAGACCTCGTGATCCAGCCTTGGCATGGCGCGACGGCCGCGAAGGCGGCGCTGGTGGACGGAAGCACGGACCTCGCCATCTCGGTCTTTCCTGAAAACGATGATGAGATCCACTGTGATGAACTGCTTTGGGAGCACTATGTCGTCGCGCTACGTCAGGATCATCCCGCGGTTGCGGCCTTCGACCTCGATAGCTGGCTGGCCTGGCCGCATATCCTCGTGTCGGGACGAGGGGAGGCCCGCAGCCAGCTGGACGCGGAGCTGTCGAGGCTTGGCCGGACCCGCCGCGTCGGGTTGGTGGTGCCGAACTTCGGCATGGTGCCAGACCTGTTGCGTGGCTCAGATATGATCGCGATGCTGCCATCGCGCGTTGGGGCCACCGCAGGTGACTTGGTGACCCTCCCTACCCCGATTCCGGTAGGCGGCTTTCCTCTGCACCTGGCTTGGCATCGACGCCGCACCAAGGACCGCGCGCTGCGACATGTCGCGGCGGCGTTGTCCGCGGCGCTGAGGTGAGCCTTGGTGGCAACTGCGCGAAATTGAACACCTGGGGCTTGCTGCGGCTAGGACGAATGACTCAGGTCGAAAGTCAGCCCCTCGGCTGGGTCGTTTCCTGGCGCCTGCGTCCGGATGGCCTCGTTGAAGATCCGGTTCAACTCCTTCAACAGCTCGGTCATGTCATGCCGTTCTGCATGTGCCCAAGCGCCGGAGGAGGGGATGGTTTTGGTCCCGTTCAGTGCCCAAGCAGGGCGGGCTTTGACAACATCCAGACCGCCATGGCGATCATCATCAGGTTTTCGAGCAGCGAGACAAAGCCCAAGGGCACGTTACTGTCGCCGCCGACACAGGCGCATTTCAGCTCTCGCCGGTCGATATAGACAGCCTTGAAGACCGACACCGCCCCGACCGTCCCGATGAAAAGCGCAAGCGGGATGGAAAGCCACATCAAGGCGCCCGCAACCATCAGGACGCCAGCCACCCCTTCGGCAAAGGGATAGACATAGCCGTAGCGCATCCATCTTTGCGCCAGCAGATCGTAGTTCAGGAACATCGTCGCAAAGCTCTCGATATCCTTCAGCTTCTGCAGCGCAAGAAGGCACATGGCAAAGGCCACGAACCATTCGGCGGCGGCAATCGTCACGACCTGACCCAATGCCGCCCAACTGGTCGCGGCGGCCATGGCGGCGGCCATCGCGAAAAGGGCGATCACGGGCCGGTAAGTCTTTGCGGACTTGTCGCGCACGGGCTTGCCGAAATGACGGCGCAGATCGTCGTATCCGCCGACCCGTTCACCTTCGATAAAGGTCTGGGGCGTCGTCTTGACGCCGTGGCGTTCCTTGAACGCATCGACCTCGGCCCGGGTGGTCAGGTGATGATCCTCGACCGTGTAGCCCTGCCGCCGCAGCAGGTCGAGGGACTTTAGCCCATAGGGGCACATGTGTTTCGGCATCACCATTCGGTAGAGAACCGCCGATCTGGTCGCTGTTTCCGTCATGATTAACCTCGGTAGCTGGAAAGGGCCCGGATGTCCGACCGGTGCCTGAGAATGCCGCGCGGCCTGATCATCAGCCTGTGCCCTGTCGGAACATGCCCCTGCCGGGCCTCGCGCCCCCTTTGTCCGGTGGGGCAGAGGTTTCGAGAGATTTAAGAATGGGGCAGGAGGGGCGTTCATTCCCGGCGCAGGAATTGGCGAGGTCTTCCAGCGTGTCGGCCATGTCCTGAAGATGCGCGATCTTGTGGCGAAGGTCGCGGACCCGCGCCTGGGCCAGGGCCTTCACGTCGGCGCTGCGCCGGTCCTCATTGCGCCAGAGGTCCAGAAGATCGGCGATCTCGGTGGTCGGAAAGCCGAGATCGCGGGCGCGCGCGATGAAGCGCAGCATATGGACATCGCTTTCGCGATAGTCCCGATAGCCAGAAGCGGTTCTTGTGGCAGGGGGAATGAGGCCGATCTGCTCATAATAGCGGATCATCTTGGCCGAGACGCCAGAGCGGGTCGCAGCACCTCCGATATTCATGGGCGGCTCCATCAGTCAGACAGAGCGGATATGGGGCTTCCCATCATGGGAAGGTCAAGGGCCTTGAACCGACGGGGGGGAAAATTCCGGTGCCCGCATAAAACGGCCCGCAGAAATGCGCCGCCACAAGGGGCGGCGCATTGCAATCGTCAGAGAAGTTTACCGAATGCCACCGCCGTATCGGCCATGCGGTTCGAGAAACCCCATTCGTTGTCATACCAGGACAGGATGCGGCACATGCTGCCCTCCATCACCTTGGTCTGGTCCATGTGAAAGACCGATGAATGGGGATCGTGGTTGAAGTCGGCACTGACATTTGGCTGGTCTGTATAGCCAAGGATGCCCTTGAGCGGGCCGGCCGCGGCGGCACGGATGGCATCGTTGATTTCCTGCGCCGTTGTGTCCCGGGAAGCCTCGAATGTCAGATCGACGACCGAGACGTTAGGTGTGGGCACACGGATCGCCACGCCGTCCAGTTTGCCGTTCAGTTCCGGCAGCACGAGACCGACGGCCTTGGCCGCGCCCGTTGAGGTCGGGATCATGCTGAGCGCCGCCGCCCGGGCGCGATAAAGATCCTTGTGCATCGTGTCCAGCGTCGGCTGGTCGCCGGTATAGCTGTGGATCGTGGTCATGAACCCGCGCCGGATGCCGATGGCATCGTTCAGAACCTTGGCGACGGGGGCAAGACAGTTCGTTGTGCAGGAAGCGTTGGAGATCACCCTGTCATCCGCCGTCAGGCTGTCATGGTTGACGCCATAGACGATGGTCTTGTCCGCGCCCTGCGACGGGGCTGAAACGACGACGCCCTTGGCGCCGTTTTGCAGGTGAATGGCTGCCTTTTCGCGGTCGGTAAAGATGCCGGTGCATTCCAGCACCACATCGACGCCGCCCCAGGGCAGTTCGGCCGGGTTGCGCATTGCCGTCACCTCGATCGGGCCGCGACCCACGTCGATCGAGGACGGGCCGGTGATCACCTCGGCCGGAAAACGGCCATGCACGCTGTCGAAGCGCAGCAGATGGGCGTTGGTCTCCACCGGGCCGAGGTCGTTGATTGCGACCACCTCGATGTCGCGCCGCCCGCTTTCGATGATCGCGCGCAGCACGTTGCGCCCGATGCGGCCAAAGCCGTTGATCGCTACTTTTACGGTCATGGAACTTCCCCCTTCGCAACCATGCGGGACCGTCGCCGGGTGTGGCGACGACGTTATCGCTAACATCGCCATTCCTCCGAAAAGGTCAACAGCGCGCGGCTGGCTCAGCGCCAGAAAGCGAGATATTCCACGAATGAGTCGATCCAGCGGAGTGCAAACATCACTCCGCCGGTTCCAAGGATCAGATCGGCCGCGATTGCAACGATGGCAAGGCTCCCGACGCCCAATGCGATGCGGTCCGACATGCCACCTCCTTGCGGGGCCGCGCGCTTGGCCCCTAGTTCAGAAGCCGCCCCATCGCCGCAGCCACATCGGCCATCCGGCAGGAAAAGCCCCATTCGTTGTCATACCATGCCAGCACCCGGACGGTGCGGCCGCCGACCACCTTGGTCTGGTCAGGGGCAAAGATAGACGAGAACGGCGTGTGATTGAAGTCAATCGACACCTTGGGTTCCGGGTCATAGGCAAGAACCGCCCCCATATGGCCGGCGGCGGCCTCGCGCACCGCTTCGTTCACATCCTCGACCGTGACAGACCGCGCGGCCTCAAACGTCAGGTCGACCGCGCTCACGTTCGGGGTGGGGACGCGCATCGCCGTGCCATCGAGCCTTCCGGCTAGTTCCGGAAGAACCTCGCCAATGGCCTTGGCCGCCCCGGTCGAGGTCGGGATCATCGCCATGGCGGCCGCGCGGGCGCGATAGAGATCCTTGTGGCGCCGGTCGAGCGTCGGCTGGTCCCCGGTATAGCTGTGGATCGTGGTCATGATCCCGCGCTCGATCCCGATGGCGTCGTTCAGAACCTTGGCAAGCGGCGCGAGACAGTTCGTGGTACAGGACCCGTTCGAGACGACCAGATCGCTGACCGTCAGGCTGCGGTGATTGACGCCATAGACGACCGTGCGATCCGCGTTCTTTGCCGGCGCCGAGACGAGCACCCGCTTGGCGCCCCGGGACAGGTGGACGGCGGCCTTTTCGCGGTCGTTGAACTTGCCGGTGCATTCCAGCACCACGTCGCAGCCGGACCAGTCAAGTTCTTCCGGGTCATAGGTCGACATCACCTGCATCGGCCCGCGGCCGAGGTCCATCGTGTCGCCCTTGACCCGGATCTCTCCGGCAAAGCGGCCATGAACGCTGTCGTATTTCAGCAGATGCGCGTTCGTTTCGATCGGGCCGGTGGCGTTGATCTTGACGACCTGAACATCGTTGCGCGCGCTTTCCGCGATATGGGCCAGGGTGCAGCGTCCGATCCGCCCAAAGCCGTTGATACCGATCGTGATGGTCATGTCGCTCTCCGTTCCGGTGTCCCGCCAGATTGTCGCGTTCCCGCGCCGATACGGGCGACATATAAGGGGAGGATGTGACAGGAAAAGCAAAAAATGTAACTCAGGCAATATGTTAGCGCAAACTTTCGGTGTTGGCGCTAACGGGTGGTGATGTGCCAGCGGGATGGCGCGCAAGCGGGCGGAATGCAAACGCGGCCATTGACTGCGCCCCATGAAGAAAGGCCCGCGACGGGCGCGGGCCTTTCCTGAACTTTGCGCGGTGGCTTACTGCCCCAGGAGTTCCTTGACCTTTGCGACGGTCGCCTCGGCGGTGATGCCGAACTCCTTGTAAAGAAGCTCGGCCGGGCCCGATGCCCCGAACCGCTCCATCCCGATGAACGCGGCCTTGTTCTCGCGGCCGCGTTCGCCCAGCAGCCAGCGGTCCCAGCCGAAGCGTTGCGAGGCCTCGATGGCGACCCGAACCGGACCCGCGGGCAGGACCTTGCGGCGATAGCTTTCGGGCTGGCAGTCGAACAGCTCCCAGCAGGGCATCGAGACGACGCGAGTGCCGATGCCTTCGGCCTCCAGCATCTCGCGCGCCTTCAGGGCGATCTCGACCTCGGAACCCGTCGCCATCAGGATCGCCTGACGCCGGGCCGTGGCCTCGCGCAGGATATAGGCGCCCTGGGCCGTCAGGTTGCGGGTGCTGTGGGTCGTGCGCACGGTCGGCAGGTTCTGCCGGCTCAGCGCCATGACCGAGGGCGTGCCCTTGGTCGTCAGCGCCATTTCCCATGCCTCCGCCGTTTCGACAGTGTCGGCAGGACGGAACAGCCAGGTGTTCGGCGTCGCACGGCAGATCGCAAGATGCTCGACCGGCTGGTGGGTCGGGCCGTCTTCTCCGAGACCGATGGAGTCATGCGTCATCACATAGACGACCGGCACGCCCATCAGCGCCGAAAGCCGCATTGAGCCACGCGCATAATCGGCAAAGCAAAGGAAGGTGCCACCATAGGGGCGCACGCCGCCATGCTGCACCATGCCGTTCATCGCCGCGGCCATTCCGTGTTCGCGGATACCGTAATGGACGTAGCGCCCCTTGCGGTTGTCGGCGTCAAAGATCCCGAGGTCCGGCGTCTTGGTGTTGTTGGAGCCCGTCAGGTCCGCCGAACCGCCGATGGTTTCCGGCACGACGCTGTTGACGACCTCCAGCACCATTTCGCTCGACTTCCGGGTCGCGACCTTGGGTTGTTCCTCGCTCACCTTCTTTTTCAGCGCGCGGATCGCTGCAGCCAGCCGTTTGGGCGGCTCAAGGGTCAACTGGCGCTTGAACTCTGCCTGACGCGCGTCCGAAAGCTGCGCGACACGGGCTTCCCATGCCTCGCGCTCGCTGGCGCCACGGCTGCCGATGGCCTCCCATGCCTGCTTGAGGTCGGACGGAATGACAAAGGCCTCGTGCGGCCAGCCATAGATTTCCCGCACGACCTTGATTTCATCGGGGCCAAGGGGCGATCCGTGGGCGGAGGCGCTGTCCTGCTTTTTCGGGCTGCCGAAACCGATATGGGTCTTGCAGTCGATCAGCACGGGGCGGTCGGATTTCTTGGCCTCGGTCATGGCGCGGTCGATATCCGCCGGATCGTGGCCGTCGCAATGCAGAACCGTCCAGCCCTCGGCGGCAAAGCGGGCGCGTTGATCGGTGACGCTCGACTTGGAGATCTCGCCGTCGATGGAGATGTTGTTGTTGTCCCAAAGGACGATCAGCCGCGACAGTTTCTGCTTGCCCGCGAGGCCGACCGCCTCATGGCTGATGCCCTCCATCAGGCAGCCGTCGCCGGCGATGACCCATGTGTAGTGGTCGATGACCTTCTTGCCAAAGCGGGCGCGCAGCGACTCCTCGGCCATGGCAAAGCCGACCGAGGCGGCAAGGCCCTGACCCAGCGGGCCGGTCGTTGTCTCGATCCCCTTGGCATAGCCGTATTCGGGGTGTCCGGCGGTCTTGGAATGCCATTGGCGGAAATTGCGGATCTCTTCCAGCGGCATGTCGGGCGAGCCGGTGAGATAGAGCAGCGCATAAAGCAGCATCGAGCCATGGCCGGCCGACAGGATGAACCGGTCGCGATCCGGCCAGTCGGGGTTCCTGGCGTCGAAGCGCAGGTGTTTTTCAAAAAGCACCGTCGCCACATCGGCCATGCCCATCGGCATACCCGGATGGCCGGAATTGGCCGCCTGCACGGCATCCATGGCAAGCGCGCGGATGGCACAGGCCTTCATCCAGTGGTCGGGGTGCTTTTCGCGCAGGGTGGCAATATCCAAGGCTCAGATCCTTCGGCTAGGGGTCGGGCTTTGCGGTTGATACCAGCCTTCCGGCAAACTTCAAGCATATGCGCCTGTCCGCCGGGATGGCGTAGCGGGGCTGCGCGGAGGGTGGTTCTGTGGTCTATAGAAGGTTAATAAACGGAAATTTCCGATTCGCGTCGCGTCTTTCGCGGCCTGTGAAAGAGGATGAAGCAAGCAGTATGAAAGAACTTGCGGAACTCGAAGGGCGCCTTGCCCAAGCTCTCGACCGGATCGCGCAGGGGCTGGAGGGGCTGCCACGCGGCCATTCCGCCGATGCTGCGGTGACAGAGGCGCTGGCGCAGGAACGTGCGCGCTCGTCGCAATTGACCGAGGCCTTGCATCATGCGCGCGCGACCCGCACCGAGGACGAACAGATCGCCGGGTTGATAGGTTGGATCGACGTTCAGGCACAGGAAATGCAGCGCCTGCGCCGGTCCAACGCCGAGTTGCGCAAGACCGTCACGGCCCTGCGCGAAGCCGCGCAGGCGGGGCTTTCCGATCCGTCGCTGGTCAATCAGGCGCTGGAGGTTGAGCTTGAGGCGCTTCGGGTCGCGCGCTCGGCCGAGGCGGCGGAGCTTGACGAGATCCTGTCAGAACTCGACCCGCTGCTGACAGCCCATTCCGACGGAGCGTAACGATGCCAGAAATCGAAATCCAGATCGGCGGCAAGGCGTTTACCGTGGCCTGCCAGGATGGAGAGGAAGCCTCGCTCCACGGCGCGGCGGCGCTTCTCGATGCCGAGGCAGAGGTGCTGCGCAGCCAGATCGGGCGTCTGCCCGAGGCGCGGATGCTGCTTATGGCCGGGCTGATGCTGGCGGACCGGATGGTGGCGGTTCAGGATCAGGTCGCTCGCCTTCAGTCGGATCTCGATCAGGCGCGCGAAGAATACGAGGCGCTGCGGTCGCAGCCGCGACCCGCGCCCGAACGTATCGAGGTTCCGGTTGTGCCGCCTTCCGTTGCCGAGACTCTTGCGGAACTCGCCGCGCGTGCCGAGGCGCTCGCCCAGGCGGTGGAGGATCGCAGCAGCGCGAACAAAGACTGACCGTCCCGAGGGCGCGGTTTTCCCGCCGGCCTGGCGAATATCCGGGACGCATGAAAAAGCTGCGCCGGTTGCCCGACGCAGCATTCAAGACCGATGCGCTCAGCGGTCAGGCAAAAATCCCGGACCTCTCGATCAGGCGTTCGCTTCGCGAATCTTTTCAGCCGCTTCCTTGTCAAAGGCGATGCCTTTGGCCTCCAGCATCTGGTCAAGCTCACCGGAGAGGGTCATCTCGGTGACGATATCGCAGCCGCCGACGAATTCGCCCTTGACGTAAAGCTGCGGAATGGTCGGCCAGTCCGAAAAATCCTTGATGCCCTGACGGATCGCCTCATCCGCCAGCACGTTGACGTCCTTGTAATCCACGCCCATGAAATTGAGCACACCGGCAACGCGGCTCGAAAACCCGCATTGCGGCATCGCCTTGGTGCCCTTCATGAAGAGAACGACGTCATTGCTGGTGACGGTCTCGCGGATCGTGTTCTCTGCGTTGCTCATGCTGTTACTCCGGTGCTTTGGTGGTCAGCGCCAGCGCGTGAAGCTCGCCATTGCTGCCGGCCATCTTGTCCTTGAGCGCGGCATAGACCGCGCGTTGTTGCTGAACGCGGTTCTTTCCGCGGAAACTTTCGTCAATAACTTCAGCTGCCCAATGGTTTCCGTCGCCGGCAAGGTCGGTGATTGTGATCCGTGCGTTCGGAAACTGCGCCCGGATCAGGTCTTCGATGTCTTGCGCCTGCATCGGCATGGGTCTTTGTCCTCTTCGGTCGCGTCCCCCAAGATGTAGCGGTCGCACCGCTGCCATGCAAGGCAGAGCGCGCCGTCCGTCAGGCTATTGCAGCCGCAAACGCACCGCGCCAGAGCGTCGAAAGATCGGCGAGCGATGCCTCTGATTTCCCAAACCGGATGCTGTCGCCACCGAAGTTTCCGACTGCGGCGAGGATAACCTCACCCTCTTCGGCCGCGGCCGCCAGCAACGCTTCCGCCTGCGCAGGGGTGCAGGCCAGCAGATAACGGCCCTGATCCTCTCCGAACAGGGTTGCCGTGTCGTCGTTTTCCAGCGTCACGCCGGTGCCCGCCGTTGCCGCCATTTCGAACGCGGCAAGGGCAAGCCCGCCATCGGAGAGGTCGCTGCAGGCGGTAATCAGCTTGCGATGCCGGCGCAGGAATTCTCCGTTTTGCCGCTCTGCGATCAGGTCGACATGGGGGGCGTCGCCATCCTCGCGCCCGAAATGTTCGGCCAGCAGCGCCGACTGGCCAAGATGACCGCGCGTTTCGCCAAGAACCAGCGCAACCATCCCCTCGGCCGGTTGACCGGCGATCAGTTCGTCCAGCGACTGCAATAGTCCCACGGCGCCGATGGTCGGCGTCGGCAGGATCGGTTGGCCGTCCGTCTCATTGTAAAGCGAGACGTTGCCGGACACGATCGGCATGTCGAGCGCGGCACAGGCCGCGCCGATGCCTTGGATCGCGCCGACGAACTGGCCCATGATCTCGGGCTTTTCGGGGTTGCCGAAATTGAGGTTATCGGTCGTGGCAAGGGGCAGGGCGCCCTTGGCCGTCAGGTTGCGATAGGCCTCGGCCACGGCCTGTTTGCCGCCCTCAAAGGGGTTGGCCTTGACGTAGCGGGGGGTCACATCGCTGGTGAACGCCAGCGCCTTTTGCGTCCCGTGCACGCGGATCACGCCCGCGCCCAGACCGGGCGCAACCACCGTATCGGCCATGACCATGTGATCATACTGTTCCCAGACCCAGCCCTTATGCGCATAGCTCGGGCTGGAAATGATCGACCGCAGCCCCTCGATCGGGTCGACCGCCGGCACTTCGGCCATCGGCGCAGGCTCTGGCGTCTCGACAAAGGGGCGGTCGTATTCCGGCGCGTTCCCCGACAGGGCCTTGAGCGGCAGGTCCGCCTTGACCTCATTGCCATGAAGGATGAGGAAACGGTCCTCGGGGATCGTCTCGCCGACGATGGCGAAATCGAGATCCCATTTGTCGAAGATCGCCTTGGCCTCGGCCTCCTTCTCGGGGCGCAGGACCATCAGCATCCGCTCCTGGCTTTCCGACAGCATCATTTCATAGGCGGTCATGCCGGTTTCACGGCAGGGCACACGGTCAAGATCAAGGCGGATGCCCAGATCGCCCTTGTCGCCCATCTCGACGGCCGAGCAGGTCAGGCCGGCGGCGCCCATATCCTGAATGGAGATCACCGCGCCCGAGGCCATCAGTTCCAGGCAGGCCTCCAGCAGGCGTTTTTCGGTGAAGGGGTCGCCGACCTGAACGGTGGGGCGCTTTTCCTCGATCGTGTCATCGAATTCCGCGCTGGCCATCGTGGCGCCGCCCACGCCGTCGCGGCCCGTCTTGGCGCCCAGATAGACGACGGGCATCCCGACGCCCGAAGCCGCCGAATAGAAGATCTTGTCAGCATCCGCGAGACCGGCGGCAAAGGCATTGACCAGACAGTTGCCGTTATAGGCGCGGTGGAACCGGACCTCGCCGCCGACCGTCGGCACGCCGAACGCGTTGCCATAGCCGCCGATCCCCTCGACCACGCCGTTCACAAGCTGCCGGGTCTTGGGGTGCGACGGTTCCCCGAAGCTGAGCGCATTCATAGCTGCAATCGGCCGCGCGCCCATGGTGAAGACGTCGCGAAGAATGCCGCCCACGCCGGTCGCGGCCCCCTGATAGGGCTCGATGTAGGAGGGGTGGTTGTGGCTTTCCATCTTGAAGACCACTGCCTGCCCGTCGCCGATATCGACCACGCCCGCATTTTCCCCCGGGCCGCAGATCACCTGCGGGCCGCTCGTCGGCAGGGTCCGCAGCCACTTCTTGGAGGATTTGTAGGAACAATGCTCGTTCCACATCGCCGAAAAGATGCCAAGCTCGGTAAAGGTCGGCTCTCGCCCGATGATCTCGAGGATACGCGCGTATTCGTCGGGCTTGAGCCCATGCGCGGCAATCAGGTCTTCGGTGATCTTCGGCTCTTGCATCGACGTCCTCACGGGTAGGCGTTCCGGTTGCGCCGGTCATACGGGATGGGTCTGCATGGGAAAAGCGGGAATCGCGCGTGTTGGGGCGATTCCAGCCGGTCATGCGCGCGGCGCAAACGTATCGCTAAACTCAGGCCGCCCGGCTTGGCGGCACAGCCCTTCTGCACTGCGGAAAAAAGCGGCAGCGCGCTCAACAGGAAAAAAAAGGCCGAGCAAACGCTCGGCCCAAGTCCAACAGGGAGGTAAAGACGAAACGGGTCGCCCCGTCACCGTCTGAAAGCGATTTAGGGGTGGGGCCATGCCATTTCAAGAATAATCATGCCGCAGCTGCGGCATGGCTGTCATGCGCTTGGCGCATGGCTTCTTTCACGTTGAAGGCAGAGCTTACACCGGGCGGTCGTCGCGCAGCTTGCGCCGGTTCGCGAAAATCTCTTCAAGAACAAAGTCGCGGAAGGCCGAAACCCGCTTGGAGTGGCGCAGTTCCTCGGGATAGGCGAGGAAGACCGGAATCTCATGCGATTCAACTTCCGGAAGCACCCGCACCAGATTCGCAAAATCCTCGGTCACGTAATCCGGCAGGACGCCGATGCCGAGATGGTTCAGAACCGCCTGCAGCACCCCGAAATAGTTGTTCACCGTCAGGGTCGAGGGGATGTTGTAGCTCATCAGCATCTGCACAAGGGTTGCGCCGGCCGCCGCCTGCGGCACGCCGGAATGTTGGCAGACAAGGCGGTGCTGGCTCAGATCCTCCAGTTTTTGCGGGGTGCCACGCGCCTTGAGGTATTCCGGCGTCGCATAGAGACGCATGTTCACGCTCATCAGGCGTTTGCGGATCAGGTCGGCCTGGCTTGGCTCCTTCATGCGGATGGCAAGGTCGGCCTCGCGCATGGGGAGGTCGAGAACCCGTTCTTCCAGCATCAGGTCGATCTTGAGATCGGGGTATTTCGCATAAAGCGCGGGCAGACGCGGGGCGAGCCAGAGCGTGCCGAAACCGGTCGTCGTCGTCACGCGAAGCTCGCCGAATACCTCGTCCTCGCTGTCGCGGATGCGGGCGGTCGCGGTTTCCAGCCGCTGGGCCATGGCGCGGGTCGCGTCGAACAGAAGCTCCCCCTGCTCGGTGAGAATCAGCCCCCGGGCGTGGCGGTGGAAAAGGGTGGTATCCAGCATCTCTTCCAGCGCGCGGATCTGGCGGGACACGGCAGATTGGGACAGGTGCAGCGCGTCGCCGGCATGGGTCAGACTGCCCGCGTCGGCAACCGCGTGAAATATTCTGAGTTTATCCCAATCCATCCCGCAACCTTTGGTGGTAAGTCATGCGCTGCCGCTTTAGCTTTGTAATAAGCTGCATAGCTTTACGGGAAAAGAACGGATTGCGAAAGTTTTGCCTTTGTAGGTCAGCAGATATGACCGATAATGCTGTCTGACGGCTCGTCTCGCAGGGGAGGTGCGCAATGAGCAGGCATGACGTGACCCTGAACGACCGGTTCGACTTGTCGAAATCTCCGGTTCTTCTCAACGGGACGCAGGCGCTGGTGCGCCTTATGCTGATGCAGGCGGTCCGTGATCGCGCGGCCGGGCGCGATACGGCCGGCTTTGTCACCGGCTATCGCGGCTCGCCTCTGGGCGGGGTAGATCTGCAGATGGGGCGGGCGCGTGATCTGTTGCGGTCATCGCAGGTCGTGTTTCAGGAAGGGCTGAACGAGGATCTCGCGGCGACAGCCATCTGGGGCAGCCAGCAGGCCGAATTGCGGGGCGAGGGGCGCCATGACGGGGTCTTTGCGCTCTGGTATGGCAAGGGGCCCGGGGTGGACCGGTCCGGCGATGTCATGCGCCACGGGAATATGGCCGGGACCTCGCCCTATGGCGGTGTCCTGATGGCGATGGGCGACGATCACACGGGCGAAAGCTCGACCGTGCTGCATCAGTCCGACTGGGCGATGGTCGATGCCTACATCCCCGTCGTTTCCCCGGCCGGGGTGCAAGAGATCCTCGATTACGGTCTTTACGGCTGGGCGCTCAGCCGTTTTGCCGGTGTCTGGGTCGGGCTGAAGACCATGAAGGACACGGTCGAGGCGACGGCGGTGGTCGATGGCGATCCGTTCCGCATGTCCTTCGTCCGCCCCGAGTTCCGGATGCCGGACGGGGGGCTTAACATCCGGCTTGCCGATACGCCCGTCGCGCAGGAAGCGCGGATGATCGATTACAAGCGCTTCGCGGCCGAGGCGTTTTCCCATGCCAACCGGATGGACCGCCGGGTCTGGGGGCGTTCCGGTGCCCGGATCGGCTTTGTCGCCGCGGGCAAGAACTGGCTCGATCTGGTTCATGCGCTGAACCTTCTGGGCATCGACGCGGCCGAGGCCGATCGACTGGGCCTGACCACCTACAAGGTGGGGCAGACATGGCCGCTGGACATGCGGGGCTTTCACGACTGGGCCGAGGGGCTCGATCTGATCGTCGTGGTCGAGGAAAAGCGCAAGCTGATCGAGGTGCAGGTCAAGGAGGCGATCTTTGACGACCGGCGGGGCCGGCGCGTCTATGGCTGGCGCAAGGGCAGCCACGGGCCGGAGCTTTTCCCGACGCGATACGCCCTCGACCCGGTGATGATCGCGGAGCGGATCGGCGATATCCTTGTCGAGGAAGGCCGCGGGACGGAACGGCTGCAAGCGGCGCTGCGCCTGTTGCAAGAGGCACGGCAGGCCGACAATGCGCCCGATCTGGCGGCGCGTCTGCCGTTCTTCTGTTCGGGCTGTCCGCACAATACATCGACCCGGCTGCCGGATGGCGCCCGCGCCTATGCCGGCATCGGCTGTCACTACATGGTGCAGTGGATGGACCGGGAAACGGTCGGCTTTACCCAGATGGGCGGCGAGGGCGTCAACTGGGTCGGTGAGGCGCCGTTTTCCAAACGCGATCATGTGTTCCAGAACCTTGGGGACGGGACCTACAACCATTCGGGCATCCTCGCGATCCGGGCGGCGCTCGCTGCGGGGACCAACATCACCTACAAGATCCTGTTCAACGATGCCGTGGCCATGACCGGCGGCCAGAAGAACGAGGGCGGCCTGACCCCGCAGCAGATCGCGCGCGAGGTTCAGGCCATGGGCGTGCGTCACGTGGCGCTGGTCCATGACGAGAAGGAAACGCCCGATCCTGCCCTTTATCCGAAGGGGCTGGAAATTCACTCCCGCGCCGACCTCATGGCGGTGCAGCAAAGGTTCAGCCAGATCAAGGGCGTGTCGGTCATCCTCTATGTCCAGACCTGTGCCGCCGAAAAGCGGCGCCGGCGCAAGAAGGGGAGCCTTGCCGACATCGACCGCCGCGTGTTCATCAACACCGATGTCTGCGAGGGCTGCGGCGATTGCGGCGTGCAGTCGAATTGCGTCTCCATCGTTCCGGTCGAGACGGAGCTGGGCCGCAAGCGCGCCATCGACCAGTCGAGCTGCAATAAGGATTTCAGCTGTCTCAAGGGGTTCTGTCCCTCCTTCGTGACGCTTGAGGGCGCGCGGCCAAGGGCGGCCAAGGCGGACGATTTCGTCCTGCCCGACCTGCCGGAACCGGCGCTGCCCACGATCACCGGCACGCATAACCTCGTCCTGACGGGTGTCGGGGGAACCGGTGTCGTGACGGTCGGCGCCATCCTTGCCATGGCCGCGCATCTTGATACCAGGGGTGTCGGCATGATGGAGATGGCGGGTCTCGCGCAGAAGGGCGGGGCGGTGCACATCCATTGCCGCATCGCGAACCGCCCCGAGGATATCAACGCGATCCGCGTCTCGACCGGTGAGGCCGATGCGGTGATCGGCGGCGATCTGGTGGTGACGGCGGGGGCGCGGACGCTCGGCCTCATGCGGGCCGGCCGGACCGGCGCGGTCGTCAACAGCCATGAGATCATCACCGGAGAGTTCACGCGCAACACCGAGTTCCGCATCCCGGGCGAGGATCTCGCCATCAGCCTGCGCTCGCGGCTGCGGGAGCGTGTGACCCTGTTCGATGCAACGGCGCTTGCGGAACGGATGCTGGGGGATTCCATCTATTCGAACATGATGATCCTTGGGGCGGCCTGGCAGCAGGGTCTTGTGCCGCTGAGCCGTGGCGCGATCCTGCGGGCGATCGAGCTCAACCAGGCGGCGGTGCAGGGGAACACCCGGGCCTTTGAAATCGGGCGCTGGGCGGCGCTTTATCCGCAACAGGCCGCTGATCGCCTGCGCCCGCAGGTCGTGAACCTGCCCGAAGATCCGGTCGCGTTCCGGGTGCGTCATCTGGTGGACTATCAGGGGCCGGCGCTTGCAGACCGTTTCCGTGCGCTGGTTGCGCGGGCCGGGGATGACACGGAATTGCAGGCAGCGCTGGCCAAGGGCTACCACAAGCTCCTCGCCTACAAGGATGAGTATGAGGTCGCGCGGCTTCACCTCGATACCGTTGCCCGGGCGTCCGAGGCGTTCGAGGGCGCTTTTCGCCCGGTCTTTCACCTCGCACCCCCCTTGCTGGGCGGGACGGGCAGCGACGGGCGGCCGCGAAAACGCGCCTTTGGTCCGTGGGTCCTGCGGCTTTTCCGGGTCCTCGCCAGGATGAAGCGTCTGCGGGGCACGCCGTTCGATCCGTTCGGCTATACGTCCGAGCGGCGGATGGAACGCGCGCTGATCGCCCAGTATGAGGCCGATATGGCCGAGATCCTGCCCAAGATGACCCCCGAGACGCGGGAGATCGTCATCGCGCTGGCGGAACTGCCTTTGCAGATCCGCGGGTTCGGCCCCGTCAAGGCAGCGGCAGAGGTGCGTGCCGCCAAGCGACGTGAAGAACTTTTGTCGGCGTTCCGGGCGGGCGGCGCCCCGCTGCGCCACGCGGCGGAATAGGTTCTTCTGGCCCGACTCGTCATCATGCGCTATTGCGCGCCGAGGTCAGCTCGGGGGAAAGGTGATGGCCGGAACGCGCATCGCACGTGACATAAGCTATGCCGGTTCGGCCCGTACCCGCGGGGGTCGGGCCATGATCCGGATGCTGGAAAATGCGACCGGTCGGCTTGCGGTAATCCGCCGTGCCGAAGGGTATGAACATGAGGTCGCGAATGGCGGCTGCTTCTGGGAGGTTCTCGCGGATCGCTACCGGCTCAGCCTCGATGTGATCGGCGGCAGCCTGGAAAATATCCCGCGCGAAGGGGCGGTGATCGTCGTCGCCAATCATCCCTACGGCATCCTCGACGGGTTGATGATGGGGCGCATCCTGTCCAGCCGGCGGAGCGATTTCCGCATCCTCGCCAACAGCGTCTTTCGCCGTGCCGAGGCGCTGAACCGCGTGATCCTGCCGATTTCCTTCGATGAAACGCGCGAGGCCGTGCGCCTGAATCTTGAAACGAGAGAGGCGGCGCTTGCGCATCTGCGGGCCGGGGGGGCCATGGGCGTCTTTCCGGGCGGCACGGTATCGACGGCGCTGCGGCCCTTTACGCGCCCGATGGACCCCGGCTGGCGCAATTTCACCGCAAAGATGGTCGCGAAATCCGGGGCGGCCGTGGTGCCGGTCTTCTTTGACGGGCATAACAGCAGGCTGTTCCAGTTGGCGAGCCATCTGCACCAGACCCTCCGCCTTGCGCTGCTGATCAAGGAGTTCCGCGCCCGCATTGGCGGTCCGGTTCGCGTCGCGATAGGGGAGCCGATCGCCGGGGATGATCTGCAGCGGTTCCGGAGCGATCCGAAAGGAATGATGGATTTTCTGCGCCGCGCAACGTATGACCTGTCGCCAGAACCCTTCGGCCACGATTACGGGTTCGAGTTCGACACGAAATACAAAGGGTAACGGCCTATGGCGGTGGGGGTATTCGACAGCGGGCTGGGTGGCCTGACCGTGCTTGATGCGGTGGCCCGCCGACTGCCGGATGTTCCCTTTGTGTATTACGGCGACAACGCCAACGCCCCTTACGGGGTGCGCGATGCCGACGATATCTTTGCGCTGACCTGCCGGGGCGTCGAACGCCTGTGGGAGGAGGGCTGCGACCTGGTGATCCTTGCCTGCAACACGGCCTCGGCCGCCGCGCTTCGCCGGATGCAGGAGACCTGGCTGCCCGCCGACAAGCGCGTCCTGGGTGTGTTCGTGCCGCTGATCGAGGCGCTGACGGAACGTCAGTGGGGCGACAACTCCCCCCCGCGTGAGGTCGCGGTCAAGCATGTGGCGCTGTTCGCCACGCCGGCGACGGTTTCGAGCCGCGCGTTCCAGCGCGAACTCGCGTTCCGCGCTATCGGCGTGGATGTCGAGGCGCAGCCCTGTGGCGGTGTGGTCGATGCCATCGAGCAGGGTGACATGATCCTTGCGGAGGCACTGGTGCGCAGCCATGTCGAGGCGCTGAAGCGGCGGATGCCCCGGCCCGAGGCGGCGATCCTTGGCTGCACGCATTACCCGCTGCTCGAAGACGTGTTTCGTCAGGCGCTGGGGCCGGATGTGAACGTCTATTCGCAGGCGAACCTGGTGGCCGAAAGCCTTGCCGACTATCTGCAGCGACGACCGGAGTTTCTGGGGAGTGGCGATATCTCTCGCTGCCTGACGACGGGCGATCCCGGCCGGGTGTCGGACAAGGCCACCCAGTTCCTGCGGCGACGGATCGCGTTCGAACCCGCCTGACTTATCGCACTGCCTGACCTTTTCGCACTGGAAGACATAGACATGACCCACAAGATCGCAGTTCTGGGCGCAAGCGGTTATACCGGGGCGGAGCTTGTCCGCCTGATCGCGACCCATCCCGAGTTCGAGATCGCGGCGCTTTCGGCCGACCGCAAGGCCGGGATGGAAATGTCAGAGGTCTTTCCCTTCCTTCGCCACCTGCGCCTGCCGCGGCTGCAAAAGATCGAAGAGATCGACTTTGACACCATCGACCTCGCGTTTTGCGCTTTGCCTCATGCCACCTCGCAAGAGGTGATCGCGGCGCTGCCGCGCGACCTGCGGATCGTCGATCTCTCCGCCGATTTCCGTCTGCGAGAGGCCGCCGCCTATCAGAAATGGTATGGCAAACCCCATGCCGCACCGGAAATTCAGGCCGAGGCCGTTTACGGCCTGACAGAGTTCTACCGCGATGAGATCCGCAGCGCCCGTCTGGTCGCCGGCACCGGCTGCAACGCGGCGACGGGCCAATACGCGATACGCCCGCTGATCGAGGCCGGGGTGATCGACCTCGACACGATTGTCATCGACCTCAAGGCCGGGGTGTCCGGGGCGGGACGCTCGCTCAAGGAAAGCCTGCTTCATGCAGAGCTGTCCGAGGGCACGCACAGTTATTCCGCGGGCGGCACCCACCGTCATCTGGGCGAATTCGATCAGGAATTCACCAAGGCAGCGGGCCGCCCCGTAATGGTCCAGTTCACGCCGCATCTTCTGCCGATGAACCGCGGCATTCTTGCGACCGTCTACGTCAAGGGCGACCCGCGCGCGGTTCACCGGGCCCTTGCCGAGCGTTATGCGCCCGAGACGTTCCTCGAGGTGCTGCCTTTTGGCGCACTCCCCTCGACAAGGGATGTGCGCGGGTCCAATTTCGTGCATATCGGTGTCGTCGGGGACCGTATCCCCGGCCGTGCTGTGGTCGTGGCGGTGCTCGACAACCTGACCAAAGGGTCATCGGGCCAGGCGATCCAGAACGCAAATCTCATGCTGGGGGCGGAAGAAACCGCGGGGCTGATGCTGGCGCCGGTCTTTCCGTAAGGACGAATGAAGGGGCTGAAAAAGAAACGCCGGATCCAGATCATCGCTTTGGCGGTCGTGGCGCTGACGCTCTCGACCGCGCTGATCGGCTATGCGATGCGCGACGGCATCAACTTTTTCATCGCCCCGAGCCAGCTTGCCGAAAACCCGCCGGCGCCCGATCAGGTCTTTCGGATCGGTGGCCTGGTGGAGCCGGGCACATTGATCCGGGGGCAGGGTGAAACCATCCGCTTCAACGTGACCGATGGCGGCGCCTCGATCCCGGTGACCTACTCTGGGGTGCTGCCCGACCTGTTCAACGAGGGCGAAGGCATGGTCGGCACGGGCCGGCTGGTCGACGGGGTGTTCCAGGCGCGCGAGATTCTGGCGCGGCATGACGAGACCTACATGCCCAAAGAAGTCATCGATGCGCTGAAGGAACAGGGCGTCTACAAACCCGACGCCTGACGCGGCGTGTTGCAGGGCACCGTTCGCTGATCAAGCCGATAATTAACCGATATTAAGCATTCTGCCCCGGGATCACGGAAGGGGGCAGCAATGACCGATGTGCGGCAACTTGCGACGGCGATCGTCGCGCGGGAGGGCGGGTTCGTGAACGACCCCGACGACCCGGGCGGCGCGACAAACTGGGGCGTGACCGTCCATACGATGCGGCGGTTGGGGATCGACCTGAACCGCGACGGCAAGGTCGATGCGGCGGATGTGCGGCTTTTGTCGCGGGATCAGGCCGTTGAGATTTACATGGAGCATTACTTTCGCCGGCCGCGTATCGCGGACCTTGCACCGGCGCTTCATGCGACTGTTTTCGACATGCATGTCAACGCAGGGACAAACGCCTTCCGCCTTTTGCAACAGCTTTTCGCCGACATGGGGTTCGAGATCGCCGTCGACGGGGCGGTCGGGCCGCAGACGATCCGCGTCTCGCACGAGGCCTATCAGGCAGCGCCCCGCCATCTGGCCGATGCCTATGGGATCGCGCGGCGGAACTACTACTACCGGCTGGCGGATGCGCGCCCGGCCAGCCGCAAATACGCCCGCCGGAATGATGGCGGCAAGGGCGGATGGATCGTGCGGGCCGAGGAATTCATCTCGCCCCGGTTTCACCTGACGGCGGCAGAACATCGGGAAAGGACAAAGGCATGGGGCTGATGGGCGTCATCAATGCGGTCGGCGGACCGCGCGCGATCGGTGGTGTGGTGCGGGGCGTGACCGACGCGATCCAGCCGAACGCGACCCGCCGGCTGGAACTGGGGCATGAAGGGATCGGCCGTGCGCTCGACGCGCATATGGCCGAATTCGTGCAGGCGGAGGCCACGGCTTTCGACCGGTTCGTCAACGGACTGAACCGCCTGCCGCGTCCCGCCCTTGCGCTGGGGACCATGGTGCTTTTTGCCTATGCGATGGCCGAGCCCGAGGGCTTTGCGCTGCGTATGGACGGGCTTGGCCACATCCCCGAACCGCTCTGGTGGCTGCTGGGGGCAATCGTCTCGTTCTATTTCGGCGCGCGCGAGGCGCATTATCTGCGGATGCGACGTCCGGCGAGCCACCGCAGCGCCGAGCCCGCGACTGATGCGCCCCCGGCGAGCCCCGGCCAGCCCTTGCCGGGCCATGACAATCCGGCCTTGGCCGAGTGGCTGTCGGCACGCTGAAGGTCCGTCCGCCCGGTATCCGCGACAACTGCGCGCGCATTGCTGCGCGCGTCTTCCATTGGCCTTGGGACGGAACGCGCCTATGATGGCGCATCATGATTACCGAACTCGGCCACTTCGCCCTTATCCTCGCCTTCATGGTCGCCATCGTCCAGGCGATCGTTCCGCTGATCGGCGCCCACAAGGGATGGCGCGGCTGGATGGCCATGGCCGAGCCTGCAGCGACGACGCAGTTCCTGCTGACGGCCTTTTCCTTTGCCGCGCTGACCTATGCCTTTGTGGTATCGGATTTCTCGGTCCGGCTGGTCGTCTCGAACTCACACACCGCCAAGCCGATGATCTACAAGATCTCGGGCGTATGGGGCAACCATGAGGGCTCGATGCTTCTCTGGGTGCTCATCCTGACGCTGTTCGGGGCCTGTGCGGCCTGGTTCGGGGCGAACCTTCCGCCGGGGTTGCGGGCGCGGGTGCTGGCCGTTCAGTCGGCGATTTCGGTGGCGTTCTTTGCCTTCATCCTCTTCACCTCCAACCCGTTCGAGCGTCTGGCGACGCCCCCCTTTGACGGGCAGGACCTGAACCCGCTGTTGCAGGACCCGGGGCTCGCCTTTCACCCGCCGTTTCTCTATCTCGGCTATGTCGGGCTCTCGATGGCATTCTCTTTCGCCGTCGCGGCCCTGATCGAAGGGCGGGTGGACGCCGCATGGGGCCGCTGGGTGCGACCCTGGACGCTGGCCGCCTGGGTCTTCCTGACCATCGGGATCGCGCTTGGGTCGTGGTGGGCCTATTATGAACTCGGCTGGGGCGGCTTCTGGTTCTGGGACCCGGTCGAAAACGCCTCGTTCATGCCCTGGCTGATCGCGGCGGCCCTGCTTCATTCGGCCATCGTCGTGGAAAAGCGTGAGGCGCTCAAAAGCTGGACGATCCTTCTCGCGATCCTCGCCTTCGGCTTTTCCCTGATCGGGACGTTCATTGTGCGGTCGGGGGTTCTGACCTCGGTCCACGCCTTTGCGAACGACCCCGACCGGGGGGTGATGATCCTCCTGATCCTCGGCTTCTTCATGGGCGGCGCGCTGACCCTCTTTGCCGCGCGTGCCGGCGCGATGGAGGCCAAGGGCGTCTTTTCCACCGTCAGCCGGGAATCCGCGCTGGTGATGAACAACGTCCTGCTGGCGGTTTCGAGCTTCGTGGTCTTTATCGGCACGATCTGGCCCCTGATCGCCGACATGTTCTTTGGCCGGACGCTCACCGTCGGGCCGCCGTTTTTCAACCTGGCGTTCTCGCCCTTTGTGGTGGCGCTCGCGATGATCCTGCCGATCGGGTCGATGCTGCCGTGGAAGCGCGGCAACCTGACCCGCGCAATGCAGCCGCTCTGGCCCGTGGCGCTTCTGTCGCTGTCGCTCGGCGCGCTGGTCTGGGCGATGCAGACCGGGCGGTCGGCGCTGGGGCCGGTGGGCGTGATCCTCGGCATCTGGGTCGTGGGCGGCGCGCTGGCGGATCTGTGGCTGCGCACCGGGCGCGGCGCGCTGGCCGAACGTCTGGGCCGCGTCTCGCGGCTGCCGCGCGCCGACTGGGGCAAGGCGGTGGCCCATGCGGGGCTTGGCATCACGATCTTCGCCGTCTCGGCGCTCGTTGCGTGGGAGACCGAGGATATCCGCGTCGCGCGGGTCGGCGAGCCCTTTGTCCATGGCGGCTATGAGATCACGCTGATGGATGTGCGCCGGGTCGAGGGGCCGAATTACATCTCGACCATGGGGGAAATGCGGGTGACGCGCGACGGGCGCGAGGTGACGACCCTTTACCCGGAAAAGCGCGTCTACCCCGTCGCAGGGATGCCCACGACCGAGGCGGCCATTGATTATGGGTTCCTGCGCGATCTCTACCTCGTTCTCGGCGATCCCCAGGAAGGCGGCGGATGGGCTGTGCGCACCTATGTCAAACCGTTCGCCAACTGGCTCTGGGGCGGGTGCATCATCATGGCGCTCGGCGGGTTCCTCAGCCTCAGCGACCGGCGCTATCGCGTTGCGGCAGGTGCGACCCGCAGCTCCCGCGCACCGGTGGCGGCAGAATGATGCGGCGGCTTCTGATCATCCTCTGCTTTCTGGCCGCGCCTGCCTTTGCGGTGCAGCCCGATGAGGTTCTGGACGACCCGGCGCTTGAGGCCCGCGCCCGCGAGATTTCGCGCGAGCTGCGCTGCCTTGTCTGCCGGAACGAATCCATCGACGAATCCAATGCCGATCTGGCGCGGGACATGCGGCTTCTGGTGCGGGAACGGTTGGTCGAGGGCGACAGCGATCCCGAGGTTCTGACCTATATCGTCGAACGCTACGGCGAGTACGTCCTGCTGCGGCCTACGACCGGGGGCACGAATATCGCGCTCTGGCTCGCGGGGCCGGCGATGCTTGTGCTGGGGCTTGGGATAGCGGTCGTCTATCTGCGCGGGCGACGGCCCGAAGGCAGCGGCGAGGATCTGTCGGAAGACGAGATGCAGCGCTTGCGTGAAATCCTGAAAGAGTGACGCGCCGTTCCGCTTCTCCCTTCTTCGTCAGCGGCTAAGCTGCGCGGAAAGAGGGGGATGACATGGATTACGACACGATAGAATTCACGGTGGCCGATGGCGTCGCGATCATCACGCTTGCACGTCCGGCGGTGATGAACGCCCTGAACAGCCGGATGCGCGACGAGATCCGGCGGGCCGTGCTGGCCGGTGGCGAGATGGCGCGGGCGGTCGTGCTGACCGGGGCCGGGCGGGCCTTTTGTTCCGGGCAGGATCTGGGGGATGCGGCGCAGGCCATCGGCGATCTGGGGCAGGTTCTGCGCGACGAATATGAACCGATGCTGAAGGCCCTGTCGGATTGCCCGGTTCCGGTCATCGCCGCCGTCAACGGCACGGCGGCCGGCGCGGGGGCGAGCCTCGCGCTGGCCGCAGATGTTGTGATCGCGGCGCAGTCGGCCAGCTTCATTCAGGCCTTCACGCGGATCGGGCTGATGCCTGATGCCGGGGCGACATGGCAGTTGCCGCGCCGGATCGGCCTGGCCCGGGCGATGGGCGCGGCGCTCTTTGGCGAGCCGATCACGGCAGAAGAGGCGCTGGCGATGGGCCTCATCTGGGAAGCCGTGCCGGATGACGGGTTCGAGGCCCATTGGCGTGCCCGCGCCGCGCAACTCGCCGCCGGTCCGACGGTCGCCTATCGCGCGATCCGTCAGGCAATGCGCGCGGGCGTCAGCGGCAGCTATGACGAACAGCTGCGGATCGAGGCGGACTGGCAGGCGAAATGCGGTCAGACCCGCGACTTCCGCGAGGGCATCGCGGCCTTTGTCGAAAAACGCCCCGCCCGGTTCGAAGGGAGATAGAGCGCGCCGCGCCGCAGCGGCCCCCGAACCACAAGCGTCACCGTGACGAAGGCCACATAGAGCAGCAGATACCAGGAACTGAACTTGCCCCACGGAACCACCTGACCGACCGTCTGCCCGGCATAAAGCCATGTGCCGGTGATCGTCCCGATATTCTCGGCCAGGAACACGAATGCGGCGGTCAGCAGCGCCGCCAGCGGCAGCGGCATCCAGTAGCGCCGCTGCCCTGCCGAAAAATGGATGCGCGTCGGGCCGAACATCAACGGCGTCGCGGCGACCAGCGGCCAGCGCAGGTCGGGCAGGAAGTGATGGCTGAAAAAGTTCACATAGATCGCGACGGCAAGCACCACCGTCGCGGCAAAGGGCGGGTAGCGGGCAAAGGTCATCCGGAACAGCCGGATCACCCGCACCATGTAGGACCCGATCGCGGCATACATGAAACCGGAAAAGAGCGGGACGCCCGCGATCTGCAGAACCCCGTCCCCGGGGTAGGCCCATGACCCGGCGGCGACCTTGAAGATCTCCATCGCGGTGCCGGTCAGGTGGAAAAGCAGGATTACCCGCGCCTCGGATAGACTTTCCAGACCCGTCAGAAGGAACAGCGCCTGCAACCCCAGCGCATAAAGCACCAGCGCGTCATAGCGGGCGAGGGGCCAGTCGGCATCCCAGACCAGCCGGCTGAGGATGATCGCCGCCAGCAACGCGGCGCCGAACAGCGACGCCCAGGCCTGTTTCAGCGTGAAGGCAATGAAATCGCCCCCGAAGCCGTGAAGCCGGGGGCGAATGCGGGCCGCAAGACGATGCTCAAGCCCGGTGTTTCGGGTCGAGAGGCGCAATCAGCGCTCTTCGACCTCGGTATAGTCGCGGCGGGTTTCACCGATGTAAAGCTGGCGCGGGCGGCCGATCTTCTGCGCCGGGTCGCTGATCATCTCTTTCCACTGGGAAATCCAGCCGACCGTCCGGCTCAGCGCGAAGATCGGCGTGAACATCGAGGTGGGGAAGCCCATCGCATCAAGGATGATGCCCGAATAGAAATCGACGTTGGGATAGAGCTTTTTCGAGATGAAATAGTCATCCTCCAGCGCGATCCGCTCCAGCTCCTTGGCGACCTGCAGCGTCGGGTTGTCCTCGATCCCCATGAGGCCGAGAACCTCATCTGCGGACTGCTTCATCACCTTGGCGCGCGGGTCGAAGTTCTTGTAGACGCGGTGGCCGAAGCCCATCAGGCGGAACGGATCGTCCTTGTCCTTGGCGCGGGCGATGAATTCCGGGATGCGGTCCACCGTCCCGATCTCGCGCAGCATCTCAAGGCAGGCCTGGTTGGCGCCGCCATGCGCGGGGCCCCAGAGACAGGCGATGCCGGCCGCGATGCAGGCGAACGGGTTCGCGCCCGACGACCCGGCCAGACGCACCGTCGAGGTCGAGGCGTTCTGTTCGTGGTCGGCATGAAGCATCATGATCCGGTCCATCGCGCGGCTCAGGATCGGGTCGACCTCATATTCCTCGGCCGGGACGGCAAAGCACATGCGCAGGAAGTTCGACGCATAGTCGAGATCGTTACGCGGATAGACGAAGGGCTGACCGATCGAGTATTTATAGGCCATCGCGGCGATCGTCGGCAGCTTGGCGATCATGCGGATCGCCGCCACCTCGCGCTGCCAGGGATCGGCGATATCGGTCGAGTCGTGATAGAAGGCCGACATGGCGCCGACCACGCCCACCATGGTCGCCATCGGATGCGCATCGCGGCGGAAGCCACGGAAGAAGTTGTGCATCTGCTCGTGCACCATCGTGTGACGGGTCACGCGCATCTCGAAATCGTCCATCTGCGCCGCGGTCGGCAGTTCTCCGTAAAGAAGCAGATAGCAGACTTCGAGGAAGTGGGATTTCTCGGCCAGTTGCTCGATCGGGTAGCCGCGATGGAGCAGCTCACCCTTGTCGCCGTCGATAAAGGTGATCGTGCTTTCGCAGGCGGCGGTCGAGGTGAAGCCTGGATCGTACGTGAAAACGTCGCCCTGGGCGTAGAGCTTGCGGATGTCGATCACATCAGGGCCGGCGGTGGGCGAGTAGACCGGCAGTTCGATGGTCTTGTTGTCGTATGTCAGCGTCGCCGTCTTGGTTTCAGCCATCTGGGTTCCTCTCCTGCGAACCGGGCGGGCCGCTGCCCGCCGGGTGATATCCGGACCTGTCGTCAGGTCGCGTCCCTGAGCCGCGCGATCGTCTCTTCGCGTCCCAGAACCAGCATCATGTCAAATACGCTCGGCGTCACTGTGCGCCCTGCCAGTGCGGCGCGCAAGGGGCCTGCCAGCTTGCCAAGTCCCACCCCGTGACCTTCGGCAACCTTCGCCACCGCCTCCTCCAGCGCCTGCCGGTCCCAGCTAGCACTTTGCAACTGCGGCGTCAATTCGCGCAGTATACCTTGGGATACCGGGTCGAGCGCCGCCTCCGCTTTCGGCTCATATGAAAGGGGCCGCGAGGTCAGAACGAAATGCGCCTTTTCAAGGAGTTCCGGGAATGTCTTGGCACGCTCCTTCAGGCTGTACATGCCCCTCAGCAGCCCGTCCCGCTGATCCCCGGTCAGAGGTTCATCGCCTCGCGCGGCCAGATAACCCTCGATCTCGTGCAGCAGTGCAGCATCGTCGGCAACGGCGATATGTTGCCCGCACAGGTTTTCCAGCTTCTTGAAGTCGAGCCGTGCCGGCGCCCGCCCGATTCCCCCCAGATCGAACCATTCCTGCGCCTGCGCGTCGGTGAAGAACTCCGCATCGCCGTGGCTCCAGCCGAGCCGCGCGAGGTAGTTGCGCATCCCCGCCGCCGGGTAGCCCATCGCCTGATATTCCTCGACCCCCAGCGCCCCGTGACGTTTGGACAGCTTCTTGCCATCCGGCCCGTGGATCAGCGGAATATGGGCGAAAACCGGCACGTCCCAGCCCATCGCCTGATAGACGAGTGTCTGCCGCGCGGCATTGTTCAGATGGTCATCGCCCCGGATCACATGCGTCACCCCCATGTCATGATCGTCCACCACCACGGCCAGCATGTAGGTAGGGGTGCCATCGGAACGTAAACAAACCATGTCGTCGAGCTGATCGTTGCGGAACCGGACCGTGCCTTGCACCGCGTCCTCGATCACCGTCTCGCCTTCGCGCGGGGCGCGCAGCCGGATGACAAAGGGCGCATCCGGATGGGTCGCGGGGTCTGCATCGCGCCAGGGGCTTTGAAAGAGCGTCGAGCGCCCCTCGGCCCGCGCGGCCTCGCGCGCGGCCTCGATCTCCTCCTGGGTGGAAAAGCACTTGTAGGCGTGGCGGCGCGCCAGCATCTCTTGCGCAACCTCGGCGTGCCGGTCGCGCCGGGCGAACTGGCTGACGGCCTCGCCATCCCAGTCGAGCCCCAGCCATGTCAGGCCGCGCAGGATCGCATCGGTTGCCTCGGGGGTCGAACGCTCGCGATCGGTATCCTCGATCCGAAGCAGGAACTTGCCGCCCCGACCCCGCGCGTAAAGCCAGTTGAAGAGCGCCGTGCGCGCGCCCCCGATATGCAGATACCCGGTGGGCGAGGGCGCAAAGCGCGTGACGACGGGGGTGGCGGACATCGGCATTAACCTTTCGGAAACCATGTGGGCAGTAGGCTGGCGCGCCTCTGTCTAGGCAATGGGAGGGGGGGAGACAAGTGCGCCTGACCGACCCGCTTGTGGCGCTGGCAGAGGCCCGGCCAAGGCTTTTCCCGCTGGTGCCGGTGTTCTTTGCCTGCGGGATCGGCCTCTATTTCTGGGTCGCACGGGAACCGGGGCAGGCCGGGCTGATATCGGCGGCGGCGGTCGCCCTCCTGGGTGCCATACTCTGGCGGCGCGGACCCGAGCGGTGGCAGCCGCTCGCCCTGATCGGCTTGCTGCTGGCGGCCGGGTTCCTTGCGGCGGCGGCCCGGTCGCATCATGTGGCGGCGCCGGTTCTCGGCTTTCGCTATTACGGCCCGATCGAGGGGCGCATCGTCGGCATCGACCGGTCGCTCTCGGACCAGATCCGCCTGACGCTCGACCGGGTGGTGCTGGAAAACATGTCGCCGCAGCGCACGCCCCATCGGGTGCGGGTGGCGCTGCATGGGGAACAGGGGTTCGTGACGCCAGAGCCGGGGCTGACGGTCATTCTGACCGGGCATCTTTCCCCGCCCGAGCTTCCGGCCGAACCGGGCGGCTTCGACTTTCAGCGCCTCGCGTGGTTCGACCGTCTGGGCGCGGTGGGCTATACGCGCAGCCCGGTGCTGGCACTTTCCCCGCCCGAGCCAAGGTTTTCGGTCTTTGCCTTGCGGATGCGGATATCGCAGGCGGTCCGGGCGCAGATGCCTGGAGACGCGGGCGCCTTTGCGGCGGCCGTCCTGACCGGGGATCGTTCCGGCATCCCGCGCCGGGTTCTCGATGATCTGCGGGCGTCCAACCTCGCCCATCTTCTGGCGATCTCGGGGCTCCATATGGGGCTTCTGACCGGGCTGGTCTTTGGCGCGATGCGCTACGGGCTGGCGCTGATCCCGCCGCTGGCCCTGCGGCTCAATGCGAAAAAGCTCGCCGCCCTGGTGGCCTTGGGCGCCGGGGCCTTTTACCTGATGCTGTCGGGCGGGAATGTCGCGACGCAGCGGGCCTTTGTCATGGTGGCGGTGTTTCTGGGGGCCGTTCTGCTGGACCAGCGGGCGATCTCGCTCCGCTCGGTCGCGATGGCGGCCATGCTGATCCTTGTCCTGCGACCCGAGGCGTTGCTCAGCGCGGGGTTCCAGATGTCCTTCGCGGCGACCGTGGCGCTGGTCGCCGCCTTCTCGAACGCCTGGCCGATGATGCGGCGGGTTCCAAGGGTGCTGCGCCCGGCGGTCTCACTCTGCCTTGCCTCTGCGGTGGCGGGTGCTGCCACGGCGCCGGTCGCGGCGGCGCATTTCGGGCGGATGGCGGATTACGGGCTGCTCGCGAACCTGCTCAGCGTTCCGCTGATGGGCTCGGTCATCATCCCCGGCGCGGTTCTCTCGGCGCTTCTGGTGCCCGTCGGACTATGGCACTTGCCGCTACGGATGATGGAGCTCGGCACATCCTGGGTGCTGGGCGTGGCCGCCTGGGTCGCGGGGCTTGACGGCGCGGTGCGTGGAGTCGTCGCGCCTTCGGCCCTCGTGCTGCCGGTGCTGGCGCTGGGGGCGCTGTGGCTCATCGTCTGGCCGGGGCGGTTGCGCTGGTTGGGGGTGCCCGCGATGATCGCGGCACTGGCGATCTGGACTCAGCCCGACCGGCCCGCGCTTCTGGTCGCATCCTCGGGCGGTTTGCTGGGGCTGATCACGGACGAGGGCCGCGCGCTGAGCAAGGCGAGCGGCGAGGGCTTTGTCGCGCGAAGCTGGCTGGAAAGCGATGGCGATCTCGCGCTGCCCGCCGAGGCCCATGCCCGCTGGCCCGCCGAGTTGCGGATCGGCCGGGGTGAGGGGGTGGAAATCCGGCATCTGACGGGACGCGGCGCTGTCGCCCGGCTGGATGAGACCTGCACCACCGGGCGCATCGTCATCCTCTCGCAACCTGCGCCAGAGGCGCCGCGCGACTGCCTGCTGCTCGACGCGCCAACCCTTGGCCGGACGGGCGCGGTGGCCTTTCACCTGCAGGGCGACAGACTGCGGCTGCGGCTGGCGCGGCGCGAGGTGGGGGAACGGATCTGGAACCGCCACATTCCGCCGGTGCCCGAGTTGTTCGTCCCGGAACCGGTCTTGCGGCAGGCGGGGCTGATCGTTCAGTAGTTGCGGATCAACCCGACCAGCCGCCCCTGCACCTGAACCTTGTGATCCGGCAGAACCCGGGTTTCATAGGCGGGGTTCGCGGCCTCCAGCGCGATCATGCCGGACTTGCGGCGAAAGCGCTTCAAGGTCGCCTCCTGCCCCTCGACCAGTGCGACCACGATATCGCCGTTCTCGGCGGTCGTCTGTTCCCGGATCACGACGATATCGCCGTCATTGATCCCGGCGTCGATCATGGAATCACCCCGCACCTCCAGCGCATAATGCTGGGACCGACCCGAGAGCATGGACCCCGGCACGGCGACGTGATGCGAGACCTCGGATATCGCCTCGATCGGGGTGCCGGCGGCGATCCGCCCCATCACCGGCAGTTCCTGCGCGTGAACGCCCTCGACCGGCATGGCGCCCCGGGGCTGTGACGCGGGAGCGGGGCGGTCGCCCTCGATCACGCGGGGGGCAAAGCCCTTGGCGCCGCGTCCCATCGCCTCTGGCAGGCGGAGAATTTCGATGGCGCGGGCGCGATGCGCCAGACGGCGGATGAAACCCCGCTCCTCCAGCGCGGTGATCAGCCGGTGGATGCCGGATTTGGAACGCAGTTCCAGCGCCTCTTTCATCTCGTCGAAAGACGGGGGGACACCGTCCGCCTGCAGCCGGGTATGGATGAATTCAAGCAATTCCGACTGCTTGCGGGTGAGCATTCCGTCCTCCTGTATTTTCAATATGTTCTACGGACGTTCCCGTTCTGTGTCAACCCACATGGGGTCAAAGCGCGAGATACTGCGCCACAGACCCGGCGGATTGCGGCCCGTCATGGGGCGGGCGCAGCAGCAGCACATCGGCCCGCGCCAGCACCGTAAGCAGCGAGGAGTCCTGCTCCGGGAACGGTGTGATCCCGCCCCCGTCGAGGCTCGCGCGCATGTAATGCGCGCGGGGGCCGTTTTGCCCGACATCGACGGCAAGCCGCCCCTCGGACAGTTTCGGTTCTGGTGCCGGATCGCCCGTCAGCGCCCGCAGCGCGGGAAGGACGAACAGATGGCCGCAGACGATGGCCGAGACCGGGTTGCCCGGCAGCCCCAGCATTGGCACGCCAAAGATCCGGCCCGCCATCAGCGGTTTTCCGGGGCGCATCGCGATCTTGTAGAACGAGCGTTCCAGCCCCATCGTGCCCGCCACCTGCGCCACCAGGTCATGATCCCCGACCGAGGCGCCCCCGATGGTCACCACGAGATCCGCGCCTTTCGCGAGGTCGAGCACGGCACGCAACGCATCCTGATTGTCACGCGCGATGGGCAGGATACGCGCCACGCCGCCGGCGGCCTCGATCATCGCGGCCAGCGCATAGATGTTCGAGGCGACGATCTGGTCCGGGCGCGGGACTTCGCCGGGGACGATCAGTTCATCACCCGTTGCGATCAGCGCGACCGAGGGGCGGCGGCTCACCGTCACCTCGGCCACGTTCATCGCCGCGAGCAACGCGAGATCGACCGTGCGCAAGAGCCGCGTTGGATCGAGCGTGAAGCCAGCCCCGAAATCACCGCCGGCGGGGCGGATGTTCGTCTCATCCCGCACGCCCTCGCCCAAGGTGATCCGGTCGCCCGTGCGGGTCACATCCTCTTGCAGGACGACGGCGATGGCGCCTTCGGGCACAGGCGCGCCGGTAAAGATGCGCACGGCCTCGCCGGGCGCGACCCTCCCGTCAAAGGCGTGACCGGCGGCGGCCTCACCGACCACCTGCAGGGACTGGCCCGGCCGGGGCGGTTCGGCCACGGCATAGCCATCCATGCTCGACGCCGCAAAGGGCGGTTGTGCCCGCGTGGCACGGGCCGCAGTGCGCAGCATCCGCCCCGATGCCTGACGCAGCGGCACCGTTTCGGTATCCACCGGCCGGATCAGGTCCAGAACGCGGGCCAGCGCCTCTGCGACCGGGATCATGGCGCCTCGAACCGGCCGGATTTGCCTCCATCCTTCATCAGAAGGCGGATGCCGGTAATCACCATGCCCTTTTCCGCGGCCTTGAGCATGTCATAGACCGTAAGCGCGGCTGTGCTGGCGGCGGTCAGCGCCTCCATCTCCACGCCCGTCTGGCCGGTGGTGCGCACGGTCGCCGTGATGCGAATGCCGGGCAGCGCCGCATCGGGCACCAGATCCACGGCGACCTTGGTCACCGGCAGGGGATGGCAGAGCGGTATCAGATCGGCGGTCTTCTTGGCGCCCATGATCCCCGCCAGCCGCGCAACCCCCAGCACATCGCCCTTTTTCGCCCGGCCCTCGGTCACGAGCGCGAGCGTTTCGGGCTGCATCACGACCAAGGCCTCGGCCACCGCCAGCCGCGCCGTGACCTCCTTGTCGGACACATCGACCATATGCGCGTGCCCCTCGGCATCGAAATGCGTGAGTGTCGCCATCAGAACGCCTCGGGCAGTGATGGTTCGGAGAGGAGCGCGCGGGTCGCGCCTGCCACATCGTCCTGGCGCATCAGGCTCTCGCCGATCAGGAAACAGCGCGCCCCGTAGCGTGCCAGATCCGCGAGATCCCCGGGGGTGTTCAACCCGCTTTCCGATACGATCACCCGGTCCTGCGGCACCCGGCGCGCGAGATCGCGCGACGTGGCAAGATCGACCTGGAACGTATTGAGATTGCGGTTGTTTATCCCGATCAACGGCGACCGGAGCGCGGCGGCCCGTTCCAGTTCGGCGGCGTCATGCACCTCGATCAGGACGTCCATCCCCCAGTCGAAGGCTGCGGCTTCCAGCTCTGCCGCCTGCGTGTCGGAAACGCTGGCCATGATGATCAGGATGCAATCGGCCTGCCAGGCGCGCGCCTCGACGACCTGATAAGGGTCATAAAGGAAATCCTTGCGCAGCGCAGGGAGGGATGTGGCGCCGCGTGCCGCCGTCAGGTATTCCGGCGCGCCCTGGAAAGACGGGCCGTCGGTCAGGACGGAAAGACAGGTCGCGCCGCCTTCCTCATAGGCGCGGGCCAGCGCGGGCGGGTCGAAATCGGGGCGGATCAGGCCCTTGGACGGGCTCGCCTTCTTGATCTCGGCGATCAGGCCATAGCCGCTGCGTGCCGCCCGTACCAGCGCATCGGCAAAGCCGCGCGGGGCACTGGCTTCGCGCGCCTGCGCCTCCAGATCGGCCAGCGGCAGCCGGGCCTTGGCCTCGGCGATCTCTTGCAGCTTGTAGGCCTTGATACGGTCGAGAATGCTGTTCATGACTTTTGTCCTTCCGAGGTGACGGCGGCCAGCGCCGCCACCTTGCCGCGCGCCGCACCGGAATCGATGCTGAGCCGCGCCTGTTCCACGCCGTCCGGCAGGTCTGCCGCAGCCCCGGCAACCACCAGTGCCGCCGCCGCGTTGAAAAGCACGGCGTCGCGATAGGCGCCCGGCTGCCCGTCCAGCAGCGCGCGGAGCGCTGCGGCGTTCTCGGCAGGTGTGCCGCCCAGAATATCCTCGAACGGATGCAGCGGCAGTCCGGCCTCTTCCGGGTGAACGGTGAATTCGGTGATCTCACCCCCCGACAGGGCCACGACCTGACTGGTGGCTGAAATCGCAAGCTCATCGGTGCCGTCGCCGCCATGGACCAGCCAAGCGACCTCGCTTCCAAGGGCGCGCAGGGTTTCGGCCATCGGGCGCAGCAGCCGCGCCGCAAAGGCGCCGGTCAGCTGCCGCTTGACACCCGCCGGGTTGGTGAGCGGCCCGAGAATGTTGAAGATCGTCCGGGTCCCCAGCTCCGACCGCGCGGGCATCACATGCCGCATCGCGGGGTGATGCACCGGCGCCATCATGAAGCCGATCCCCACCCGGTTCAGTGCGGTTTCGACCACCCGCACCCCGGACATGACGTTGATCCCAAGCTCGGTCAGCGCATCCGCCGCGCCAGACTTGGAGGACAGGTTCCGGTTCCCGTGCTTGGCCACCGGCACGCCTGCGCCCGCGACCACAAAGGCCGTAGCGGTCGAGATGTTGAGCGTTCCCTTGCCGTCTCCGCCGGTCCCCACGATGTCGATCGCGCCGACGGGCGCGCGGACGGCGGCGCAGCGGGCGCGCATGGTTGCTGCAGCGGCGGCGTATTCGTCCACCGTTTCGCCCCGGGTGCGCAGCGCCATCAGGAACCCCCCGATCTGCGCGGGCGTGGCCTCGCCCTCAAAGAGCAGCGCAAAGGCGGTCTCGGCCTCGGCCCGGGTCAGCGGGCGTTCGGCGGCGGCGGCGATCAGCGGCTTCAGCGCCTCGCTCATGCCGGGACTTTCGCGAGCGACAGAAAGTTGCGCAGCAGCGCGTGCCCATGTTCTGACGCGATGCTCTCGGGATGGAACTGCACCCCCTCGATCGGCAGGTCGCGATGGCGCAGCCCCATGATCGTGCCGTCCTCAAGCTCGGCCGTCACCTCAAGGCAGGCGGGCAGGGTGTCGCGATCCACCACGAGGCTGTGATAGCGCGTCGCCTGAAAGGGCGAGGGAAGCCCCGCAAAGACGCCCGTGCCGCCGTGATGCATCGTTCCCATCTTGCCATGGACGATCTCGTGGCACCGCACGACATTCCCGCCAAAGGCCTGCCCGATGGTCTGATGGCCCAGACAGACCCCCAACAGCGGCGTTCCCGTTTCCGCCGCCGCATGGGTCAGCGGCAGGCAGATCCCCGCCTGATCCGGATCGCAGGGGCCGGGCGACAGCACGATCGCCTCGGGCCGCAGGGCCATCGCCTCTTGCACGTTCAGGGCGTCGTTGCGGCGAACGACGACATCTGCGCCCAGCTCGCCCAGATAATGCACGAGGTTATAGGTGAAACTGTCGTAATTATCGATAAGCAGCAGCATGGGCATGGTCCGGCGAATGGCTGGCGGCAGGGGTTGCAATATCGGCCGATCCCCGCCAAGGGTCGCGCTATAGATGGTCAGAGCCGCCGCCCGGGGTCAAGGGCAAGCAGCGGCCAATTCCGGGGGAGGCGCGCGTGGGCAAGGGATTTCTCGCAGGGGCAGGGGTCGGGCTTGTCGTGTCGGCGCTGGTGCTTGGCGCGCTCTCGCTGATGCTGCCCCTTTCGCCGCCGCTTGTCCTCCCCGGCGGCACCGGCCCGGGTGAGGCCGCCGCACCGGAACCTGGGCCACCCGCAGCCCCCGGCCCGGCAGAGCCCGGCCGCGTCACTGCGCCCCGCCCGGTTCTGCCACAGATTCCCGCAACCCCCGGCGCGGTTGCGCGTGCACCCGCCCCGGACCGTGATCCGTCGGGCGCGGATACAGAGCTACCCTCGCCCCAGGGGATTGCCGGAGAGCCGGAGGAAGACGCCGCCGTGGCAGAGGTCGCGCCGGTTGCGGTGGTGCTGATCGACACAGGGCTGGATGCGGATGAGAGAGGCCTTTTGAGCGCGTTCTCCATCCCGTTCACCATCGGGCTTGATGCGCGCCGCGCCGATCTTGCCGAGGCTGTCGGCGCTTGGCAGTCGGCGGGGCAAGAGGTGGTTCTGCTGGCGCCCGCCTCTACCGCCGCCGTGGCGCCCGTGACCGGTCTGCCGCAGGGCCTGCGCTGGATGCGCCTGCCGGCCGAGCGCCTGTCGGAGGGTTTTCTGGCGGAGAACGGCGACGCGCTGACGGTGGCCGGCGCCGGCATCCCGTTTCACCGTCTGGAGGGAGAGCCCGCCGCGGCGCTGGCGGGTGTCGCGCCGGTCGCTGCGCAGGAAAACGGCGCGATCCTTTTTGCGCCGGCCCGGGCGGATATCCTCGCGGCGCTGACCGGGCGCCCTGGCGCGCAGGCGGGTGTCAGCTTTGCCCCGCTTTCGGCGTTGCTGGATCGCTGAGGGGCCAGCCAAGGGCAAGCTCCACCCGTTCGCCCGTCTCGCTCCTGGTCCGGCGGCGCAGAACGACACTGCCGCCCATCGCGCGATAAAAGCCGATGGCGCGATGGTTCCCCTCCAGCACCCAGAGCGCGTGGTTCGACCGCCCCGCTTCGCATAACGCCGCGCGGCCCGCTGCGAACAGGCGCCGCCCGATGCCGCGCCCCTGCGCCCGGGCCAGCAGATAGAGCGCGGCGATTTCCCCGTCATAGCCAAGCGCCAGCAGTTCGCCATCATCCTGACCACGCAGGGCGGCGAACCCGCAGGGCTCGCTCTCTTCGGCGATCAGGACACGCGGCGGGCGCGGGTGCGACAGGATGCTGTCCCACATCGCCCGCCGCGACGCATGGCTGTGGGACCGCAGTTCCGCGGCGCCCAGCAGACCCGGATAGGTCTCGTTCCATGTGGTCAGGTGGAGCCCGCCGAGGATACCGGCATCGGCCACCGTTGCGGGGCGGATCGTCAGCGTCATGCGGCCAGCATCCGGCAGGGGCGCCGACCGCGCAAGGGTCAGCCGTTTCCGCGCCGCACGAACAGTCCGGCATCGGCGGCGGCCCGCATGAGCGCCCGCGACTTGTTCACGGTTTCCTGCCATTCCGCCTCGGGGTCGCTGTCATAGACGACGCCGCCCCCGGCCTGAATATAAAGCTTTTCGTCCTTGAGAACGGCCGTGCGCAGCGCGATGCACATGTCCATCTCGCCATTGGCGGAAAAATACCCGACCGCACCGCCATAGACTCCGCGCTTTTCCGGTTCCAACTCGTCGATGATCTCCATCGCGCGGACCTTGGGCGCGCCCGAAACGGTGCCCGCCGGCAGCCCCGCCAGCAGCGCCGAAAGCGCATCCTCGCCCTCGGCAAGTTCGCCCACGACGTTCGAGACGATGTGCATCACATGGCTGTAGCGCTCGATGATGAACTTTTCCGTCGGGTGCACGGTGCCGACCCGCGCCACACGGCCCACATCGTTGCGCCCGAGATCGAGCAGCATGAGATGTTCGGCAAGTTCCTTCTGGTCCGCGAGCAGGTCAAGCTCCAGCGCGCGGTCTTCCTCGGGCGTTACGCCACGGGGCCGGGTTCCGGCGATGGGCCGGATCGTCACCTCGCCGTCGCGCAGCCGCACAAGGATCTCCGGACTTGCGCCGATGATCTGAAAGCCGCCGAAGTTGAAGAAGAACATGAAGGGCGATGGATTGGTGCGGCGCAGGCTGCGATAAAGCGCAAAGGGCGGCAGCGGGAAATCCTGCGTCCAGCGCTGCGCGGGCACCACCTGAAAGATGTCGCCGGCGCGGATGTATTCCTTGGCCTTCTCGACGGCGGCCATATAGCCCGGCTTGGTGAAGTTCGACACCGGCTCGCCCACCGCCGCGGCCTCCCCCAGGGTGCGCGAGGTTCCGGGCATGGCGCGTTCCAGATCGCGCAGCGCGTCCGACACACGTTCGGCCGCCTGCGCATAGGCCGCCCGCGCCGAGAGGCCAGAGGATACCCAGGCGGGGGACACGAGCGTCACCTCACCCTTTACCCCGTCAAGCACCGCCACGACCGAGGGCCGCATCAGAACCGCGTCAGGCAGGCCCAGCGGGTCCGGGTTCACGTCGGGCAGACGTTCCACCAGACGGATCATGTCATAGCCGAGGAACCCGAAGAGACCCGCCGCGATCGGCGGCAGATCGTCGGGCATCTCGATGCGGCTTTCGGCGATCAGGTCGCGCAGCGTTTGCAGCGGGTGGCCTGCCTGTGGCTCGAACGCGCTTTCGTCGAACCGCGCCTGCCGGTTGATCCGGCTTTCGGTGCCGCGACATTCCCAGATCAGGTCCGGCTTCATGCCGACGACCGAATAGCGGCCGCGCACTTCGCCGCCCGTCACGCTTTCCAGCATGAACGTGTCCTTGCGCGCCTCGGCGAGCTTGAGCATCAGCGAGACGGGCGTGTCGAGATCCGCCGCAAGCCGCGTCAGCACGAGCTGGTTCTGCCCGGCCTCCCAGCCGGCGGCGAATTCCTCGAACGAAGGCGTCATCGTCATCTCAGCGGAACTGCGTATGAACCGCGTTCACGGCGGTTTCGTTGATGCGGATGCCGGCCTCGGACATCAGCGCATTGGCAAAGAGGTCGTAGACATCGCGCACCATGCCCTGCGTCAGCTCGGTCACCACGGCGTTGCGAAGCCCGTTCGCCTCCGATGCCGCAAGCTCGGCTTCATAGACGCGTTCAACCCGCACAAGATGCACGGCGGTGGGGCTGCGCAGCACCCGGACCTCACCTTCGTCCATGGCAAAGACCTCGGCCATGAGGGCGTTCGGCAGGTTCTCGACCCCGCCGTCGCGATGGGCGGCCTCGACGATCTGAACCGGATAGCCGAAGGACTGGAAGGTCGCGCCATCGGCGATTTGCTGGCGCATCTCCTCGGCCTGTTCGGCGACAAGGCGCAGGGCCTCCTGTTCCTGCCACGCGGCAAGCGCCTCGTCGCGCACCTCCTCCAGCGGCGGGGCGGCGGCGGGTGTCACCTCATCGACGCGCAGGGCGGCGATACCGCCATCCTCCAGCACCAGGACATCGGCAAAATCGCCGGGTTCAAGCCGCGCGACCTCGGCCCGGACGCTGGAATAGCCGGCGATGTCGTCGGTCGCGCCCTCGGTCCAGGTCATCTGACCCAGTTCCATCGGCGTCTCGGCGGCCAGATCCTCGATCGTCGCACCTCCCGCCAGAAGGTCGTCGGCATCCTCGACCAGCACGGTGATTTCCCGCCGCGCCAGGTCCAGCGCCAACTCGTCGCGCAGGGCCTCCTGCGCCTCTTCAAAGCCGATGTTCTGCGCCGACAGGATCGCGTTCACGCGGTAGACCGCCGGGCCGAATTCGCTGGGCAAGGGGCCGGCCACGCCGGGACCCTCCAGCGCAAAGACCTCGGGGCCGGCGGCCCCGAGCTGCGTCTCGGTCACGTCGCCCATGTCCACGTCCATCAGGCTGAGCCCGCGTTCGGTCACGATGTCCTCGAACGCGTCTTCGTCAGCCTCGATCTGGGCCATCGCCTCGGTGGCCTCTTCGTCGGTGCCAAAGACGATCCGCTCGACCAGCCGGCGTTCGGGCTGCACGAATTCCGACATGCGCTGCTCATAGGCGGTGCGGAGCGCGGCCTCATCGACCTCGACCGCGTCGAGCATCATCTCGGGCGTGAGCCAGGCATAGGTGACCTGCCGGCTTTCGGGCCGGGTGAACCGGGCGGCGTTCTCGTCGAACCAGGCCTGAAGCGTCGCCTCGTCCGGTTCCGGCGGGGCCGCTTCCAGATCGCGGGCCGCAAGGCGCAGATGGGTCAGTGCGCGGCGTTCGTTGATATAGCCGATCAGAACCTCGGTATAGCTGTCGGGCGCCGAGACCGAGCCGACCACCGCCGCCTGCAGCAGCGAGCGGGTGACATCGCGGCGCAACTGCTCCTCGAACTCGCCTTCGTTCATCCCAAGCTGTTGCAGGGCAAAGCGATAGGACTGACGGTCAAAGCTGCCGTCGAGGCCGCGAAAGTTCGGAATGGCAAGCAGTTCGTCGCGCACGGCTTCGTCGCCGACCGAGAGGCCCATGCGTTCTGCCTCATTGTCGATGGCCGCCAGCGCGACCAGACGTTCACGCACGGCACGGTCGATCCCCAGCGCCTCGGCCTGCTGAAAGCTCATGGCCTGACCCATCTGGGATTCAAACCCGCGGATCTCCTGCTGCAGGGCGCGGGCATATTCATTGACCGTGATTTCCCGGTCGCCGACCGAACCGATGGCACGGGTCTGGCCGGTAAAGCCGCCGGTGCCAAAACCCGCAAGGCCGATGATCAGCAGCCCAAGGATGATCCATACCGCGATATTCGCGCCCTTGCCCTTGGCCCCCTTCATGATGTCGGTCCTTCCTTCCGCCGGATTTTGCCGTTGTCTAAGGGGTCCGGGGCAGCGGGGCAAGCCGTTCCTGTGCGACCCTCAGCCCGTCAGCCCCGCCAGCCGGTCAAAGAGCTGTGCGATGCCCGCCCGGTCGATATTGGCGAATGCGACGCGCAACTGGCGCTGCCCGGCCGGATCGTCGCCGGGCATGAACATCGTCCCGGGCAACATGAGCACCGCAGCCTCATGCACCATGCGCCGCGCGAGGGCGTCGGACCCTTCCGCGAAGGGATGTTCCACATAGGCGAAATAGGCACCGCAGCCCAGCAGGCGCCAGCCATTGAGACGCGGGAAGCCTTGCGTGATCGCCGCACGGCGGTCGAGGATCTCGGCGCGTTCGCCGGCGACCCATTGGCCGAGGTTCCGCATCCCCCAGAGCGCGCCGCGCTGGCCAAGCTGGTTCGGGCAGATCGCCACGGTGTCGAGGAACTTTTCGACCTCTGCAAGCTGGCCGGCATCAGCGACGATCGCGCCCACACGATGCCCTGTCAGCCGGTATGCCTTGGAAAAGGAATAGAGGTGGATCAGCGTTCCTGCCCAGTCCGGATCGGCGAAGAGGTCGTGCGGGGCGCCCACGCGGCTGTCGAAGTCGCGATAGGTCTCATCCACGATCAGGGCGATTCCGCGGGACCGGGCGAGTTCAAAGAAGGCGCGCAGGGTCTCTGCCGGGTATTCCGCCCCGCCGGGATTGTTCGGGCTGACCAGCACGATGGCACGGCTGCGCGCGGTGATCAAAGCGGCAGCGCGATCAGGGTCGGGCAACAGATCCGGCCCCGTGGGCAGCGGAACCGCCGTCACGCCCTGCATGTCGAGCCACATCTTGTGGTTGAAATACCAGGGCGTCGGCAGGATGACCTCATCCCCCGCGGCGGCGAGCGTCGCCATGATCGCCACGAAAGCCTGATTGCAGCCCGAGGTGATCGCGACCTGCGCGGGCGCGATCCCGCCGCCATAGGCCGCCGACCACTGGCGCGCGATCTCTTCCCGCAGGTCTGGCAGGCCAAGCACGGGGCCGTAAAGATGCGCGTCGGGGTCGTTCAGCGCGGCCTCGGCCAAGGCCTCGCGCAGGGGCAGGGGCGGTGGATCGACCGGCGCCGCCTGACTCACGTTGATGAGGGGGCGGTCGGGCGTGAAACGCGCCTCGGCCAGCCAGCGGCGCGCCTCCATGACCGGGGGCATGGCTGTCCGCGCCATATGGGGGTTGAGCGGCAGCGCCATCGCGTCAGTCGGCCCCGCGATAGGGTTCGACATATTGCAGCGCCATGTCCCAAGGGAAGAAGATCCAGGTGTCCTGGCTGACCTCGGTGATATAGGTGTCCACCATCGGCTTGCCGCTGGGCTTGGCATAGACGGTGGCGAAATGCGCCTTGGGGTAAAGCCTGCGCACGAGTTCCAGCGTCTTGCCGGTATCGACCAGATCGTCGACGATCAGGATCCCGGTGCCGTCGCCCATGATCTCGGCCTGCGGGGCCTTGATGACGACGGGCTCCGACTGTTCCTGCTTGTTGTAGGACTTCACGCTGATCGTATCGACGGTGCGGATGTCCAGTTCACGGCTGACGATCATCGCAGGGGCCATGCCGCCCCGCGTGATCGCGACGACCGCACGCCAGTTGCCATTGTCCGGCCCCTGACCGTCCAGCCGCCAGGCAAGCGCCCTTGCATCGCGATGGATCTGGTCCCAGCTGACGTGAAAGCCCTTTTCATGCGGCAGACGGTCGGCGGCCATGGCTCAGCCCTCTTTCTTCGTTGCGTCGATATCGGGGGCGTCCACCGCCTTCATCCCCACGACGTGATAGCCCGCATCGACATGCAGGACGTCGCCCGTCGTGCCGGAGCCGAGATCGGACAGAAGGAACAGCGCCGACTTGCCCACCTCTTCCTGCGTCACGTTGCGGCGCAGGGGGCTGTTCAACTCATTCCACTTCATGATGTAACGGAAATCGCCGATCCCGCTCGCGGCCAAGGTCTTGATCGGGCCGGCGCTGATCGCGTTGACGCGGATACCGTCCTTGCCCAGATCCTCGGCCAGATACATCACCGACGCCTCCAGCGCCGCCTTGGCCACCCCCATCACGTTGTAATGCGGCATGACCTTTTCCGCCCCGTAATAGGTGAGCGTGAGGCAAGATCCCCCTTCGGTCATCATGCGGCTGGCGCGCTGCACGACGGCGGTGAAGGAATAGACCGAGATATCCATCGTGGTGCGGAAATTGGCCGCGGTCGTGTCGACATAGCGGCCGCGCAGTTCGTTCTTGTCGGAAAAGCCGATGGCGTGCACCACGAAATCGAGCTTGCCCCAGACCTCTTCCAGCCGGGCGAACAGCGCATCGAGCGACGCCTCGTTCGCCACGTCGCATTCAACCATCTCGGTCGCGCCGATGGAGGCGGCGAGCGGCTGTACGCGCTTCAGCAGCGCCTCACCCTGATAGGAAAAGGCAAGCTCGGCGCCTTGGTCGGCAAGCGCCTTGGCAATTCCCCAGGCGATCGACTTGTCATTCGCAAGTCCCATGATCAGCCCGCGTTTGCCTTCCATCAATTTCAGTGACATGCGCTGCTCCTGCCGTCGGTGATGGCAGCGAGCATTAGGCCAAAGGCCGGGGCGCATCAAGACTGGCTCGACTCTGCGGGGCGTGCCGCTAGTGTTGCGGCGCAACAGGTGATCAAACGAGCCGAGGACCACATGTCAGACCGCAGCGGCATCTTTGCCGGCGAAGACCCTTTCCAGATCGCGCGAAACTGGCTGGCCGAGGCAGAGCAGTCGGAGCCGAACGACCCCAACGCCATTGCGCTGGCCACGGTCGATGCCCAGGGGCTGCCCAATGCGCGGATGGTCCTGCTGAAAGAGATCGAGCGCGACACCTTTGTCTTCTATACCAACTACACCAGCCGCAAGGGCGAGGAAATCGCGGCGACCGGCAAGGCGGCCTTTGTTCTGCACTGGAAAAGCCTGCGTCGCCAGATCCGGGTCCGGGGCATCACCGAACGCGAAGAGGGGCCGCAGGCCGACGCCTATTACGCCTCGCGCTCGCTTAAAAGCAGGCTGGGGGCCTGGGCCTCGGCGCAGTCGCAGGTGATCGGATCGCGGATGGAACTGATGACCGAGGTGGCCCGACGCACCGCCGAGTTCGGCATGAGCCCGCCGCGCCCGCCCTTCTGGGGGGGAATCAGAATTCGGCCGCTGGAGATGGAATTCTGGGCCGATGGCGCCTTTCGGTTGCATGATCGTTTTCGCTGGCACAGGGATGCCCCCGATGCGCCGTGGCAGGTTGACCGTCTATCACCATGAAAAAGATTTGAAAAAAAGGATATGGCTTTCTCTTTCGTCTGCCTGGCCTTTTTCGCGCTTGCGCAGAAATGTGCTATCGCGGCATCTGAAAGGGGATGCGGAACCCCCTGATAAAGATGAAGTTATGAGTGAGAACGATTTTTCCGCCCTGCAGAGGATAAGCGGTCGGGTGAAATGGTTCGACCCGTCCAAGGGTTTCGGGTTCATCCTGTCGGACGAGGGCGGGCCGGACATCCTGTTGCACGCGAATGTCCTTCGCAACTATGGGCAAAGTTCGATTGCCGACGGCGCGCGGGTCGTCGTTGCCACACAGATGACCGGGCGCGGCGCGCAGGCGGTCGAGGTGCTGGAAATCGAGCCGGTGGTTGGCGCCCCTGTGCCCGGATTGGTCGAGGACATGGATGAACTGACCGCGGAAGCCATCCGTGGGCTTCCTCTCGAACCGGCCCGCGTCAAATGGTTCGACAAGGCCAAGGGCTTCGGCTTTGCGAACTGTTTCGGCCGTCCCGAAGATGTGTTCGTCCATATAGAGGTCTTGCGCCGATCCGGGCTTGCCGACCTGCCCCCGGGCGAGGCAATCTGCCTGCGTGTGATGGAAGGCAAGCGGGGGCGCATGGCGATCGAGATTCTGGCCTGGGAAACGGCGGTGCGGGCGAACGCCCAATGATGCGTGCGCTTGCGCTGATCCTCGGCGTGCTGGTCGCGGCACCGGCACTGGCCGACTGCCGCCCCGACCGTGTCGATCTGCGCGGCCCATGGGGCGAGGCCCGATTTACCGTCGAAATCGCGGACACCGATGCGACCCGCGCACAGGGGCTGATGTTCCGCGACTCCCTTCCGCAACGCGCGGGGATGCTCTTCATCTATGACCGGCCCCGAAGCGCGACCTTCTGGATGCGCAACACGCTCATCCCGCTTGACATGATCTTCGTCGATGAACGCGGTGTCGTCGCCCATGTCCACAGTAATGCGATCCCGCTGGACGAAACGCCGATCGAAGGCGGCGAGGACATCCTGATGGTGCTGGAGATCAATGGCGGGGGCGCGAACCTGCTTGGGATCGCCCCCGGGACCGAGATGCGCCACCCCCGGCTTGACCCCGCGCTCGCCGTCTGGGCCTGCCCGGAGGGCTGACGCCCTTCTGGAAAGCGCGTTTCCGAATTCCCCGCTGTCAATCGCTCCGGTCACGATTGCGTGACTGACGGATTGCCCGCCGAGGCGCAGCATCTTCTTGTCGCGTGCCATCGCCGTGATGGCAGCGCCTCAGGGGGAGGATCTGCAATGAAGTTCACTTGCCTTGCCATCTCTGTCGTGGCCGCGCTTGCGGCCGTTCCCGCAATGGCCTGTCCCGACTGGCAGGGCCAGCCGCATTTCGGCACGATCAGCCTTGACGCGGGATTCCTGCCTGACCCGACCAGCTATCGCGTCACCGCGGGCGGTACCCACCGGATCGAGAATTGCGGCGCTTATGGCTGGGCGGGATATGTCACCACGCGCCCCGACTTCGACCTCTACTGGCACGGCAGCAGTTCGCGGCTCACCATCGCGGTGGAATCCGGCTCTGCCGACACGGTGCTGCTGGTCAACGCCCCGGACGGGTCCTGGTATTACAACGACGACTATCGAGGCACGAATTCCGCCATCGTTTTTGATGCCCCGCAACAAGGGCTTTATGACATCTGGATCGGCTCCTACGACGGATCGCGGCGCAACCCGGCCGTGCTGATCTTTACGGAACTCGGCTACTGAGGAGGGGGGGCTGAAACACAAATAACGACGCATTGAAGCAGCGTCATTGAAACCTGATGAAGATCTGGGCGTTCAGCAGAATATAACTGCGTCAACGGCGGTCCCGAAGGTGGGGCCCCACCTTAACACCCGAGGAACATTGATGCCCAGATCCCGCATTTCAAGATCGCCTTTCCGGGCCACCACGGCGCTTACGCTGTCGCTGTCTCTCATGCAGCCCACCATGGGCTTCGGCCAGGCCGTCGAGGGCGGCAATGGCGAGGACGCCGAGCTGCGCCGCGAACTGTGCCTGGAGGCGCCTGACCTGGAAGGTTGCGACGCGATCCTCGAGGGCGACCCGGAAATCCCGGGGGACACGCCCGCCGAGGTTCCGGACGAAACCCCCGACCAGCCGGATATCGAGCCGGTGACCCCGACCGAGGCGCCCGAGCCGGACCTGCCGGAACCGGAGATCCCCGAACCGGCGACGCCGGAGCCGGAAATTCCGGAGCCCCAGCAACCGGAAATCGAGCAACCCGAGATCCAGCAGGCGCCCCAAGGGGCGCCTGAAGCCGAGGGCGAGGCGGACATGGAGGCGGAGGTCGAGATCACGCCTGCCGATGACGTCACCGAGGAAGCACCCGCGGGCGAAGCCCCTGCCGGTGAGGCGGGCGCCGAGGGAACGCAATCCGGTCCGGCCCCCGAACAGGAGGGTGAACAGGACGCAGAACAAGACGCCGGGCAAGAGGGCGAGCAGCCCCTGACGCTTGAGGCGATCCAGGATGCGGAAGGCGAAGCCGATGGCGAAGCCCCGGCCGATCCTGAAGAGGTGACGCCGCCCGTCACTCCGGAAGAGCTTGGCGTGGAAGAAGAAGCCACGGAAGAGACGACCGAAGGCGAAGCCACCGAAACGGAAGCCACGGATACGGAAGCAACCGAAACCGACCCGGCCATCGCGGAAGAGGTCGAGCAATTCGAAGCCCTGCCCGAAGGCACCGAGGCGCCCGAGGTGATCGAGGCCCCGGAAACGGTCGAGGCGCCGCTCGAAGCCTCGCCCCAGCCGACGGCCGAGGATGATGCCCGCGTGCAGCGTCTGCTGGAGGACCCGGAGGTCGCGGGCGCTGTTGACACATTGACCCGCGCGCTTGCGCTGCAATCGGAGGAAGAGGCGGTCGAAACCGACCCCGCTGCCGAGGGCGAGACGACCGAACAGGCCGAAACCACCGAACCGGCTGACGGGACTGCGACGGCGACCGCCGCAGGTGCGGCACTGGCCGCATTGCTGGCGACCCAGCAGGGCGAAGGTGCAGGCGATCTTGCCCCCGCCGACGTGATCGAGCAGGTCCTGACCCGCGAGAACAGCCGGTCTTCGGCCGAGGATTTCGACAGCCGCATCGTCACCCTGTCGAGCCCGCAGGCGCAACGCGAGGAAGAGCGGCGCGGTCTGACGCGGCTCGAACAGGCGGGGCTTCTGGCGCTCGGCGCCGTGGCCGTGGGGATGCTGGTCGGCAACAACCGCGTCGTGGCCAATTCCGGCGACCGGGTCGTTGTGGATCGCGGCGATGGCAACCTCGCCGTCTGGAAGGATGACGACGCGCTGATCCGTCAGCCCGGCAGCACCGAGCGCGTCGAACGCTATAATGACGGCTCCACCCGCACGGTTCTTGACCGTCAGGACGGGTCGCAGATCATCACCGTCCGCGACGCTACCGGCCGCGTCCTGTGGCGTGAGCGTCGCGAACCGAACGGCGAGACCGTCCGGCTGATCGATGACACGCAGCGCTATGCGCCGGTCGACGTGAGCCGCCTGCCGCCGCCCCGGATCGGTGAGGTCCGCGTGACCGAGCGCACCGATACCGCGATGCTGCGCGCCCTGCTGGCCGAGGCCGAGGCGCAGGATCTCGGACGGACCTTCAGCCTGCGGCAGGTCCGGGAAACCCGGGAACTGCGCGAACTGGCGCCCGAAATCTCGACCGATCCGATCACGTTCGAGACGGCATCGAGTGTCGTGCGGACGTCGGAGGCACGCAAGCTGGTGCAGATCGGCCGCCTGATGCAGGAGATGATCGCCGAGAACCCGCGCGAGATCTTCCTCATCGAGGGCCATACCGACGCCGTCGGCAGCGCGAGCTACAACCTCGCCCTTTCGGACCGGCGCGCGGAATCGGTCGCGCTCGCCCTGACCGAGTATTTCGGGGTGCCGCCGGAAAACTTGGTGGTGCAGGGCTATGGCGAGCGGTTCCTGAAAGTGCAGACGCAAGCCGCCGAACAGGCCAACCGTCGTGTTGCGGTACGTCGGATCACCTGGCTCCTGAACAACCGCTGAGGCTTTCGCGAACCCTTGGCCCGCCCCTGTCGGGGGCGGGCTTTCTGTTTCGGCAGATGCAGCTTTTGTATCGCCGGCGAAAAGGCCCGGCCCCCGGTTGATCCAGATCAAGGCACGGGGCCGTCTTCCGGGTGCATCAGTTTTTTCATGAAAGGCGCCGGGCCGTTCCCCCGCGCGGCACGTTCCCCCGGCAGTTCGCTGCCGGTGCCGCCACGCACCTTTCCACCCGGATCTGACCGGGACCCCTGCGCCGTGGGACTCCCCTCCCACGGCGTTTTCCTGTCCTCGTTTTGGTGTGAGTTCCGGTCCGGGTTTCCGGGGGGACTGGTGCTGACCCGCCCGCCACGCCATATTCCGGGATCGGAGGGGCCAGATGGATCACGACAGCATTCCGGAAATCGCGCTCGACTGGCACCGTTCGGGGCGGGGGGCCACGATCGCGACGGTTATCCAGACCTGGGGCAGTGCGCCGCGCCCGGCGGGCAGCCAGCTTGTGGTGGCGGGCGACGGCGCCATCATGGGGTCGGTCTCGGGTGGCTGTGTCGAGGGCGCGGTGATCCACGAGGCCGCCGACGCCCGCAACGAGGGCCGCGCGCGGGTGATCGAGTTCGGCGTGAGCGACGCAGACGCCTTCGCCGTGGGTCTTGCCTGCGGGGGGACGATCCGCATCCTGATCGAGCCTGTCGGCACCGCCTTGCCCGAGGATCACCTTGCAGCCCTGGTCGCGGCGCGGGCCGCGCGCCGGGCGGTGGCGCATCTGGTCAACCTCTCGACCTGGGAAACCCGGCTTTCGGGGCCGGGGGATGCCGAACTTGGCGCGGCGATCGCGGCGCGCATGGCCTCGGATCAGGCGGGGGTCGAGGGGGACTGGTTCATCGCGGTCCATAATCCGCCGCTACGGCTGATCGTGGTGGGGGCGGTGCATATCGCGCAGCCGCTGGTCGCGATGGCCCGGATGGCGGGCTATGACCCGGTGATCATCGACCCGCGCGCGACCTTTGGCGCCGCCGAACGGTTCCGCGGCGAGACGATCCTCGAGCTCTGGCCGGATGAGGCGATGGAGGCGCAGGCCCCGGACCCGCGCACGGCAATCGTCACGCTGACCCATGACCCCAAGCTCGACGATCCGGCGCTGCAGGTGGCGCTGCGGTCACAGGCCTTTTACGTCGGCTCGCTCGGCTCGACCCGCACCCACGCAAAACGACTCGAACGTCTGCGCGCCTCCGGTCTGACCGAGGCTGATCTTGCGCGGCTTCATGCGCCTGTCGGGCTGGCCATCGGGGCGCGGACGCCCTCGGAAATCGCGATCTCGATCCTGGCCGAGATGACCGCGCGACTGCGGCAGGGCTGAGGCATGGAGTTCGGTCCCGTTCCCGTCGCCGCCGCGCTTGGCATGATCCTGGGTCATTCGCAGCGCGCGGGCGACAGGTCGCTGCCCAAGGGGCGCGTGCTTGACCCGGCCGATGTCGCGGCCCTTGCCGGCGCCGGCCTGACCGAGGTGATCGTCGCCCGTCCATCACCCGGCGACCTGCCGGAAAACGAGGCCGCCGCGCGCCTTGCCACGGCGCTCGTCCCTGATCCGGCCGCGTCGTTCCTGCGGATTTCCCCGGCAAGCGCGGGGCGCGTGAACCTTCATGCAACGGTGCCGGGCGTCGTTCTGGCGGATGCGGCGCGGATACACGCGCTCAACGCGCTTGACCCCGAGGTGACGCTGGCGACGCTTGCGCCTTACGCGCGGGTGGCGCCCGGCACGATGGTCGCGACGATCAAGATCATCACCTATGCGGTGCCCGGGGCGCTGATCGGGCGTGCCGAGGCGGGGCTTGCGGGGGCCCTGCGCGTGCAGCCGGTGCAGCGGCGGACGGCGGCGCTGGTGCTGACCGAGGTGCCGGGCCAGCCTGCGCGCCTTGCGGAAAAGGCCCGGCGGTCGGTGGCGGCGCGCCTTGCGCGTCTGGGGATCGAGTTGACGGGCCTGCGCGTCGTTCCCCATGACGTGCCGCCGCTGGCGCAGGCGCTGTCGGAACTGCCCGGAGAGATGCTGCTGATCCTGACGGGTTCCGCGACATCTGATCCGGCCGATACGGCCCCGTCGGCACTGCGGGCGGCGGGCGGCGTGGTGGTGCGCTTCGGGATGCCGGTCGATCCCGGGAACCTCTTGTTTCACGGTCATCTGGGTGCGCGTCCCGTGATCGGACTGCCCGGTTGCGCACGTTCCCCTGCGCTCAACGGGGCCGATCTGGTGCTGGAACGGCTCGCCTGCGGGCTGACGGTCGGGGACGAGGACATCGCGCGGATGGGTCTGGGCGGGCTCCTGAAGGAAATCCCCTCGCGCCCGCGCCCGCGTGAGGCCGGGGAAGATCACCTTTGATTTACAATTGCTTGCTTGTCATCGCCGCAAAAGCGATGCAAGGAAGGGCAGGACAACTCAGACGGTGACAATCGCGCCCTTGCACGCTAGGGTCGTCAGCGATCAAGGTGATGCCACAGGTTGAGGTCGACGGCGCATGGGTGCGGCGGAGGGATCGGGGCAGCGATCCCGGGACCTTAACCTTATGGTCTGACCCCAGAGCGGGCCCTGCCGGGCCCTTGGGACAGGAACGCGGCATCGCCGCACGCGACCGGGAGATAGGCATGATCCGACTGGCGGGTTTGCTTTTGCTCATGACTGTTTCGCTGCGACCCCTCTGGGCGCAGGACACCCCGATGCCTGCCGATCCGCCCCAGCCCGCATCACAGGTACAGCCCGCCCCTGTGTCAATCCCCGTGCAAAGCCCCGCCGTGCCGACCCCTGCCGTGCCCGGCCAGAACGATCCCGCCTTTCAAGAGGCGCTGGAGGCCTGGCTTGCCGATGATGAGGAAACCGCCCTGCCGGCGCTGGCCGAGCTTGCCCGCGGGGGGAACACGGCGGCGCAGATCCTCCTGGCCCTGATCGACAAGTCGCCGGAACTGCAGGGGCCGTGGCTTGCGCGACTGCCCCGGCGTGAACGGGTGCCGATGATGCGCGACAGCGGCGGAATCTCGGGCCATAGCTGGATTCACGCGGCGGCCGGAAGCTCGCCGCTCGCGGAACACTGGCAGGCGACCTGGGCCGTCGATACACCCCATTCTGTCATTGGCGGTTTCTCGGCGCTGGGTGAGGGCCGCGCGGCCCGGGCGGCGGCGATCACCATTGCCGCGCGCGAAAGGCGGGGGTTCGCGGAACTTGCCGACGATCCGCATTACCCGCACGCGCTGCGCTATTTCATCTGGCGGGAATGGGCGGGCAAGCCCGAACACCTCGCGCGGTTGACCGAGGAAATCATGTCCCTGCCCGAGGGCGACCCGCAGCGCGACCTGATGGGCGAGCCCTCGGACCCGGCGGCGCTTGCCGACTGGCTGATGACGGCGGCAGAGACGCGGCCGATCGCGATTTTCTGCACGGCGCGCTGCGGTGCCACCGCGCCCGCCTGTGCGCAGGCGGCGGCCCGCGCGCTGGCCGACCCGCTGCTGGTGATGTCGCAGGGCAGCCCTGCCGAAGCGCTGGTCGATACGGAACGCTTTGCCGAAAGTCCGCGCGGGCAGGCGGCGCTGCTGCGGCGCGTGCTCCTGGGTTCCTCGGCCCGGATGCGGCCGGCGATGCTGGCGCGGCTGTCGGATATCGACGCCTGTTTCGCCGAACAGGTTCAGTCAGAGGCGCAGCGTTACTGATCGCACGGGCGCGCCGGGCGCAGGACTGCGCCGTCCCTCCGCACGACGGCCCTAGGGGCAGATGCCCTGGCCATCGGCTTCCGCCAAGAACCAGAGACCTTGTCCCTGCCCAAAGCCGGTCACGGAAAGACGGGACAGCTGCGGGATCGCCCGCGCCATGCCCGCCTGAAACAGCCCAGCCAAAACAAAACCCCCGCCGGAGCGGGGGTTCGGAATGGCATCAGGCGGTGCCGCTCAGCGCGGGCCGATCATCATGACCATCTGACGGCCTTCCAGCTTGGGCATGTTCTCGACCTTGCCGATTTCGGCGATATCCGCCGCGACACGGTTCAAAAGCTCCAGCCCCAGTTGCTGGTGGGCCATTTCACGTCCGCGGAACCGCAGCGTGATCTTGACCTTGTCGCCGCCTTCCAGAAACTTCACGACCGAGCGCATCTTGACCTCATAGTCGTGGATATCGGTTCCCGGACGGAACTTGATCTCCTTGACCTCGATGATCTTCTGCTTCTTGCGGGCCTCGGCCTCTCGCTTTTGCTGTTCATACTTGAACTTGCCGAAATCCATGATCTTGCAGACCGGGGGCTCGGCATTCGGGGAAATCTCGACCAGATCAAGCCCGGCCTCTTCGGCCATGGCAAGGGCCCGCGCCGGAGTCACCACCCCAACATTCTCGCCATCCGCACCGATGAGACGGATCTCGGGTGCACGGATGCGATCGTTGATACGGGGGCCGGTGTCGCGTGTCGGCGGGGCGTTGTGGGGTCTGCGGGCTATGGCGTCAATCCTTCTGACATGGTTCGTGGCGCGGAAAATAAACTTCGCTTGAGCGTCTTTCAACCCGGAAAGGGGCCGCAGGGTCCCGCGAGACCCGCGCAGCTTTGCATCTTCGACATTTTCTGCCATTAGGAGGGCCATAAGCAAAAGACTGGCAGATTGGGGAAGTGCATGAACAAGATCGTGGGGATGCTGGCGATCCTCGTCGCGATCGCGGCGGGCGGCTATTATGTCTGGGACGCGCAGGAACAGCGCCGCGCTTCTGATGCGCTGGCGGCGGAACGCGCGATCGCGGAGACCGAGGCCGCCGCCGCCGAAGAGGCTGCCGCCGAGGCCGAGGCTGCCGCCCGTGCCGCCGAGGAAGAAGCCGCCGCAGCCCAGGCCGCCGCGGGCGAGACCGAGGCCACCGCCGCCGCCGAAGCGGCCGCCGATGCGGCCGACGCCGCTGCCGATGCCGCCGCGCAGGCAATCGATTCCGCAGTGCGCGCGGTCAGCCAGGCGGCCGACGCTGCCGCCGAGGCTGCCGGACGTGCGGCGGATGAGGCCGCGAATGCCGCAGCCGAGGCCGCCGAAGCAGCCGCCGAACTGTCGGATGAGGGCGCCGCCGCCCAGCCGACCCAGCCCGACGCGACCGCTGCGACCTTTACAAGCTGGGATCAGTCGGACCTGACGCAGGAGGATATTCTCGCCCGGATCGAGGCCGCGCCGGTGCCGGGGATGCTGCGCAACTCGCTGCGCACGGCGCTCGATCAGGCGCAGAACGACCCCGTGGCCCGCCAGGCGGTTCTGGATCAGTTGCGCCGCGCCTTGGGCCAGTAACCCCGGGCCCGGTAACCCCGGACCCGGTAACCCAGGACCGCGTCGGACAGCGAAAATGAAAGCGCCGCAGACGATTTTTGCGGCGCTTTCTCATTCAGGCGACAAGCGGAACCGGGTGGGCCGTGTCCCTCAGCCCACGAATGCCTTTTCCACCACGTATTCGGCGGGTTCGGAATTCGCGCCCTCCCGCAGGCCATAACCTTCGAGGATCTCCTTGATCTCCATGTTGAAGGCGAGCGAGCCGCAGACCATGCCGCGGTCGGTTTCGGCGTTGATCGGCGGGATGCCCAGCTTTTCGAACACCTCGCCCGAACGCAAAAGGTCGGTGATGCGGCCCATCTGCGGGCTTTCCTCGCGCGTGGTGGTCGGGAAATAGCGCAGCTTGGCGCGGGCTTCCTCGCCGATGAACTCGTGGTTCAGCGTCTCCTCGACCAGTTCCCGGCCATAGTCGAGCGCGGCGACCTCGCGGCAGGTATGGGTGAGGATGATCTCGTCATACCGTTCATAGGTTTCCGGGTCGCGGATCAGGCTGGCAAAGGGGGCGATGCCGGTGCCGGTAGCAAAGAGCCACAGCCGCTTGCCCGGCAGCAGCGCGTCCAGAACCAGCGTGCCCACCGGCTTGGGGCGCAGGATGATCTGGTCGCCCGGCTGGATATGCTGCAGCCGGCTGGTCAGCGGGCCGTCCTGCACCTTGATCGAATAGAACTCCAGTTCATCGTCCCAGGACGGCGAGGCGATGGAATAGGCGCGCAAGAGCGGTTTGCCGTCGTCCTTGAGCAGGCCGATCATCACGAACTCTCCCGACCGGAAGCGCAGCGATTGCGGGCGCGTCACGCGGAACGAGAAAAGATCGCCCGTCCAGTGACGCACGGCGGTCACGGTCTGGGCGTCTGGCAGGGTCTTGACGGCCGGTTTTGCGTCCGTCTTCAGGGCGGTCTGTTCGTTCATGTCCAATCGAGGCGCGCGTCGCCCCGTCCTCTGTTCAGATCACATTTAGCGGTCAGGCGTTGCGGGGAAAAGGGGCCGCGTTGCCGCGCAGCCGCGACTGATAGTCATGGGCACGCCAGTCGGCGCGGAACTGCCATTGATCCTCGGGCTGGCGGGCGGCAAGCTCGTCGCTGATCTCGACCTCGTCAAAGCCGACGCGGCGCGCCATCGCATACTGGTCTGCCAGCAGATGCCCGGCCGCGCGCAGCCGTCCGCGATAGCCCATCGTGCGCAGCCAGCGGGCGATGGTAAAGCCGCGCCCGTTGGCAAAGCCCGGAAAGGCCACGCGGATCAGTTCCACCCCGGCCAGCTGGTCGCGCAGCGTTTCGGGTTCCGTATCCTCGGCCAGGTCGAGGGCCTGATGACCCGTTCGTTCGCCGGGGACGGCAAAGCCGCCGGTCCAGTCGTCGGGGCGAAACCCCTCGTCGGTGACGATCACGCTCATGCGGCGCTGTCCTCCTGATTTTTCGGCAGGGGGCCGCGCACGACCTTGCCGTTGATGAAGTGGATGCCGCACTCTTCCTTTTCCTGCCCGCGCCAGCGGCCCGCACGCGGGTCCTCGCCGTCCTTCACGGGGCTGGTGCAGGGTGCGCAGCCGATCGATGGATAGCCCTTGGCCACCAGCGGATGCCGGGGCAGGCGGTTGTTGACGATATAGTCCTGCAGGTCGTCCCGCGTCCAGTGCGCCAGCGGATTGACCTTGATGCGCAGATCGCCCTCGGCCTCGAAGAAGTCGAGCGTCTGGCGCGTCTGGCCCTGAAACCGCTTGCGCCCGGTGATCCAGGCGTCGAAGTCGCCCAGGGCCCGTTCCAGCGGTTCCGTCTTGCGAAAGGCGCAGCAGGCGTCCGGATCGGTCTGGTGCAGCAACCCGTCCGGATCGCGCGCAGCGATGGCCGTGCGGCTGGGGCGGATCGTGCGGATATCCGTCAGGCCAAGCTTGTGCGCCACCTCGGTCTGATAGGCGAGCGTTTCGGGAAACAGCATCTCGGTGTCGATGAAGAGCACCGGCGTTTCCGGCGCCATGACCGAGATCATGTGCAACAGCACCACCGATTCCGCCCCGAACGAGGAGACGAGCGCGATGCGCCCGACCTGCGGGTCCTTCAGCGCATGTTCCAACACCGCCACCGCTGCATGGTGGCGATACCGCTGGTTCAGGTCGGCGACCCGCTCGGCGACCGGGGCGAGTGTGGTGTCACGCGGCATCCTGTTCGCTTTCCCCGGGGTAAAGCGCCGCCTTGAACGGTGCCGGTCCCAGACGGCGATAGGCCTCGAGAAAGGTTTCCTCGCGCCCCTCGCGATGTTCCAGATAGGCGCCAACAAGGCGCTCGATGGCCGGGACGATCTCGTCATAGGCAAAGCCCGGACCGGCACGTTCACCGACAGCGGCGGTTTCGGTGCCGTCGCCGCCCAGCGTGATCTGGTAGTTTTCGACGCCGGCGCGGTCCAGCCCCAGGATCCCGATATGGCCCACATGGTGATGCCCGCAGGCATTGATGCAGCCCGAGATCTTGAGCTTCAGCGGCCCGATGTCATGCTCCAGCTTCAACTCGTCGAACCGCTGCGCGATCTGCTGCGCCACCGGGATCGACCGGGCGGTTGCCAGCGCGCAGTAGTCCATGCCGGGGCAGGCGATGATGTCGGAAATCAGCCCGACATTCGCCGTGGCCAGCCCGACCTTGGAAAGCGCCGCATGAACCGCCGGCAGGTCCGATTTATGGACATGCGGCAGGATCACGTTCTGCTCATGGCTGATGCGCAACTCGTCATGGCCATAGCGTTCGGCCAGATCGGCCATCACGCGCATCTGTTCGGCCGTTGCGTCGCCCGGCGTCGCGCCATGCGCCTTGAGGCTGATGGTCACGATCGCATAGCTGTCGTTGCGGTGCTGCGTCAGGTTCGTGTCGGCCCAGGCGCGGAACACCGGGTCGGCCTTGTAGAAGTCCTCATAGGCATCGACCGGCGCATTGCGGAACTGCGGCGGGGCAAAGGCGGCCTCTATGTCCGCCAGAAGCTCCTGATCGACGCCGCTGAACTGGGGCCGGATCTCGGCAAAGCGGGCCTCGACCATCTCGCGGATCTTGTCCAGCCCGGTTTCATGCACGGTGATCTTGATGCGGGCCTTGTACTTGTTGTCGCGCCGCCCGAACGAGTTGTAGACGCTCAGGATCGCCTCGACATATGGCAGCAGGTCGGCCTTGGGCAGGAACTCCCGCACCACCTTGCCGATCATCGGCGTCCGGCCAAGGCCGCCGCCCACGATGACCTCGAAGCCCGGCTCACCCGCCGCATTGCGCACCATCCGCAGCCCGATGTCATGGGCGCGGGTCACCGCGCGGTCATTGGGGCTGCCTGTGATGGCGATCTTGAACTTGCGCGGCAGGAACTGGAATTCCGGGTGGTCGGTCGACCACTGGCGCAGAAGCTCGGCTACCGGGCGCGGGTCGGCGATTTCATCCGCGGCGGCACCGGCAAAGTGGTCGGCGGTCACGTTGCGGACGCAGTTGCCGGATGTCTGGATCGCGTGCATCCCCACATCGGCCAGCGCGTTCAGGATCGCGGGCACGTCCGGCAGTTTCGGCCAGTTGTACTGGATGTTCTGCCGGGTGGTGAAATGGCCATAGCCCTTGTCCCAGCGTTCCGCGATATAGGCAAGCTGGCGCATCTTGGCGCTGTTCAGCGTGCCATAGGGGATCGCCACCCGCAGCATGTAGGCGTGAAGCTGAAGGTAGAGCCCGTTCATCAGCCGGAAGGGCTTGAACTCATCCTCGGTCAGGCTGCCGTCGATCCGGCGGGCGACCTGCTGGCTGAACTGGGCGACGCGCTCACGGACAAAGGCTTCGTCGAATTCGTTGTAGCTGTACATCTGACTCTTCTCCTCGCTCAGCCCGCGGCCTCGGCCTGCTTGCCGTGCGGATAGTTCGACGGGCCGCGGGTGCGGAACACCTCGCGGAAATGGACGGGTTCGGGACCGGCCTCGCCTGCGACGGCATCGGCCAGATAGGGCCCCACCACCAGATGCGGCTGCCCCTGCGCGTGCAGAAGGCGCAGCGTTCCGTGCGCCTCGTCCTCGATCAGTTCGGCCTCATGGTGATGGCGCGTCCAGCGGTCATCCTCGGTCAGATAGACGACATCGCCTTCCAGAAGCGCGTTGGCGGTAACGACCTTGGGGGTGAAACGACGGCTCATTGTGCGGCCTCTTTCAGTTCGGCAAGGGTGGCGGCCTGCGCCCGGGGGGCAAGGCCATAAAGCAGGATCGCGGGGCCGGGCACGTCCGCGACGGCCTGCGGCAGGGTGGCAAGCGTGGCCGGGATCACGCGCTGGTCGGGGCGCGAGACGTTTTCGACCACCGTCACCGGCGTTTCGGGGGTGGCGCCATGCATCAGCAGGCGGCCCTGGATGAAGCGGGCGGATTTCTTGCCCATGTAGATCGCCGCGACCTCGCCCGTGGTGGCAAGGCTGCGCCAGTCGTGATCGGCAAAGCCCTGCATGTCATGGCCCGTCAGGATGCGGACCGAGGCATTGCGGCCCCGTCGCGTCAGACCCTGACCGATGGCCGCCGCCGCAACCGCGCCCGAGGTCAGCCCCGGCACCAGCGACCAGCTGACGCCCGCGGCCTCCAGCGCCTCGATCTCTTCGTCCAGCCGCCCAAAGACGCCCGGATCGCCGCCCTTGAGCCGCACGACCTGCGCGCCGGATGCCCCATGCTCGACGATCAGCCGGTTGATTTCCGCCTGCGGGGTCGAGGGGCCGAACCCCTCTTTGGCGACCGAGATCAAGAGAGCCTCGCGTCGGGCGAGTTCAAGGATCTCGGGCGTGACCAGACCGTCATGGATCACCACGTCGGCTTCATCCAGCAGGCGCCGTGCCTTGAGCGTCAGAAGCTCCGGATCGCCCGGCCCGGCGCCGACGATGGCCACGTGACCCTCGCGGGTGGCCGCGTTCAGGTGCCGGTCGAGCAGCCGCTCCAGCGTCGGGCGCAATGCCTCCTTGCCGCCCTCGGCAAAGGCGCGGGGACCCTCGGTATCGTAATAGGCGGCCCAGAAGTCGCGGCGCTTGCGGCCCATCGGCAGGACGTCGGCCGCGCGGCGAAAGGCCTTGCCGATCCGGGTCAGGGTGCCAAGGACCGGCGACAGGCGTTCCTCCAGATCGGCCTTGATCTTGCGCGCCAGAACCGGGGCCGCACCCTCGGTCCCGATCGCCACCACGACCGGGTCGCGGTCGACGATGGCGGGCGTGATGAAGGCGCTGTCCTGCAGGTTGTCGACGATGTTGACCAGCGCGCCTTCGGCCCGGGCGATGGCGGCCACGCGCGCATCCTCGGCGTCATCCTCGGCCGCAGCATAGACGAGCGACGCACAGAGCGCATCGCCAGGGCTGAAGGCGCGGCGGTGGAGCGTCAGGCGCCGCGCTTCGGCCCATGCCTCGATCTCGGGCGCCGGGTCTTCGGCAAAGACGGTGATCCGCCCTTCCGTCTTCAGCAGAAGCCGCAGCTTGGCAATTGCCGCGTCACCACCGCCCGCCACGACGATGCGGCGGCCCTCGACGTTGAGGAAGATCGGAAAGTGCTTCATGCGGTGCGAACCCTCTGGCTTGGCCCGGTGCGGTGGCGGCTTGGCTGTTTTCACCCACCAATCTAGGATATTTTCCCCCGGATGCGCCATATGCCCTTGCGGATAAGGAAGTTTGTTCCGTATGAGCGGGGATGTAGTGCCCTTGTTCCATAAATGGGGAAAGATCGGAATGACTGTCCGGCTTGACGACATGGATCGGAAAATTCTGGCTGAACTGCAGGAGGATGCAGGCCAGTCGCTGGACGAAATCGCGCGCAAGGTGGGGTCGTCCAAGACGCCGGTCTGGAACCGTATCCGCAAGATGCGGGACGCGGGCGTGATCGGGCGGCAGACCTTCATCCTCGACCCGGAATCGCTGGGGCTCGATGCGTGTTTCTTCGTGCTCATCCGCACCAGCGAACATGACACGGTCTGGCAGCAGAAATTCCTTGCGACGCTGCGTGCACGCCCCGAGGTGCTGGAGGCCCACCGCCTCGCCGGAGAGATCGACTATATCCTCAAGGTGCGGGTGGCGAATGCCCGTGCCTATGACACCTTCTATCAGGCGCTGATTTCCGAGGTCCGGATCTTCAACGTCACCGCGCTCCTCTCGATGGAAGAGATCAAGTCGACGACGCTCCTGCCGCTCTGACCGTCAATCGCGCCGCAGGTGCAGCGCGGTCAGCCCGTGGAAATGATAGGTGTCGGCATATTCCGGCGCGGCCGCAAGGCGCAGGCCCGGAAGCCGCGCGAAAAGGATCGGCAGCGCGATCTGCAGTTCCAGCCGCGCAAGCGGGGCACCCACGCAGAAATGCAGCCCGCTGCCGAAGGCAAGGTTGGTCTTGCGCGGGCGGCCCGGGTTGAACCGATGCGGTTCGTTCCACATCCCCGGGTCACGGTTCGCGGCACCCAACAGGCACGCCACCCGGTCGCCCCGGTGGAACACATGGCCCATCACCTCGATATCCTCATAGGCGATGCGTTGGAAAAGATGCAGCGGCGGGTCGTGGCGCAGACATTCCTCGATCGTGTCCTCGACGCGGTCGGGCGCCAGCCATTCCGCGCCGGTCCCGGTTTCCAGCAGCGTCTTGACCGCGATGCCGAGCGAATGGACCGTCGCCTCATGGCCCGCGTTCAACAGCAGAATGCAGGTGGTAATCAGTTCATCGGTCGAGAGTTTCTCGCCCCCTTCCTCGGCGGCGATCAGATGGGTGATCAGGTCGTCGGCCGGGCGGCGGCGCCGTTCCTCGACATAGCTGCGCAGGAAATCGACAAAGGCCACGGTGGCGGCGACGGCGGCATCCTCGGTCGCGCGGTGGCGGTCGGCCAGATACATGCGCACCATGGCGTTCGACCAGTGCAAAAGCTGGTCTGACATCTCCTCGGGCACGCCCAGCAGACGGGCGATGACGATCACGGGCAGTTTCTGCGCAAAGACCGGCAGCAGGTCGAAGTCCTGCGGCAGCGGGTCGATCAGCGCATGGCTCAGCGTCTCGATCTCGGGCGCGAGCGCCGCGATCCGGCGCGAGGTGAAGGCCCGCAGCACAAGGCCCCGCAGCCGGGTGTGGCGGGGCGGTTCGAGCTCCAGCATCGAATGCGCCTCGACCGCATAGAAGGGCGCGACATGGGCGGGCAGGGGGCGGCGCAGTTCCTCGGGCTCTTCCCGCCCAAAGCGACGGTCGCGCAGGATCTGGTTCACCGCCGCGTGGCTGACCGCGCAGGTCATGCCGTATTCCTCCCACCAGACCAGCGGCCCCAGCGTCCGGGCGCGGTCGTAGAACCCATAGGGGTTCTGGACGAAGGCCGGATCATGCAGCGGCTGGCTGATGCGGTTCATGCGCGTGCCCCCGCGGTCACCGCTGCACCGTCCAGCGCCACACGCAGCGCCGTCATGGCCGAGGGCACATCCGGCACCAGCCCCACGGACGCGCGCAGGTCGGGTTCGGCAAAGCCCGCCGCGATCACATGATCGATCAGCGCGGTAAGCGGCGTCCAGTAGCCGTTGGTGTTCAGAAGGAAGATCGGCTTTTCATGCAGGCCGATCTGGCGCCAGGTCAGCACCTCAAAGAACTCGTCCAGCGTCCCGGCGCCGCCCGGCAGCACCACGATGGCATCCGAATTCATGAACATCACCTTTTTGCGTTCGTGCATGTTTTCGGTGATGACAAGCCGCGACAGGTCGCGCCGCCCCTGTTCCCGCGCCAGCAGATGGGTGGGAATGACGCCGAATGTCTGCCCGCCCGCGGTCTGGGCGGCCCGCGCGACCTCACCCATCAGGCCGACGTCGCCGGCCCCATAGACGAGCCGCCAGTTTTCCGCGGCAAGACAGTCGCCAAGTGCGATCGCGGCCTCACGGAACGCCGGGTCCGCCCCGTTACGTGAGCCACAATAGACACAGATCGAATGTTTCGGCTCGGTCGCGTCGCTCATGTGGTCGGTCCCGCTGTGTTTCTGGTTGATTTGCCCCCTGTTATCGGCCCTTGTTGACAGGCTCAAGAGAGGGGGCGGCGGGGCCGTCGTTCCTTTTCTCCCGGGTTTGCCGAAATGCTGGTATGATTGGTGCCAGAAGACTGCCAAAGCTATTGATCGAGGACGGAATTGAGCGAAGAAACCGCTGTTGACACCGGAAAGGCCGGGGCCGGGACATCTGGGGCCGCAAAATCGGGGGCAGCGCGCTGGCCGCTGATCGCGGGGGCCGCAGCCGGTGGGGCGGGGCTTTCGGTCGTGGCGGTCGCACTCTGGTACGGGATGGCGCGTCCGCCGCTCGACCCGCCGCAGGCGGTGGTGGCCGATGCGCCCTCCTATGCGACGCCCGATACCGTGGCGATGGCCGTTCCAGCGCCCGAACCGGATGAGACCGCTGACGAAGCACCGCAGCCGCCCCGGTTCGACACGGTGCGCCACAGCCCGGACGGCGGCACGATTGTCGCCGGCAGCGCCGCGCCCGGGGCCGAGGTGTCGGTGATCGTGGACGGGGCCGAGGTCGCCCGGGCCACAGCCAATTCCGGCGGTGCCTTCGTGGCGATGTTCGACCTGCCGCCATCCTCCGATCCGCGCGTGTTGACCATGGCCGCCGGTCCCGAGGGCGACGATCCGGTGATGGCCGGCCAGTCGATCATCATCGCGCCGCGACTGGCCGCCCTTGAACCCGCAGATGGGGCAGAGGATAGCGCCCCGCTCGCCCTGATGAGCGCGGATGAAACCAGCGGGCCGGACACAGCGGAGCCCGAGGCACCGCGGCTGGCCGAGGCGGCAGCGACCGAGGCGCCCGAACCAGCAGCCGTCGACCCCTCGCCGGAACAGATCGCGGCGACCCCCGCAGCCGGGGATGCCCCGCCGTCCGCCGGGGCGGGCGATGCGTTGGCGACGGCGCCCGCCGATCCCGGGTCCCTCACAGCCGCAGAAGCGCCCGCCACTCCCGCGGAGGATAAGGCAGAGGCCGTCGAACTTGCCGCCGACACCAGCGCGGCCGTGCCTGCCCCCGGGGATACGATGCCCGGGGCCGCGGCAGACCCTGTCGCTGTGGCGGATTCCGGCGAGGCTGTCGCGCCTGCGCTTCTCATGGCCGATGACGAAGGCGTGCGCCTCTTGTCCGACGGACCCGCGCCCAACGTGGTGATCGACACGATCGGCTATGACGCTGCGGGTGAGGTGCAACTGGCCGGCCGCGCCACGGGCGAGGGGCATGTGCGGCTCTACCTCGACAACCGCGAAACGGCGACCCTGCCGGTCGGGCCGGACGGCCAGTGGGAGGGGCAGCTGCCGGATGTGGCGAGCGGGCTCTATACGCTCCGCGTCGACGAACTCTCGCCCGAAGGTCAGGTCGTCTCGCGGTTCGAGACCCCGTTCCAGCGCGACGAACCCGAGGATCTCGCCCGGCTCGCCGCCGAGCTTGAAACGGCCGCCGCCGATGGCGTGGCGGTGCAGGTCGTGACCGTTCAGCCGGGTTACACGCTCTGGGGTATCGCACGCGAACGCTATGGTCGCGGGATCGAATACGTCCGCGTCTATGAGGCGAACCGCGACCAGATCCGGAACCCGCATCTGATTTACCCGGGACAGGTCTTCACCTTTCCCGAGGAAACGACGGCCGAGTAACCGGCGCTTTGAACCCGCAGGCGGATCGCACGCCGATCCCGACAGGATAACCCGCGCCTGCAGGCGGGCGCCAACGGGGCGATCGCTCGGCCCGGGCTGGCGTCGGGCGGCGTGGGCGGCTAGTCTGCGGGCCAAGAAGGAACCCAGATGCGCCGCCTTTCGCCCACGACCGCCCCCGATCCGGCCGATCTTGCCGAACGTCAGTCCGCCCGGCGGGTGCTTGTCCGCGTGGCGCCCTATCTCTGGCCCCGGGGCGAGGCATGGGCGCGGCGCCGGATCGTCTGGGCGCTGGTCGCGCTGGTGGCGGCAAAGCTGATCGCCGTGGCCACGCCGCTTTTCTTCAAGGGCGCGGTGGACATGCTCGCGGGCGAGGGTACCGGGTGGGAACTCGCCCTCGGCGCGGTGGGCCTGACGCTCGCCTACGGGGCGGCGCGGCTTCTGAACGCGGGCTTTCAGCAATTGCGCGACGTGATCTTTGTTCGGGTGGGCCAGCGCGCGCTGCGCCGGATCGCGCTGGAGACCTTTCGCCATATCCACGCCCTGTCCCTGCGATACCACATCACGCGCAAGACGGGCGGCCTGTCGCGCATCATCGAACGCGGGGTCAAGGGCGTCGATTTCCTCATGCGGTTCCTGATCTTTTCGATCGGGCCGCTGGCGCTTGAACTGGCGCTGATCTGCGCCGTCTTCGTCTGGCTTTTCGACCTGCGCTATCTTGCGGTGGTGGTGGTGACCATCGCGCTCTACGTCTGGTTCACATTCCGGGTGACGGAATGGCGGGTAAAGATCCGGCGGATCATGAACGATCAGGACACGGATGCGAACCAGAAGGCCATAGACAGCCTGCTCAACTTTGAGACCGTCAAGTATTTCAACGCGGAAGGCCGTGAGGCGGCGCGCTACGACGCCGCGATGGAGGGGTATGAGGCGGCGGCGATCCGCACCAACTATTCGCTCGCGCTGCTGAACTTCGGGCAGGCGCTGATCATCACCGCGGGGCTGGTGGCGGTGATGGTGATGGCCGCAACGGGTGTGCAGCAGGGGGTGCTGACCGTCGGCGATTTCGTCATGGTCAACGCCTACATGATCCAGATCACCATGCCGCTCAACTTTCTGGGCACGGTCTACCGGGAAATCCGGCAGGCGCTGGTGGACATGGGCGCGATGTTCACGCTGCTCGACCAGCCGGCAGAGGTGCGGGACAGCCCCGATGCCCGCCCCCTGCGCGTCATGGGCGGGGCCGTGGAATTCGATGCGGTCGAGTTCGGCTATGACGCCGCGCGGCCGATCCTGAAGGGGCTGACGCTGAAGGTTGCGCCCGGGCAGAAGGTCGCCATCGTCGGCCCCTCCGGCGCGGGCAAATCGACCATCGGGCGACTCTTGTTCCGGTTCTACGACGTGACGGGCGGCACGCTGCGGATCGACGGGCAGGATGTACGCGATGTGACGCAGGACAGCCTGCACGCGGTAATCGGGGTGGTGCCGCAGGATACGGTCCTTTTCAACGACACGATCCGCTACAACATCGCCTATGGCCGGGACGGCGCGAGCAAGGCCGAGATCGAGGCCGCCGCCCGGGCGGCGCATATCCACGATTTCATCCTCTCGCTGCCCGAAGGGTACGAGACGCGGGTGGGCGAACGCGGGCTCAAGCTGTCCGGCGGCGAGAAACAGCGCGTGGGCATCGCGCGCACGCTGCTCAAGGACCCGCCGATCCTGCTGCTGGATGAGGCGACGAGCGCGCTCGACAGCGAGACGGAGCGTGACATTCAGGGCAGCCTGCAACGGATGGGCGAGGGGCGGACGGTGCTGGTGATCGCGCACAGGCTTTCGACCGTGGTGGATGCCGATGTGATCGTGGTGCTGGAAAACGGGCGGATCGCGGAACAGGGCCGGCATGAAACGCTGCTGGCGCAGGGCGGGCGCTATGCTACCATGTGGCGCCGGCAGGAAACCGAGCCGGAAGCCGCAGAGGGTGCCACAGAGGGCGCCACAGAGGGCGTCGCAGCGGATTCGGCGCCCGATGCGCTTTCCGCCGCCGGGGCAGAGATGGGTGAACCGGATCTGGCCGACCGATAGGGCGTGCGGATCGGGGCGGGCTTGGCAAGTGGCGCCCCTTATGTGTAAGACAGGGCCGGTTTCCGGCGGAGGATGGCGTGAGCAATTCGGACACATTCATCAACGAGGTGACGGAAGAGGTCCGGCGCGAGCGTTTCTATGCCTTTCTGCGCCGCTATGGCTGGATCATCGTTCTGGGCGTGCTTGCGGTGGTGGGCTACGCCGCCTGGACCGAGTGGCAAAGGGCGCAGGACCGCGCTGCCGCACGCGCCTTTGGGGATGCGGTGCTGGCCGCCATGCTGCACGAAACCCCCGCCGCCCGGGCCGAGGCGCTTGGGGAAATTCCGGCAAGCGGACGTCAGGACGGCATCCTGAACCTGATCGAGGCAGGTGAACGCGTCGCCGCGGATGACCGTGAAGCGGCGCTGGCCGCGCTTCAGGTCGTGGCCGACGACGGGTCCCTGCCGGCGAGCTATCGCCAGCTTGCGATGTTCAAGCGCGTCGTTCTGGGCGGGGCCGACCTGCCTGCCGACGAACGCGAGGCGACGCTTCAGTCGCTGGCGCAGCCCGGCCAGCCCTTCCGCCCGCTGGCGCTGGAACAACGCGCGCTTCTGCGCGTAGAGGCTGGCGATACCGACGGGGCCGTGGCGATCCTGCGAGAGCTTATGGAAGACCCCGGGCTGACGGCGAACTTGCGCCGGCGCGTGACACAGTTGATGGTGGTTCTGGGCGCGTCGCCCGAGGCAGCAGGCTGATCCGATGGCAGGGTTCATGTCGGCTGCGCAGATGACCAAAGACCCGCAAAGCGGGTGCAAGAGGAAGGGACAGGCGGTGAAGCGGATACAGGGTTTCGGCCTCTGCGCCGTGATGTGTGTGCTGGCGGCCTGCAGCCAGGAGGACCCCCCCCTGCCGGGTGAGCGTGTGTCGCTCCGCGACGGGCAGGAACTCGTGGCTCCCGAGATCAACACGATGCGCCCGCTCTCGCTGACCGCGCCGGTGGTCAACGCGGAATGGGCGCAGCGCGGCGGGAGCCCCGCCCATCGCATCGCCCATCCGGCCTTTTCGACCCAGCCGCAACGGATCTGGTCGGCCCCTGTCGGTCAGGGCGAAGACCGCCAGTTCCGCATTACCGCCGATCCGGTGCTTTCGGGCGGACGTGTCTTTACGCTCGACGCGCGGGCGACAGTCACGGCGACGGGGCTGAACGGCGCGACCCTATGGACGCGGGACATGACGCCCCCGGCCGAGGCGGCAGCCCGGGTTTCGGGCGGTGCGCTGGCGGCGGCGGACGGGCGGCTCTTTGTGGCCACGGCCTTTGGTCGGTTGGTCGCGCTGGATGCCGCGACGGGGGCCGAGCTCTGGACCCAGCGGTTTGCGGCGCCGGTGACCGCGCCGCCGACTGTTGCGGACGGAACCGTCTATGTGGTCGCGACCGACAACACCGCCTGGGCGCTTGATGCCGCGACGGGCCGGGAACGCTGGCAGGTTTCGGGCACGCCCAGCACGGCGGGCTTTCTGGGGGGTGCGGCGCCTGCGGTCACGCAACGGCTGGCGCTGCTCCCTTATTCCAGCAACGAACTGATCGCGGTGCTGCCGGGCAGCGGCAGCAGGCTCTGGTCGACGACGGTCGCAGGCACGCGTCCCGGCCGCGCCTGGGCGACCGTGACCGACATCACGGGCGACCCGGTGATCGAGGGCAACACGGTCTATGTGGGCAATGCCTCGGGGCGGGTGATGGCGCTCGACCTCGACAACGGCACGACCCGCTGGACCGCGCGCGAAGGCGCCTATGGCCCCGTCTGGCCGGCGGGCGATTCGCTCTTCCTCGTGTCGGATGAGGGGCAGCTTGTCCGGCTGGATGCCGCGACGGGGGGCCGCATCTGGGCCGTCGATCTGCCCTATTTCCTGACCGAGCGGGAACGCCGCCGCAACGAGATCGTGGCGCATTACGGCCCGGTTCTGGCGGGCGGGCGGCTGTGGCTTGCATCGAACGACGGGGCGCTGCGCAGCTTTGACCCGTTGAACGGCGCGCTTCTGTCGCAGGTCGAAATCCCGGGCGGGGCCGCCGCGAACCCGATTGTCGCGGGCAGCACGATGTATGTGGTCGGCCGCAACGGGCAGCTTCACGCTTTCCGCTGAGGCCGAACCGGTGTAAGGGCAACCGCTTCAACCCTTCCGGAGGGCGTCATGAGCTTTACCCTTGCCATCGTCGGGCGGCCCAATGTGGGCAAGTCGACCCTGTTCAACCGCCTTGTCGGCAAGAAGCTGGCGCTGGTCGACGACCAGCCCGGCGTCACGCGCGACCTGCGCGAAGGCGCGGCACGGCTGGGCGACCTGCGCTTTACCGTCATCGACACCGCGGGGCTGGAGGATGCGACCGATGACAGCCTTCAGGGCCGGATGCGCCGCCTGACCGAACGCGCGGTCGAGATGGCCGACATCTGCCTGTTCCTGGTCGATGCCCGCGCCGGGGTTCTGCCAACCGACGAAATCTTTGCCGAGATCCTGCGGCGCAAGAATGCGCATGTGATCCTTGCCGCCAACAAGGCCGAGGGCCGGGCGGGCGAGGCGGGGATGCTGGAGGCCTATTCGCTGGGTCTGGGCGAGCCCGTGCCCCTGTCGGCCGAACATGGCGAGGGGATGGAGGAGCTTTATCAGCGCCTGCGCCCCCTTGCCGATGCGTTCGACGAGCGGGCCGCAGCGACGGCGCCCGAAACCGATGTCGATGTGGAGGACGGCGAAGAGGACGGGCCACGCGTTCCGACCGATGCGAAACCGCTGCAGATCGCGGTGATCGGCCGGCCCAACGCCGGAAAATCCACGCTCATCAACAAGATCATCGGCCAGGACCGGCTGCTGACCGGCCCCGAGGCCGGGATCACCCGCGATGCGATTTCGCTGCGGACAGAGTGGGAGGGCACGCCCGTCCGCATCTTCGACACGGCGGGGATGCGCAAGCGGGCCAAGGTTCAGGACAAGCTCGAAAAGCTTTCGGTCTCGGACGGGCTGCGGGCGGTGCGCTTTGCCGAAGTCGTGGTCGTCCTCCTGGATGTGGAGATACCGTTCGAGCAGCAGGACCTGCGCATCGCCGATTTCGCCGAAACCGAAGGGCGCGCGGTGGTGGTCGCCGTCAACAAGTGGGATCTGGAAGAAGCCAAGCAGGAAAAGCTTGCTGAGCTGCGCGAGATGTTCGAACGGCTCTTGCCGCAGTTGCGCGGCGCGCCGATGGTCACGGTCTCGGCCATGACGGGGCGGGGGCTCGACCGGCTGCACAAGGCGGTTATGAAGGCGCATGAGGTCTGGAACCGCCGCGTCACCACCGCCAAGCTGAACCAGTGGCTGAGCGCGATGACCGAGGCGCATCCGCCACCCGCGCCGGGCGGCCGACGGGTCAAGCTGCGCTACATGACGCAGGTCAAGACCCGGCCACCGGGCTTCGTGGTCATGTGTTCGCATCCGGAAAAGCTGCCCGACAGCTATACCCGCTATCTGGTCAACGGGCTGCGTGACGCCTTTGACATGCCGGGTACCCCCATCCGGATGACCTTGCGCAGTCAGGCGGACCAGAACCCCTACAAGGATCGCAAGAAGTCAACGCCGTCGCGGTTGCGCAAGCATCTTGGCAAGCCGCCGCTGAAATGACGGAACGTGCGGATCAGGGCGCGATGGGGCCGGTCTTTCAGACGCGGTTGCCGGTCGCGCCTTGGGCCGCGCCCCATACGCGGCGCCTGCCGGGGACGCAGCCGCTCGATCCGGCTGACTGGCTGCAGATCGATGACGCCTATGCCGGGCAGATGGCGCAGCGGGACCACCTGATCGCCTCGGGCGCACCGGTTCATGCGCTGAACCCCGTGGCGGCAGATGCGGCGGCGGAACTGCTGGACCTTGTGCTGACGCATCTGCCCCGGCTGGGGTTCTCGGGATCGGATGTGATCATGCGCCCCGACGGGGTCGCCGTGCCGGTCGACCGGCAGGCGCCGCTTCTGACACTTGGGCGGCTCTGCCAGGAGGATTTCTGCATCCTGCAGAAACAGGGCGATGAACATGTGCTGACCGGCGCGATCCTCTGTTTCCCGTCGGGGTGGACGCTGACGGAAAAGCTGATGCGCCCGCTGACCTCGATCCATGTGCCGGTTCCGGACTATGACGAGGGGATCGCGCGGCGGGTGCAGCGTCTGTTCGACGGCATACAGGTGGACCGGCCGCTGTGGCGCGCCAATATCCTGCCCTATGAACATCCCCGGCTTTTTGCGCCGCAACTGGAAGACCTGCGCCGCCGCAGAACCCTTGGGCCAAAACCCTTCCTGCGCAGTGAACGGCAGTGCCTGCTGCGTCTGCCGGTCACGGGCGCGGTGATCTTTTCGATCCACACCTACATGCTGCGCATGGACGACCTGCCGCCCGAGATCCGCGCCGGCGTCGCGACCTATGAGGTGCCGGAGCCCTGAAGGGCTCCGCCTCAGTCGGTGCGCGTGGCTGTCAGCGTCACATCGACCACGACGGCATGGCCCAGCGTCCCCTCGGCCGGTTGGCTGGCGCCGATGCCAAAGGCCATCCGGTCGAGCGTGAGGGCGCCTTCCATCTCGGCGCGGTCGCCGTCGATCCGCAACGTGAAGGGCAGATCGACCGGCACCGTCACGCCGCGCAGGTCGAGCGTGCCCCGCGCCACATAGGAATCACCGTCAGGGCCATCGGGCAGGATATCGGCCTCGAACCGCGCCGTGGGGTGATTGGCTGCGTCGAAGAAATCGGCCCCCATCGCCTGTGCCGTGACCGAGCCGAGGCGGAGGCTCTCGATCGCGACCTGGACGTCGGCGCGGCCATGGCTGCCATCGATGAGCGTTTCGTCAAAGGTGATCGCGGCGGTCCAGCTCTCGAAGCTGCCGGTGACCTCGGCACCCATCTGGCGGATGGTGATCGCAAGGGTTCCGTCCTCCACCTGCCAACCTGTTTCGACCGGGCCAAGCGCGGTCATCACATTGTCCTGCCGCATCAGCGCCAAGGCGCCGGCACTCGCGGCGACATAGATCAGCACTGCGGCAAGTGCCGGGGCCAGCCCGTGACGCGCCGCGGTCGCAGGTGCAGCGACAAAGCCGCCGCGCAGCATCCGCCGCAAGGTCGCATCGCGGTCGATCAGGTGATGTTTCAGCGCGCCTGCCACATGCAGCACAATTGCCGCCAGCAGGATCCAGATGAACACGCCGTGCAATGCGCCGGCCACCGCAGACACCGTTTCGTCCTGCGGCACAAACGGCAGGCCTTGCCCGAACGGCCACCAGATCGGTGCGAATCCGGTTGTCGCCGCGTGATGCACCCAGCCCGTCAGCGGCACGAGCATCAAGGACAGGTAAAGCGCCCAGTGGACGATATCGGCCACCAGGGTCTCTGCACGCCGGTCGGGGTGCAGGGGGGCGGGCTTCGGTTGTGTCAGCGCCCAGAGGATACGCAAGAGCGCCACCAGAAACGCAGCAACCCCCAGTGTCTTGTGCAGTGAGAACAGCGCGACCTTGGTTGCGAGCTCTGTCTCGTTCGCCATCGGCCATTTCTCGGCGATGAACCCCAGCGGAAAGGCTGTGAGGATCAAGAGCGCGGTCAACCAGTGAAAGGTCCGGGCGACTGCGCCGAAATCCTGCACAGTATTGCCAAGTGTCGTGACGTTGGTCGGGGTCATGTTGCCTCCGGCGGGATAAGGCTGATGGGAAACTCGTGGATTATAATAGGCAATGCTGCATCTGCAGAAAACGCGGCCGGGCGCACAAGCCCTGTGCGCGGCCGCCTGCCTCACAAACCCGCGACGATTGCGCGCCTGCGCCCCAGCCGCTAGACGGGGCGCACCGGACGGGGCAGCATGCCCCCAAGCAGGAGGACGCATGAGCCGCGCATTCATATTCCCCGGGCAGGGGGCGCAGACCATCGGCATGGGCCGCAGCCTGGCCGAGACCTATCCCGCCGCAAGGGCGATCTTTGACGAGGTGGACGAGGCGCTGGGGGAAAAGCTTTCCGCGCTGATCTGGGAAGGCAGCGCCGACGATCTGACGCTGACCGCCAATGCGCAGCCGGCGCTGATGGCGACCTCGCTTGCGGCGATGCGTGCCTTGGAGGCCGAAGGGTTCGCCGTGACCGAGGCGGCTTTTGTCGCGGGGCACAGTCTGGGGGAATATTCGGCGCTGGCGGCGGCGGGCGCGATCAGCGTGGCCGATACGGCACGTCTGCTGCGCATCCGGGGCCGCGCCATGCAAGAGGCCGTGCCGGTCGGGCAGGGGGCTATGGCCGCCCTTCTGGGGCTCGACTTCGACACCGCCGCTGCCGTCGCCGCCGAGGCCGCCGAGGGGCAGGTCTGTCAGGCCGCGAATGACAACGATCCGGCACAGGTCGTGGTGTCGGGACACCGGGAGGCGGTGGAACGCGCGCTCGACATCGCCAAGGCCAGGGGGGCCAAGCGTGCGCTGCTGCTGCCCGTCTCGGCGCCCTTTCACTGTGTCCTGATGCAGCCCGCCGCCGATGCGATGGCCCGGGCGCTGGCGGATGTGGCCATTCAGGCGCCCGCGGTGCCCTTGGTCGCGAATGTCCGCGCCGAGGCGGTGAGCGACCCGGAAACGATCCGCACGCTGCTGGTGGAACAGGTCACGGGTTCCGTCCGTTGGCGCGAGTCGGTCCAGTGGATGGCCGGGCAGGGCGTGACGGAGTTCTGGGAGATCGGCGCGGGCAAGGCCCTTTCGGGCATGGTCAAACGCATCGCCAGGGACGCCACGACCCGCGCCATCGGCACCCCCGAGGATATCGCCGCAGCCAAGGGCTGACGGTCAAAGACAGGAGCTATCATGTTCGATCTTACCGGAAAGAATGCCCTCATCACCGGCGCCTCGGGCGGCATCGGCGCGGAAATCGCCCGCGTGCTGCATGGCGCGGGCGCGACGGTCGCGCTCTCGGGCACCCGCACCGCTCCGCTGGAGGAGCTGGCGGCGGAACTGGGCGGGCGGGCCCATGTGCTGGCCTGCAACCTCTCGGATACTGAGGCCGTCGAGGCGCTGCCGAAGGAGGCGGCCGCGGCCATGGGCAGCGTCGATATCCTCATCAACAATGCAGGGATCACCCGCGACAACCTCTTCATGCGGATGTCGGACGAGGAATGGCAGAGCGTGCTTGACGTCAACCTCACGGCGACCTTCCGCCTGTGCCGCGGCGTTCTGCGCGGCATGATGAAGGCGCGCTGGGGCCGGATCGTGAATATCTCGTCCATTGTGGGCGCGACCGGCAATCCGGGGCAGGGCAACTATGCGGCCGCAAAGGCCGGGGTGGTGGGCATGTCCAAAAGCCTCGCCTATGAGGTCGCGAGCCGGGGAATCACGGTAAACGCCGTCGCGCCCGGGTTCATCACCACGGCAATGACCGACAAGCTGAACGAAGAGCAGAAGGCCCGGATCCTGACGCAGGTTCCTGCTGCCCGCATGGGCGAGCCGCGCGAAATTGCGGCGGCGGTGCTCTATCTTTCCAGCCCCGAGGCGGCCTATGTCACGGGTGCCACCTTGCATGTGAATGGCGGCATGGCCATGATCTGATCCGGGGGGGGATTCCTCCGGGTCGAAAGCGTTTGCCTCTGGTAAAGACTATGCTATAGGCGGCGCTGATTGAGCCGGGGGCGTTGCCCGCGCTGGTCGTGGCCCCTGTTTCCGCAAGGGTGGGGGTCAGAACCGCCCCGAGGGGCAAGGGACAACTGAGACGGGATGCCTCCCGCGAAACGAATGAGGAATGAACATGAGCGATATCGCTGATCGCGTGAAAAAGATCGTCGTCGAGCACCTCGGTGTCGAAGAGGAAAAGGTCACGGAAAACGCGTCCTTCATCGACGATCTGGGCGCCGACAGCCTCGACACGGTCGAGCTGGTCATGGCCTTCGAGGAAGAGTTCGGCATCGAGATCCCCGATGACGCCGCCGAGACCATCCAGACCTTCGGCGATGCGGTAAAGTTCATCTCGGAAGCCGCCTGATCCCAGGCGATCCGGACGGATCAGGGGCCCCCTGCCAAGCGGCGGGGGGCTTTTTTTGCATTCAGGCGGCGTCGTGGGCTGTGGCCTGTTTTTGCGATCACAGGGTGGCGTCGGGTTCGCGTGGTGCCCGGGCGCGGCACGGCGATCCGGCTTCGCCCCGCGATGCCTGCACCAGCCCGTGCCTGAGGCAGACGATCCCCTCGCGCGAGACGTACCCGCAGGCGTGTGCGGGGACATGCCGCCTCGCGGTTGAAGTGTTGCCGTCCGCGTGATAAGGGCGTTATGCCGAAAAATGATAGGCCGGTCAGGTCATTCCGGTCACTGTGCAACTGGCGTTTGTCGGATCACGGGAATTAGTCGTTAACGCGAACCCACGGCTCAACCCATCTTCGGGGCTGAGCTTTGCTGCTTGGCTCCCCGATTGTTCAGGAGCTTGCTTTGAGCAGACAACATATCCTTCTCGGCCAACTTTTCATGTCCGGCATGATGGCGCTGACGATGAGCGGCCTTTTCAGCCTGTTGCAGTTCGGCCCGACGCTGGACTGGCTGACCCACTGGATCCGCGCCTTCCTGATGGTCTGGCCGCTGGCTTTCGCCCTTGCAACCGTGGTCAGCCCGCTCGCCTTCCGGCTTGCGGCGATTGTCCTGCGTCGGCTTGGTCGCGGCTGACCGGGTGTGGAAAGGCGGACGGGCCGGCCGTCAGCGCGGCAGCGGCCCGTCCTTGAGCGACAAGAGCCGGTAGGTCACGCCCAAGGCCCGTCGACGAAAGGCGGGGAACGGCAGGCGGGGCGGGATACGCCGCATGACCTCGGGCAGGGTGGCGTCTTTGCCGGCGCCGCCCTGCGCTATTTCGGACGCGATGCGGTGGCCGGTCAGGCTGGCCGCCGCAACGCCGTTGCCGTGCCAGCCAAGGGCGGCAAAGACCCCCTCCATCCCCGGAACCGGCCCGGCATAGGGCGCAAGGCTGCCCGTCAGGCAGGCGAGCCCCGACCAGTGCCGTTCCACCTCGATCCCCGCCCAGGCAGGGAAGAGCGCGGCAAGATGCTGCTCGGCCTCGTCATGCAGCCGCTCCAGCGCGCGCGGCCGCGCGCTGAGCCCGCCGCGCATCCCGAACATGAAGCGGTTGTCGGGCAGCAGCCGGAAGTAATGCAGCAGGTCGCGCGTGTCGAAGCTCATATTGCGGGTCGTCCAGCCCTGCGCGTCGCGTTCCGCCTCGGTCAGGGGGCGCGTGACGAAGATCGCCGAGATGACCGGCATCAGCCGTCCGCCGATCCAGCCCGGCAGATCCTCGCGGCTATAGCCGTTGGTGGCGATCAGCACGCGGCGGGCGCGCAGCACCCCCTGGGCCGTCACCATCCGCCAGCCTGTCCCGTCCGGCATCATGCCGGTGACGGCGCTGTCCCCATGCAGAACGGCGCCGGCCGCCTGCGCCGCCCGCGCGAGCCCCAGCGCATATTTCAGCGGGTGCAGCGGAAAGCCCACAGGGTTCAGCATCGCGCCGTGAAACCCGTGAGGCGAGATACCGTGTCCCGCCAGTTCCTCGCGCGGGATCAGGCGCGGGGCCTCGTCATAGATGTCCCGCAGTTCCGTGGCACCGGCGACAAGCGCGCGATAGGCCGAGGGCCTGTGGGCCAGCAGGTATTCGCCCCAGGGTCCCTGATCGGCGTCTATTCCCTCGGTTTGCAGGGTCTCGGCCACATGCTCGACAGCCTCGCGCTGAAAGCGGCGAAAGGCCCGGGCCGCGGGCAGACCGAAACGCCGCGCGATCTGCGCATCGCTCAGCTTGGAGCCGCCCATGCAGCAGAAGCCGCCATTTCGCCCCGAGGCGCCCCAGCCCGGCTGCGCCGCGTCAACGACCGTGACCGACAAGCCCCGCCGCGCCAATTCGCGCGCCGCCGAGAGGCCCGCATAGCCTGCGCCGATCACCGCGACATCGGTGCGGCTTTCGCCGGTCAAAGGCCCGACGGGTGGCGGAAGTTCGACGGTTGCCGCCCAGTGACTGTCAGGCCAGCGCGGATCATAAGCTTCGGGTTCGTAAAGGTGCATGGGGTCCATTGGCACTTTGGGCGGCGGCCGTTAATCTGCCGCGGATTGATGCACAGAATTGATGCGAAGACAGGAAGACGCCATGGCGCTGGAAGATGCAAGCACCGAGGTCGACAGCGCCTTTACCCGCAAGGGGCAGCGCGGGCTCGCCTATGAAAATGCCTTTGGGGGCGCGACGAGTTTCCTGCGCCGCAGCTATACCAAGGACCTGAGCGGCGTCGATCTTGCGGTGACGGGCATTCCGTTCGACCAGGCGGTGACGCATCGTCCCGGCACCCGCTTTGGCCCCCGGGCGATCCGCGAGGCGTCGGCGCTCCAGCCTTTCGATGCGCCCTATGGCTGGGGGTTCAGCCCGCTCGAGCTGTTCAACATCGTCGATTACGGCGATCTTGCGTTCGACTATGCCAATGTGCCCGCCTTTCCGGACCGGGTGACCGCGCATATCCGCACGATCCTTGCGGCCGGCGCAGGCACGGTGACGCTTGGGGGCGACCACTTCATCACGCTGCCGATCCTGCGCGCCTATGCGGAAAAGTTCGGGCCGCTCTCGGTGATCCAGTTCGACGCCCATAGCGACACCTGGGTCGATGACGACATGACCCGGATCGACCATGGCACCTTCATGTACAAGGCGATCCGGCAAGGGCTGGTGGACCCCGCGACCTCGGTCCAGATCGGGATACGCACCGACAACCCCGACACGATGGGCGTTCACATCATCGACGCCCGCATCGTTCACGAAACCGGCGTCGCCGCGACGGTGGCAAGGGTGCGCGAAATCGTCGGCGACCGCCCCACCTACCTGACCTTCGACATCGACGCGCTGGACCCGGCCTTTGCCCCGGGCACCGGAACGCCCGTCTGGGGCGGACTGACCAGCGCGCAGGCGGCGCATATGCTGCGCGATCTGGCGGGCATCCGCCTGGTTGGCGGTGATGTGGTCGAGGTTTCGCCCCCCTATGACACGACGGGCGTGACGGCGATCATGGGGGCGCATGTGGCCCATGAACTGATCTGCCTTTACTGCCATCGTTTGCGGGGTGCTGCCCCTTGACGGGGCGGGTGGGGTGCTGCCCCTTGACGGGGCGGGGACGATAGGCCAAGCCCCGGCCATGGTTCCCTTGGACAAACTCGATCAGATCACCCGCCGCTTCCAGTTTCTGGAGGCCAAGCTTTCGGAGGGCGCCGCGCCATCCGAGATCGCGGCACTCAGCCGCGAATATTCCGAACTGAAGCCGGTGGTCGCCGAAATCGCGGCCTATCGCCAGTTGCTGGGCGATCTGGCGGATGCGCAGGCGATGCTGGCCGATCCCGAGATGCGCGCCCTCGCCGAGGAGGAGTTGCCCCGCCTGCGCGCCCGTCAGCCCGAACTGGAACAGGCGCTGCGGCTTGCGCTTCTGCCCCGGGATGCCGCCGACGCCCGCCCCGCCATCATCGAGATCCGGCCCGGCACGGGCGGGGATGAGGCCGCGCTGTTCGCTGGCGACCTTCTGCGGATGTATCAGCGCTATGCCGAGGCGCAGGGCTGGCGGTTCCAGATGATCGAATATCAGGAGACCGAGCTTGGCGGCGTCAAGGAAGCCATCGCGAGCGTGCAGGGCGAGGGGGTCTTTGCGCGGCTGAAATACGAATCCGGTGTGCACCGCGTTCAGCGCGTGCCGGAGACCGAAAGCGGCGGCCGTATCCACACCTCGGCCGCGACGGTCGCCGTCCTGCCCGAGGCCGAAGAGGTGGATATCGAGATCAACCCCGCCGATATCCGCATCGACACGATGCGCGCAAGCGGCGCGGGCGGCCAGCACGTCAACACCACGGATTCGGCCGTGCGGATCACCCATATTCCCACCGGCCTTGTCGTCACGAGTTCGGAAAAATCCCAGCACCAGAACCGCGCCATCGCCATGCAGGTGCTGCGCGCCCGCCTCTTTGACATGGAACGCAGCCGCGCAGACGCGGCGCGCTCGGCTGACCGCAAGGCGCAGGTGGGTTCGGGCGATCGGTCGGAACGCATCCGCACCTACAATTTCCCCCAGGGGCGGATGACCGACCATCGGATCAACCTGACGCTCTATCGGCTGGACGCGATCCTGCAGGGCGACCTGACCGAGGTGATCGACGCGCTGGTCGCCCATGATCAGGCCGCCCGGCTGGCCGAGATGGAGGCATGAGGGCCGCCGACCTCTTGCCCGCTGCGATTGCGCAGCTTCGCAAGGCCGGGGTTGAAGGCGCGCCGCGTGACGCGCGAATCCTGCTGGCGCATGCGCTGGGGATCGAGGCGGACCGCCTGACACTTGCCCTGCACGACCCGTTGCCGGAAGGCGCGGCGGATCGGTTTGCGGCGGCGGTTGAGGCGCGGTGCCGCCGCCAGCCGGTCTCGCAGATCATCGGTTGGCGCGACTTCTTCGGGCGGCGGTTCCGCGTCACCCCTGATGTGCTTGATCCGAGGCCGGAAACCGAAACACTTGTCGCTGCAGCGCTAGAACAGCCGTTCAGCCGGGTGCTCGATCTCGGCACCGGATCGGGGGCCATACTGTTGTCTCTGCTGGCCGAAACGGATGCCACGGGCACTGGCGTCGATCTGTCGGTCCCGGCGCTGGAGGTGGCACGCGACAATGCCAGCCGCCTGGGTCTGGAGGCACGCGCCGAGTTTCTGGTTTCCGATTGGTTTGAAGACGTTAGCGGCCGATTTGATCTTGTTGTCTCAAATCCCCCTTATATCACTATCACCGAAATGGAAAAACTTTCCCCCGAGGTTCGTGCATGGGAGCCGCATCTGGCCCTCACGCCCGGGGGGGACGGCCTTGATGCCTATCGGCGGATCGGTGCGCGGGTCCGGGAATATCTGGAACCCGGCGGCCGCCTGATGGTCGAGATCGGCGCGGCCCAAGGGGCAGATGTTGCCGAAATCTTCAAGGCGGCCGGGCTGGCCGGGATCACCATCCTGCCCGATCTGGATGGTCGTGACCGTGTGGTTGCGGCAGCCCGGGGGTCTTGACGCGCGGCATTCGCGCCACATATCTTTTTCACGGGTGCAAAAAGCCGCTTCCCGGGGAAATGATGCAGTTTCCCCCTTGTGTCGCTTCGACCGGCGTGCTTATTCAACCCTGTGACGGGAACGATGCCTTTGGCTGGTTCCCGCACTGGTAAGCCCAAATTCGCGCGGATCATCGGATGGCGGCACGGCACTTGATGCCGCATCCTCTGCGCAAGCCCTTTTCCAAGGCTGGACAAACGAAAACATGAGATCATCCAAGTCCCGCTCGCGTTCCAAGTCGAACCGCCCGCGTTCGATGGGCAATATCGTCAACCGCGTCTTCGATTCGTCGGGGCCGGAGGGCAAGGTTCGCGGAACGCCGCAGCAGATTATCGACAAGTACCTTATCCTTGCCCGCGACGCGCAGCTCTCCAACGACCGCGTCGCCGCCGAGAACTTCCTTCAGCATGCAGAACATTACCTGCGGATGCTGGGCGAGGCGCAGCGCGAGATGGGGCAGGGTCAGGACCAGCGCCGCGATGATGAGGATCGTGACGGCAGTGGCAGCAGCCAGTCGAATGGCCAGTCGAACGGGAACGGGCGCCATGAGCACCGCAATTCCGACCAGCGCCACGACAATCGCCAGAACCCGCAAGGCGGCCATCAGGGCAACCGGCAGGACCAGAACCGTGACGATCACGGCAATCGTCAGCACGGATACCGCCCGGAAAGCCCGGCTGAAACAAACCCGCCCGAAACGCCCGATGCCAACGCGGTGATCGAGGTGGCTGCGGACGAAGGGGGCTCTACCCTCGTCGAGACGCCAGAGGCAGCACCGGAACGCGAAAGCACCGTTGCCGCGCCGCAGGCCGAAGCGTCGCCTGCGCCGTCGCGCAATCGCCGCCGTTCTGCGCCCAAGGATCAGCCGGCGCTGTTCGATGCGCCGGGTGAAGCCGAGGCCGGCGGGGACGCCCCCGCTGCACCGGCAGAGCCAGCGACACCCGCCGAAAAGCCGAAGCGCCGCTACACCCGCAAACCCAAGGCCGAGGGCGAGAAGAAATCCGCCGCCGAGTGAATGGGACCACAAAGGGAGACAGGCGAATGCCCGAAACGAAAACCGGCGCTTGTCTCTGCGGCGCGATCTCATATCGCGTGACCGGCCCTGTGGGGCCGGTTTATTTTTGCCACTGCAGCCAGTGCAGGCGCCAGACGGGGCATTATCTCGCCTCTGCCGCCGTGGCGGCGACGGATGTAACGATCAGCGGCGAAGAAAATCTCGTCTGGTTCGCCTCATCGGAAACGGGGCGGCGCGGTTTTTGCCGCAGCTGCGGCTCGACGCTTTTCTGGAAGGAAGAGGGCGGATCCTCGGTCGACATTGCCGCTGGCAGCTTTGACCAGCCGAGCGGCCTGACGCCGGGCGTTCATATCTACGTCGCCGACAAGGGCGACTATTACGAGATCGGCGACGGGCTGTCGCAATACCCGCAATCCTCGGCCTGAAGTCAGCCCCCGAGCTTACCCGGCGGTGGCCGGTGCCAAAAGCCGCGCCAGCGTGCAGAACCTTTCCAGATCGATCTCTTCGGCCCGGGCGGTGGGGGGGATCCCCGCCTCCTGCAACAGCGCCTCGATGTCGGGCGACAGCCCCCGAAGGCTTGAACGCAGCATCTTGCGGCGCTGGTTGAAGGCGGCCGCGGTAAGCCGCGCGAGGATCTTTTCGTCGGCCGGAAAAAGCGGCCGGTCGCGCCGGGTGATGTGGACCACGGCGGAATGGACCTTGGGTGCGGGCGTGAATGCCTCGGGCGGCAGGGTCATCACCACCCGCGCTTCGGCCCGCCATTGCACCAGAAGCGCAAGGCGCCCATAGGCCTTCGACCCCGGGCGCGCGACGATCCGCTCTGCCACCTCTTTCTGGAACATGAGCGTCAGGCTCTGCCAGAAGGGCGGCCACTCCGCGGGCGTGAGCCAGCGCAGCAAAAGTTCCGTCCCCACGTTATAGGGCAGGTTCGCCACCACCTTGATCGGGGGCGAAAGATGGGCCGTGACGTCAAGCTCCAGCGCGTCGGCATTGATGACTTCAAGCCGGCCGGGATAGGCTCCGGCGATCTGCGCCAGCGCCGGCAGGCAGCGGGCGTCCTTTTCGATGGCGAGCACCCGGCGCGCGCCCTCGGCCAGAAGGCCGCGCGTCAGCCCGCCGGGGCCGGGGCCGATTTCGAGCACATCTGCGCCGGACAGATCACCCGCCTGCCGCGCGATCTTGGCGGTCAGGTTCAGGTCCAGCAGGAAGTTCTGACCGAGTTGCTTCTTCGCGCTCAGCCCGTGTTCGGCGATCACCGCACGCAGGGGCGGCAGGCCGTCGATCGCGCTCATCCCCTGTCGCCCGTCCGGTGATGGGCGGCCCTGGATCGGGCCATCTCATCGGCCATCCGCAGCGCGGCGATCAGGCTTGTCGCGTCCGCCACGCCCTGGCCCGCGATGTCGAAGGCGGTGCCATGGTCAGGCGAGGTGCGGATGAAGGGCAGGCCGAGCGTCACGTTCACCCCGCCCGCGAAGTCGAGCGTCTTGATCGGGATCAGCGCCTGATCGTGATACATCGCGATCGCCGCGTCATAGTTGCGCCGGGCTGCCGCATGAAACATAGTGTCGGCGGAATGGGGGCCGCTGATCGCCATGCCCTCGGCCCGCAGCGCGGCGACGACCGGCGCGATTACCTCGGCCTCCTCATGACCCATGGCGCCGCCTTCGCCCGCATGGGGGTTGAGGCCTGTGACCGCCAGACGGGGGCTTTCGATCCCGAAATCCCGGATCAGCGCCGCATGGGTGATGCGCAGCGTGTCGGAAAGAAGGGCGGGCGTCAGGCTCGTGGGCACCTCGGACAGGGGAATGTGGATCGTCGTCGGCACCACCCGCAGGTCCGGGCAGGCGAGCATCATCACGACCCGGTGCACGCCGCCAAGGGCTGCCAGATATTCCGTATGGCCGGGATAGGCGAAACCGGCCCCGTCCTTGAGCGCCTTCTTGTGGATCGGGGCCGTGCAGATGGCCGAGGCCGCTCCGCCCTCGACCAGTTGCACCGCGCGGGCGATCACCTCGATCACGGCCGCCGCGTTTTCCGGCGCGGGCTGGCCGGGGCGAGCCGGGGCGGGGAAGTCATGGCGCAAAACCGGCAGCGCGCTGGCCGAGACATGCAGCGCATCCTCGGGATGCACGATCTCTCGCCAGGGCGTACCGGCGGGCAGGTGGGTGGGGTCACCGATCAGGAAGAACGGCAGCCGCGCGCCAAGGGTCGCCCAGGCGGCGGCGGCGATTTCCGGCCCTATGCCCGCGGGTTCCCCGCAGGTGAGCGCGATGGGCGCGCGGTTCATCGGATGAACGCGTTGGCGCGCAGCTCGTCCAGCAGGATGTCGGAAAAGCCGTTGAGGCGCTGGTTGACGACCTGTTCGCGTGCCTGCGCACGGGTGGGCGCCTCACCGGCAAAGGCACGGCGGCTGCAGAGCATCAGGAAGACCGTCGCGTTCCCCCGCGTCAGCCGCGCCGAGCTTTCGTTGGCATCGAGCCGCGCAAGTTCCAGCCCGATATCCTGCGGGACCTCGGGCATGGATTGGGTGGTGAAGGTCAACTGATCCTGCGGCAGCCCGGCGGCGATGCGGTTCAGATCGACGCAGGTGTCGATGCTGGCATTGATGCGCGCGGCCTCGGCCTGCGCCTCGGGTCCTGTGCCGGGGATGAGGAACTGCGCGTATTCCACTGTCACGGCACTGGGCGGGGGCGCCGGTTCCTCGGCCAGGGCGCGCAACTGAAAGATCACGATGGCATTGCCGAGATAGAGCGGTTCTGTCACCTGGCCGGGGCTCATGTTGCGGAACATGTCCGCGATCGCGGGCGGCAGGTTGGCAAGCGGCAGCCAGTCGATCCGGCCGCCGGCCTCGCGCGACTGAGAGGCCGAGTATTGCTGCGCGGCCTCGGCGAACTCGGCCTCGCTGCGGATCGAGGCGCTGAGTTCGTCAGCGAGCGGGCCGGTCTGGTCGATCCATTCCGGCGTGCCGGGCAGCACGATTTCCGACAGAAGGATGCGCAGCGCCCGCTGCTGCGAACTGGCAGAGAGAGCAAGGTCGATATCAGCCTCGGTAATCTGGCCGATGCGGTTGCCAAAGCGCTGCCGCACGACTTCCCGCCACAAAAGCCCCGCCTCGACGAAATCGCGGAACGTGGCCGCGTCGATGCCGTCGCTTGCAAGCGCCGCGATGAACTGGTCGGCATCCATTCCGGCGCGGCCGGCGAATTCGTTCATGCCCGCGCGGACCTGTTCCTCGGTCGCGGTGACACCATAGGCGGCCGCGGCGTCAAGGCGCAGCCGGTCCTCGATCAGCGCCTCAAGGGCCAGCGCCTCAAGATCGCCGCTGGTGTTCAGGACATCTAGGAAACGGGCGCGCTGCGTCACTTCATAGTTGGTGATGATCCGGTCGTTCACCTGCAGCCTTGTGTCGAACATGCCTTGGGCGGGCGCGGCCGACGGAGTGACCGCAAGAGGGGCGGCCACAACGGCCGCGGCGAAAAGCAGGGTGGTGAGGCGCATCATCTCGTCCCGTTCTTGTCCTTTGCCGGCTTGACCGGTCTTTCACGTCACGACCACGCGGGTCCGGTCACAGGGCGCAGGCCCGGCTACGGGCCCCCGCCTGACCGGTGCCAAAGCCGATCAGATCGACCGAAAGGCCGAAAGTCGTCGTCGGCCTCACACTAGTCGAGGATGTGAACCGGCGCGAGAGGGAAAGATCGACCGTCACACATTCGTTCCGCCATCTGAGTCCGGCACCGGCGCGCTGTGCCTGATCGGCCTCAAAGTCATAGCGCCAGTTCGCTTGCGCTTCCCAATTCGCGGTGACGCGCCAGGCGGCATCGAGCGCCCATTCCTGCACCGCCCGGTCGCGCCCCTGATCGGCATCGGGTTGCAGATGCAGGTAGGAGGTGGCGAGATCGAGCCGCCCCGCATCCCACAAAAGCCGCAACTCGTTCCGGCTGAAGCTCAGCCCTTCATCAAAGAGTGCGCGATTGGTAATGCTGACGGTGCCCCGCCCGCCCAGCGAAAAATTCGTGAGGTCGGCAACCACAAGCCAGTCCGAAAGCGTCGCGTTCAGCCCAGATCCGTCGGGGAACTGGCTGCGCTGGTTCATCCGGATCACCCGCCCCACCGCAAGGCCGAGTTGCCAGCCCGAGGGATCGATGCGGGTATAGCTCAGCCCGACATTGGCGCGCACCCCGTCCTCGTTGCGGTCCCAGCCCGGGAAACGGTCGAGTGCGAAAAGATTGCCCTCGTCGAGTTCGACAAGGACGCTGTCCTCATCCGGCAGGTTGCGGCTGGTGACGCGGCTGCCGACGATCTGGACGACGGGCTCGATCACATGGGTGACGCCGTTTGGATCGTTCCGCATCCAGGGCCAGCGAAGCTCGACCCCCACGGCAGGGGTCGCGCGGCCCTGGGGGCTCTCCATCGTGCTGTCCTGCCGCAGGGCGTAGAAATCAAATGTCGATTGCGCGGCGGTGGTCGCGACCATCCCGTTCGGCAGAACCCAGCTTCGCTGCCACTCGGCGCTGGCGCTGGCGCGGGCGACATCGCGTCCGGTAATATCTGCGGCCGAGGGGCGGTAATGTGTATGCGCATTGAACCGGCCCGTGGCGATCCCGCCCCAGAGGTCGAGGCGCCGCTGCCAGTCAAGCTCGGTGACGACCGTGGGTTGTTCGGCGTTGATCTCGCCGGCGCGGATCGAGCGAAAATGCAGGACGCGTGCCCCGAAATGTTCATCGCGCCGCGTCCGGTTGAGCGCCACAAAGCTCGTCAGCCGGTCCTGATCCGAGATGTCATAGTCCTGCAGGTAATAGCTGTCGCTGACGGTCTCGATCCCGAAGCTGAGCACATAGCCCGCCGGCATGTCGAACCGCCCCGAGCCGAAGATATAGCCGCGCAGGCGGTCGGGGCTCAGGTTGTCGTCCGAAAACGCGCCCTCAAAGCTGAACTGGCCCCCGCGCACCGCCTGCCGGTAGCGCCAGTCGAGCGTCCGCGTCCGCCCCGAGGACAGATAAGGCGTAAGCGTCAGGTCCGCGTGATCGCCGAGCGTCAGGAAATAGGGAACCTTTGCCCCCCATCCCAACGTGTTCGTGGTACGGAACCGTGGGGCAAGGAAACCGCTCGTGCGTTCTACGGTCGGGTCGGGCAGGCGCAGGCGGGGGATATAGGCGACCGGGATGCCCATCACCCGGAACTGCGCCCGGTCAAAGTAAAGCTGCCGTTCCAGCTCGTCATGCACCACCCGCGCGGCGCGGATTTCCCACAAGGGTGTCGGGTTGGCGGCGCAGACCTGGCAAGAGGACGCGACCGTCCGGTCAAGCTCGGTATAACGCCCCTCGCGCCGGGCGATGCTGCGGGCGGCAAGCTGCAACTGCCGGTCCAGCACCATCCGCGCGCCCAAAAGGATACCGTCGCGCAGATCGTCGGAAAGCTCGGCCTCGCTGGCCACAAGGATCACGCCGCTCTCGGGGTCGACCAGCGTGATCGGCCCGGTGATGGCAAGCTGCCCGGTCGACTGGTCATAGGCGATCCGGCTCGCCCGCATCCGCCGCCCCTCATAAAGCACCTCGACCGCGCCCTCGGCGATCAGCATGTTGTCGCCCGCCACGGAAATCCGGTCGGCGATCAGCGTCGCCGGAACCCCCTGGGCCAGGAGAGGCGCGGGTATGGGCAGGGCCAGCAGGGCGCCAAGGGCAAGCGCGCGAAGGGTCTTCATCCTTCCTCCAGATGCAGAAGCAGGCCAAGTGCCAGCAGGACGGCGGCCAGCGGCGGGCTCCATGCAGCCAAGGCGACGGGGATCTGGCCGTTCTCACCCAGCACCTGTGCGAAGTTGCGCAGGAAAAAGATGCCCAGCCCCGCCAGCAGCGCCATCAGGACCAAAGGCCCCGACCGGACCAGCCGGGGCGGGCGCATGGAAAATCCCGCGCCGATCAGCACCATCGCGGCCATCAGCAGCGGCAGGGCAAGTTCCATCTGGAACCAGACCCGGTGCTGGCGGGCCGAAAACCCCGCCCGTTCAAGCTGCGCGATGAAGGACGGCAGATCCCAGATCGGGATCGCCGAGGGCGTGCCGAAACTGTCGCGGATCTGATCCAGCGTCAGATCGGTGGGCAGGTCCAGCGCCTCGATCCGCCGGGCGTCGCGCTCCGGGTTCTCGCTGTCGAGCGGCCATTCCTTTACATCGGTCAGATGCCAGACGCCGCGGCCCAGACGGGCCTCTGCCGCCTCGACCCGCCGCGCAGGCCCGCCTTCGGGCGAGAAGGAGAGGAAGGTGACGCGGTATAGCTCGGTGCCTTCCAGGCTCGCGCGTTCGGCGCGGATCACGGTCTGCCCCTCGGGCCCGCCCTGCCGCAGCCAGAGACCTTCGCGGCTGATCGACAGGACCGCATCGTTGCCGGTCAGTTGCCCCGCCCGCAGTTCATAGCGTTTCGACGTCGCCGCAACCAGCGGGTTGAAGACCGCGACCGCCAGAACGCCCAGTGCAAGGGCCGTGACAACCGGCGATATGAGGCTGCGCAGCGCCGAAATGCCGGCCGCGCGCGTCACCACAAGCTCGCTGCTGCGGGCGAGCCCCAGGAACATCAGAACCGAGGACAGGATGACGATCAGCGGCAGGATGCGGTAAACGCCTTCGGGCGCATTGAGCGCCGCAAGTTCGAGCGCGGGGCCAAGACCGGGGGCTCGGCCTGCAAGACGGCGGATCTGTTCCACCATGTCCAGAAGCAGCATCATCCCCAGAAAGACGCCCAGCACGATGAGAAAGGCGTTCAGAAAGCGCCGGGCGAAATAGCGTTCGAGCGTCATGCAGGTTCTCCGCCGCCCGTGCCGGGGCCCGCGCCCGGGGTCGTGTGGCAGACGATGCGCGACCGCGCCGAAAGCCACAGGATCACGAAAGCTGCCGCTCCGCCAAGGATCACCGGGACCCAGGCAAGCGCCGCGAGCCGTTCGTCCCGCAGCGCCATGCCCGAGGTCGTGTTCGCCACCATCTGCACCATGATCAAAAGGACGACGGCGGCCAGTATCTGCCGCCAGATCCCGAACCGGCTGAACCCGCCCAGCAGCAGCGTCGCAAAGCCCACCACGGCCGTTACGGCGGCCAGCATCGGCTGGGCGAACCGGCTGTGACCCTCATGCAGGAAAAAGGCGCGGCTCTGGCCCGTCGCCTCCAGCATCGCGGGGTCGGGATTGAAGAGCGCGGTCGTCGGCAGTTCCCGCGCATCGAGCCGTCCCCGGCTGCCCGAGGTGACCAGCGCCCTGATGTCATAGGCCAGATCGTCGAACCGGGTGGTGTAGAGGCGCTGTCCCTCGGCCCGGAGATTCTGCGACATCCCGTCGACCATCACCAGCATCGGCCCGTTTTCCCCCCGCAGCAGATAGGCCGCCCGGGCGGAATAGGTGACACGGGCGCGCGGGTCGCGGGCATCGGACAGGTAGATGTCACGCAACTCTCCCTCGGGCGAGATCTCGCGGATATAGAGCGTGATGCCTTCGGAGGGATGAAGGAACTGTCCCTCGGTCAGCAGGCGGGCGGTGATGTTCTCAGCGATCTCGCCCTGCCGCTCGGCAAGCTCGGTCCGGCTGGCGGGGACGAGGTAATGCGTCAGGACCGACATCATCGCCGCGACGATCAGCCCGAAGATCACGACCGGCCGCGCCAGCCTGTAGCTGGAAAAGCCGGTCGCCTGCATCACCACAAGTTCACTGTCGCCCGAAAGCCGGTTGGTGACGAACACCGCCGCCGCGAAGGACGCCACCGGCAGCACGAGCCGCACCACATTCGGCAGCGTCAGCAGGCTGATTTCCAGAAAGACCAGCGCCGTCTGCCCGTCCCCCAGAAGCTGGTCGAACAGTGCGACGGCCCGGTTCACCCAATAGACCGAAACGAGGATCAGCGCGAAAAAGCCGAACACAACCATCAGCTGCGACAGCATGTATCTGTCGAATCTCGACATGCGCGCGGTATCTCCCCGGGGGTCTTCTGGTGGTCTTCAGGTGGCGGGGACCGTAGCCCAAAGCTTTGGCGGGGAAAACTCTAATCTGGTCAATCCGCAGGGGCGGGGCTAGGGTCTGCGCAAAGACGGGAAGGATGCAATGACCACACCAGTTACGATCAACTTCACCGAAACCGACCTTGATGCAATCGCAGGATTTGAAGGGCGCGTCGTCGTCCTGTCCGAAGGCTCGGCTTTCCGCCGCCTGAACCGCCTGACGCGCGGCGCGACCGCGCGACTGGCGGCATCCGAGGACTGGGAAAAGGCCAAGCCTGGCGACACGCAGGAACTTGCCTGGCCGGCGGGACTGGCGGCGAAGGCCCTGCAGATCGTCAAGCTGCCGCGCCGCGCGACGGTCGATGAGGCACGCCGCGCCGGGGCCGCCGTGGGTCGTGCGATGGGCGCCGATCCGGTCCTGCTGGTGGCTGGCGGTCATCCCCGCGCGGCCGACATCGCCTATGGTCTTGCGCTGCGGGCCTATGATTTCACCGACCACAAGACCGGCGAGAAAAAGGGCTTTGGCACCGTCACGCTGATGGCCGACAAGCCCGAAGAGGTCGCCGCCACAGCCAAGCCCATGGCCGCGCTGGCCGAGGCCGTGTTCTTTACCCGCGATCTGGTGAACGAGCCTGCGAATATCCTGACCACCGACGATTTCGCCGCACGTCTCGCCGCAATGCAGGAACTGGGGCTGGAGGTCGAGATCCTCGAAGAGGCCGATCTCGAAAAGCTCGGGATGCGGGCGCTCTTGGGCGTGGGGCAGGGCTCGGAAAGCCCGTCCAAGGTCGTCGTGATGCAGTGGCAGGGCGGTGGCGACGAGGCGCCGCTTGCGTTGGTGGGCAAGGGCGTCGTCTTTGACACCGGCGGCATTTCCATCAAGCCGGCGGCCGGCATGGAAGACATGACGATGGACATGGGCGGCGCGGGCGTCGTCGCGGGCGTCATGCGGGCGCTTGCGCTGCGCAAGGCAAAGGCGAATGTCGTGGGTCTGGTCGGTCTGGTCGAGAACATGCCGGACGGCCGCGCGCAGCGGCCCGGCGACGTCGTGCGTTCGATGAAGGGCGACACGATCGAGGTGATCAACACCGATGCCGAGGGGCGGCTCGTCCTCGCAGATGTGCTCTGGTACGCGCAGGAGCGGTTCAATCCGGTGGGCATGATCGACCTTGCCACGCTGACCGGGGCGATCATCATCGGCCTTGGGCACGACAATGCCGGCGTCTTCTCCAATGACGATACGCTGTGCAACGCGTTCCTCAAGGCCGCCACGGCCGAGGGGGAGGGCGCCTGGCGGATGCCCCTGGGCGAAAGCTATGACAAGCTGATCAAGTCGCGTGTGGCCGATATCAAGAACACCGGCGGGCGGCCTGCGGGCTCGATCACCGCGGCGCAGTTCCTGCAACGCTTCGTCAAACCGGAAACCCCGTGGATTCACGTCGACATCGCGGGCGTGGCGCTTTTGACCGGCGACAGCACCTTTGCGCCCAAGGGCGCCACGGGCTGGGGCGTGCGCGCGCTTGACCGGCTGATCCGCGACAAGTTCGAGAAAAGCGGGGGCTGATGCCCGCGCTGTTCTACCACCTGACCCGCTCGCCGCTGGAGGCCGTGGCCCCCATGCTGCTGGAAAAGGCGCTGGCCACCGGCTGGCGGGTCGCGGTGCGGGGGACCGACGCGGACCGGCTGAACTGGCTGGACCAGCGGCTCTGGCTCGGGGCAGAGGACGGCTTTCTGCCCCATGGCCTTGCGGGCGGCCCGCATGACGCGGACCAGCCCGTGCTTCTGACGCTTGGGGTGGACCGTCCGAACGGCGCGAACTGCGTGATGTCGGTCGACGGTGCGGTCGTGACCGCGGAGGAGGTTCAGTCGCTCGACCGGGTCTGGGTCATGTTCGACGGGAATGATGCGGCCGCGCTCGACCATGCGCGGGGGCAATGGCGGGACCTTGCCGGGGCAGGGGTGGCGGCGCAATACTGGGCCGAAGAGGATGGCCGCTGGCAGAAAAAGGCGGAAAGCGCTAGCGGCTGAGGATCATCCGGTCGCGCGTGATCTCGATCCGGGCAAAGCGGCTGAGATACGTCATCCCCAGCAGCGAGGTCTCCATCTCACCCTCGTTCACCCAGGCGGACATGTTGGTTTCCACATGCCCCGCCAGTTCTACCCGCTCCAGACGAATGGGCGCCGTGCGCACCACTCCGTTCGCGGTCCGGGCCTGCCCGTAATAGTTGAGCTTGGCCGGTGAGAACCCGGCGGCGCGGGCGTCCTTGGCGCTGAGCACCACTTCGGTTGCGCCGGTGTCCACGAGAAAGCGCAGCGGCACGCCGTTGATTGCGACGGTAAGGTAGTAATGCCCGTCCCAGGCCCGGGGCACCTCAATCTGGCCGCTTTCGGGGTCGATGATGGCCATCTGCTGCATCCGCGCGCTGTTCTGCGTGTCGGACCACAGCTGCCAGGCGGCGGCAAGGCCTACGATGATCATCAGCCAGATCGCCGCCTGCTGGGCCATCTGGCCTATCTGCCGCCGGTTGGCCAGCAGAACATAGCCGCCGATCGCGGCCAGCAGCAGCACAAGATAGATCAACCGTGCCGTGTTCTCGCCCGCCATGCGCAGCCCTCCTGCGGAAGATGTAGGGCAGCGCGGTGCGGCTGTCATCCGCTTCCTGCGGTCGCGTGCGGATCAGATCGCCTGACGCAGGCCGTCGATCACGAATTGCACCGACAGCGCCGCCAGCAGCATCCCCAGAAGCCGCGTGATGACCAGCGTTCCCGTCCGTCCCAACGCACGCTCCATCGGGCCCGCGAGCAGAAAGAGCAGAAAGCAGAGCGCGACGACCGCGACCATGACCAGATGTACCGCAAAGAGGTCGATTCCGCCCGAGGTCTGCCCGGCCAGCAGGATCATCGTCGCCATCGCGCCCGGACCCGCGATCAGCGGCATGGCGAGCGGAAAGACCGACGGATCGTCGGCGGGGGTGCTGCGCCCCTCGCGCCGTTCGGTCCGCCGCTCGAACAGCATGTCGAGCGCGGTGAGGAAAAGGAGTATCCCGCCCGCGATGCGGAAGGCGGGCATGGAAATCCCGATGAAGTTCAGCAACCCTTCGCCCGCAAGGCCGAAGAGCGTCAGAAGCCCGATCGCGACCAGACAGGCCCGGATACCGATGGCGATCCGGGCGCGGGCGGTCATGCCGCGGGTCAGCGCGATGAAGAGCGGCGCAAGGCCGATCGGGTCGATGACCACGAAGAGCGCGACGAAGGCAGTGATGAGAAAGGCGGTATCCATCATCTTTCCTGTCCAGGTGCGACGTTAGGTGCGGCGCGATGGGGCGTGGCGTGGGCGTCGAGCCCCCGCCACGCCCGGGCCCGTATTCCCTGCGGGGTATCGGCGGTGATGTCTGCACGGGCGGGCCGGTCCTGTCAGCGGGCCTGCGGTCGGGCTGAGCGATCAGGTTGGACAACAGCCCGGGCGGATCGCGTTCCCCTGACGCCGGGCCCGACGATCAGCCCCGTTTCAGCCCGCCGCCTCTTCCAGCTTTTCCTGCGCCTTGAGCCAGAGCGCCTCCGCCCGGTCGAGACCGTCCATCACCTCGGCGTATTTCTTTTGCCAGGTCTCCATCTCGCCGATGCGCGACGGCTCGTAAAGCTCGGGGTCGGCGAGCTTTTTCGCCAGCTTGTCCCGCATCCCGTTCAGCTTTTCCAGCCGGTCCTCGCATTTGCGGACCTCGGCGCGCAGGGCCTGCATCTCGTCCCGGCTGGCGCGTTTCTTCTCGGGCTTGGGCTTGGCCGCGCGGGCCGGCTCCTCGGATTGCAGCAGCGACTTGCGATAGGTTTCCAGATCGTCCTCATAAGGGGCGACGGCGCCGCCCTTGACCAGCCACAGCCGGTCCGCCACGAGGCTGAGCAGATGCATGTCGTGGCTCACAAGGATCACCGCGCCCGAATAGCCGGTCAGCGCCTCGACCAGCGCCTCCCGGCTTTCGATATCGAGGTGGTTCGTCGGTTCGTCGAGGATCAGGAGATGCGGCGCGTCGAGCGTCGCCAGAAGCAGCGACAGCCGCGCCTTCTGCCCGCCCGAAAGCCGCCCGACCTCGGTTTCCGCCTGTGCCGCCATCAGGCAAAAGCCCGCGAGCCGGGCGCGCAGTTTCGGCTGACCCTCACCGGGGCGCTGGCGCATGATGTGCTGAAGCGGCGTTTCGTCCAGATGCAGTTCGTCTACCTGGTGCTGCGCGAAATAGCCGATCCGCAGCTTGCTGCTGCGCGCGATGCGCCCGCCCATCGTTTCGAGCTTGGCGGCCAGCAGCTTGGACAGCGTCGATTTCCCCTCGCCGTTGCGGCCCAGAAGGGCGATGCGGTCGTCCTGGTCAATGCGCAGGTTCAGCCGCCGCAGCACCGCCCGGCCGTCATAGCCCACATCCACATCCTCGAGCGCGATGATGGGCGGTGAAAGCTCTTCGGGTTCGGGAAAGGTAAAGACGTGTTTTGCGGCCTCTTCCGGCGCGGTGATCGGCGTCATCTTTTCCAGCATCTTGACCCGGCTCTGGGCCTGCCGCGCCTTGGAGGCCTTGGCCTTGAACCGGTCCACGAAGCTTTGCAGATGCGCGCGCCGGGTTTCCTGCTTCTTGGCCTCGGCGGCAAGGACGGCGCGTTGTTCCGCCCGCGTCCGGGCGAATGTGTCATAGCCGCCTTGGTAAAGCGTCAGCTTGCGGTCCTCCAGATGCAGGATCGCGCCGACCGCCCGGTTCAAGAGGCCCCGGTCATGGCTGATGATGATGACCGTATGGGGATATCTCGCCAGATAGCTTTCGAGCCAGAGCGCGCCTTCGAGGTCCAGATAGTTCGTCGGTTCGTCCAGCAGCAGCAGGTCGGGCTGCGCGAAAAGGACGCCAGCCAGCGCGACGCGCATCCGCCAGCCGCCCGAGTAATCCGAGCAGGGGCGCAACTGGTCCTCGGGCTCGAAGCCGAGCCCACGCAGGATCGAACTGGCGCGCGCCTCGGCCGACCAGGCGTCAATATCGGCAAGCCGGGTCTGGATCTCGGCGATGCGGCTGGGGTCGGTGGCGCTTTCGGCCTCGGCCATCAGAGCGGCGCGTTCGGTGTCGCAGGCCAGCACCGTGTCGATCAGCGAGGTCCCGGATGACGGCACCTCCTGAGCGACGCCGCCGATGCGGGCGCGGGCGGGCAGCGAGATCTCTCCGCCTTCCAGCGCCAGTTCGCCCCGGATGATGCGGAACAGCGTCGTCTTGCCGGCGCCGTTGCGTCCGACAAGGCCGACCTTGTGGCCCGTGGGGATCATGGCGCCGGCGCCCTCGAACAGGGGGCGGCCTTCGACGGAATAGGTGATGTCGCGTATGGTGAGCATGGGCACCGCTTGCCCGATGCCGCAGCCCGCGTCAATCGTGCGGGTGAAGGTGTATGCAGGATCGCCCCGCATATCCTTCGCAAATCCACCGGGGAACATGCCGCGCCCGCGACGGTTTCTGCCTTTGAATGGTGGTGGCGGATCGTTCACTTAAATGCGATGGGCTGCGAACGCACTGTGCAGTTGCCGGTGCGGCATGGATAAAGGGCGGATGGAGAGGAGTATCAGTTCAATGCGAGCCACGTCATGATCCCGTCGATGTCTTTCCTCCGCCCTGTGGCCGTTGCCATGGTGCTTGCCTCGGGAATGGCCTCGGGGATGGCCCATGCGCAGGAAGACCGGCAGGCCGAGGTGCAGGAGCTTGCCGCCCTGCTGCGCCTTCCGGAACTCACCGTCATCCTGCGCGAGGAGGGTCTGGGCCACGGCGCCGAGATCGGGGCGGAATGGTTCCCGCCGCAGGTCGCCGCACGCTGGGAAGACGCGGTCTCGGAAATCTATGACGTGGCGCGGATGGAAAGCCGCATCATGGATCGCTTTACGGCGGAGCTCGACGCCTCGCCCCTTGTGCCGGACATGACGGCGTTCTTTGCGTCGGACATGGGCCGCCAGGTGGTGGAGCTGGAGGTTTCCGCCCGTCAGGCGATGCTCGACACGGATGTCGAGGCCGAAAGCCGCGATCGCGCGCAGCTGATGTGGGACGATGGCGGCCCAAGAATCGAGCTGATCGACCGCTTTGTCGCGGCCGGCGACCTCGTCGAGGCGAATGTGGAGGGGGCGCTGAATGCGAACCTTGCCTTTTACATGGGGCTTGCCGATGGCGGTGCCTTCGATCAGGCGCTGACCGAACAGGACATGCTGGCCGATGTCTGGTCGCAGGAAGAGGTGATCCGCGCCGAGACCGAGGAATGGCTTTACGCCTTCCTGATCCTCGCCTATGGCCCGCTGCCTGATGAGGCGCTGGAGGATTACGTGACCTTCGCCGAAAGTGCCGCAGGGCGGCGCATGACACGCGCGCTGTTTGCCGCCTTCGATGACGTCTTCCTCGCGATTTCCCGCGATCTGGGGATTGCGGCGGCCCGTGTGCTTGCGGCGCAGGATATCTGATCGGAAACCGGCGGATCGGGCCGCGACGTCGCTTGACAGCGCGGCCTCTTTCCCCGATATAGCGGCCTCCTGACGTGGCATGGGGCTGCGGCGGGCACTTTTGTATTCGCCCGAAAGGGCGCGCCGTCCGAGGCAGGCCGAAGGGCCGTCAAACACCCGAAAGGGGGCCACAGGACGCGGGGAAAAGAAGGAAAAGGCCGATGTTCGCGGTCCTCAAGACGGGCGGCAAGCAATACCGGGTGCAGGCGGGCGACGTTCTGCGCGTGGAAAAGCTTGCTGGCAATGCCGGTGACACGATCCGGTTCGAAGAGATTCTGATGCTCGGCGGTGACGACCTGACCGTGGGTGCCCCCCTTGTGGCCGGCGCGGCGGTCGAGGCCGAGGTCATCGACCAGATCAAGGGCGAAAAGGTCATCCATTTCGTCAAGCGCCGCCGTAAGCACTCGTCGCAGCGCACCAAGGGCCACCGCCAGCAACTGACGCTGGTGCGGATCACCGGCATTCTTGCCGATGGCAAGGCCAAGGCTGCGAAACCCGCCGCTGCCAAGGCAGAGTCCAAGGTCGAGGCTGGCGCAGAAGCTGCCGAAAAGCCCAAGCGCGCGGCAAAGAAGAAACCCGCGGCCGAAACGGCCGAAGCTCAGGAGTAACGCGATATGGCACACAAGAAAGCAGGCGGTTCATCCCGGAACGGTCGCGACTCTGCCGGTCGCCGTCTTGGCGTAAAGCTTTATGGTGGCCAGGCTGCGGTCTCGGGCAACATCATCGTGCGTCAGCGCGGCACCAAGTGGTGGCCGGGTGAGGGCGTCGGCATGGGCCGCGACCACACCATCTTTGCCGTGACCGAAGGTCAGGTAACCTTCCACAAGGGCCTCAAGGGCCGCACCTTTATCTCGGTCCTCCCGGTTGCGGAGGCTGCGGAGTAAGCCGAACCTTTACAAAGTTCATGTATCGGGGGATCGGCTGCAAAGCCGGTCCCCCGTTTCGTTTCGGCGGGTCAATTCCGACACGCCGCTTAGCCGGACGTTAACCAGATGGGACGTAGAAGGACAGACGAACATGGCCGGGCGCGCCTTGCGCAAGGGCCGTTGAAAGACCATTTTTACTTGAGGGAAGGGCGCGTGGCCGCAGAACGGGGCCGTGATGCCGAGGGAGGGAAGGCATGACGATAATGGATACCCAGATCGGGACCGGCTTGCCGGTCGTCGTCGCGGACCGGCTTTTGCTGCGGCCGCTGCGTCGCTCGGATGAGGGTCTTATCTCCATGTATGCCTCGGACCGGCGCGTCGCGCAGCAGACCACCTCGATCCCGCATCCCTATCCGCCGGGCGCGGCCTCGGCCTTCGTAGGCCGGGCGATGTCGGGTAATGGCGCGCAGGCCGTCTGGGCGATGGACGCCTCGGGCGCGGGGGGCGCCGAACTTCTGGGGCTGATCTCGCTTTCCCGGCTCGATCGCGATCAGGCAGAGATCGGCTATTGGGTCGCCCCCGCGGTCTGGAACACCGGTTATGCGTCCGAGGCGGTACAGGCCATCGTCGCGGCGAACCCGCTGGGAAACAAGACCATGTTCGCGCAGGTCTTTCAGGACAACCCCGGTTCCGCCCGCGTCCTGACCAATGCCGGTTTCGAATATCTCGGCGATGCCGAGGCGTTCAGCGTCGCGCGCAATGCCAACGTGCCCACTTGGACCTACCTGCGAAAGCTGGGCTGAGAATAACGCGATGCCGCCCCTTGCGGCGGCATCGTGACTGGACCATCCCGCTCAGGGCTCAGGGCTCAGGGCTCAGGGCTCAGGGCTCAGGGCTCAGGGCTCAGGGCTCAGGGCTCAGGGCTCAGGGCTCAGGGCTCAGGGCTCAGGGCAGTTCACCGCACTGCCGGACCCGCTTTTCCGGAACATTCTCCTCTTCCCGTCTCTTTCTTGATGTCGATCAAGGCGCGACGATGCCGCCCCATGCGATCCACTCGGACAAAGGGCGGCAACCCTGCCGCCACGGACAAAGGAGAGGACGCATGACCATTCGCTTCGATTTTTCGGGAAGAACCGCCATCGTTACCGGCGCCGCCTCGGGCATCGGGGCCGTCATCGCCGAGGAAATGGCGGCGAGCGGCGCCTTTGTCGTGGCAAGCGATCTGGACGAGGCCGCATTGTCCGACGTCGTGAACGGCATCACAGCCGCAGGCGGCCGCGCCATCGCGGTCACGGCGGATGCGTCGCGTGCCGAGGATGCCGAGCGGCTGGTCAAGGCCGCGGTGGAGCAGGGTGGCGGGCTTCATCTTGCGGTCAACAATGCCGGCATCGGCGGACCCTCGGCGCCGGTGGGCGACTATCCGGCCGATGGCTGGCGCAAGGTGATCGACGTGAACCTCAACGGCGTCTTTTACGGGATGCGCTACCAGATCCCGGCGATGGAGGCTGCGGGCGGCGGCGCGATCGTCAACATGTCCTCGATCCTCGGCAGCGTCGGGTTCGCGAATTCGGCGGCCTATGTCGCGGCGAAGCACGGGGTTCTTGGCCTCACCAAGACGGCTGCGATGGAATATGCGCAAAAGGGCGTGCGGGTGAATTCCGTCGGGCCGGCCTTCATCAACACCCCGCTTCTGTCAAAGAATCTCTCGCAAGAGATGCTGGATGCGCTTGCCGGGATGCACCCGATGGGCCGGATCGGGACACCCGAAGAAGTCTCGGCGCTGACGCTCTTCCTTTTGTCGGACCGGGCGAGCTTTATCACAGGCAGTTATCATCTGGTCGATGGCGGCTACACGGCGCCCTGATATGCGCCGGGACATGTCGCTGGAAACCCCCTGGGCCGCCCCGACGGACGAGGTTCTTGCGGCGTTGGACACCGAGGAACGTGGCCTGAGCGCCGAGGCAGCGGCGGCCCGGTTGCGTGAGACGGGGCCGAACCGCCTGCCGGAACCGCCCCGCCCGGGGCTGATCGGGCGGTTGCTGCGGCAGGTGAACAACCTCCTGATCCTCGCGCTGATCGTGGCGGCGGCGATCACCGCCCTGCTGGGCCATTGGCTCGATACGGGGGTGATCCTTGCCGTCGTGATCTTCAACACCGTCTTCGGCCTGATACAGGAGGGGCGGGCCGAACAGGCCATTGCCGCCCTGCGCGGGATGCTGGCGGAAGAGGCCGCGGTGCGCCGCGACGGGCGGCGGCAGGTCGTGCCCGCCGCCGATCTGGTGCCCGGCGACATCGTCCTGATCGAGGCGGGCGACAAGGTGCCCGCTGATCTGCGGCTGGTCGGGCTGGCCGCGCTGCGGGTGGATGAGGCGATCCTGACCGGGGAATCCGTTCCGGCCCCCAAGGACGTGACGCCGGTTGCCGCCGATGCCGCTCTGGGCGACCGGCGGGCGATGGTCTTTTCCGGGACGCTCGTCTCCGAAGGCACCGGCACGGGCGTCGTGGTCGCCACCGGCGCCGCGACGGAAATCGGCCGTATCAGCGGTCTCATGTCGGGGGTCGAACGTCTGACGACGCCCCTTGTGCGGCAGATGGACCAGCTTGCCCGCGTCCTGACCTTTGCGGTCATGGCCGTCGCTGCGGCGGTGCTGGCGTTTACCACGCTGGGGCGGGGCATGGATTTCGCCGATGCCTTCATGATCGTCGTCGGGCTTTTCGTGGCGGCGATCCCCGAGGGGCTGCCGGCGATCCTGACCGTGACGCTCGCCATCGGGGTGCAGGCCATGGCGCGGCGCCACGCCATCGTGCGCCGGCTGCCGGCGATCGAGACGATCGGAGCGGTGACGACGATCTGCAGCGACAAGACCGGGACGCTGACGCGGAACGAGATGATGGTGACCGTGCTGGAAACCGCGGCGGGCCGCTACGGCCTGGAGGGCGAGGGCTATGACCCTGCAGGCCGGGTGATCAAGGACGGGCAGGTCACCGCGCCGGACAATCTTCTGCGCGCCATCGCGGGGGTGGCGGCGGGTTGCAACAGCGCCGAGATCAAGCCCGGCCCGGGTGGCTGGCGAACCGAGGGCGACCCGATGGAGGGCGCGCTGCTCGCGCTTGCGGGACGGCTGGGCCTTGATCCGGCGGCGCGTCCGGTGGCGGGGGCGACGATTCCGTTCGATGCCCGCTATCGCTACATGGCGGTGGCGTCGGACGGGATGGTTCTGGTCAAGGGCGCGCCCGAACAGGTGCTCGCGCGTTGCGGAGCGGTCGAGACCGGAGAAGGAGAGGCACCGTTCGATCCGGCCTGTTGGGCGGATCGCGCCGATGAGATCGCGGCCGAGGGTCTGCGCGTGCTCGCATTGGCGCGAAAGCCTCATGCCGGGGCAGGGCTCGGGCATGAGGATATCGCGGGGGGACTTGTGCTACTGGGGCTGGCGGGGTTCATCGACCCGCCGCGACCCGAGGCGATCCGCGCTGTCGCGGACTGCCGGGCGGCGGGGATCGCGGTGCGCATGATCACCGGCGATCACAAGGGGACCGCCGCCGCAATTGCCCGCCAGATCAGTCTCGACGCCCCTGGCCATGTCCTGACCGGTGCCGATCTGGACCTGATGGACGATGCCGCGCTGCGTTCCGCCGTGACCGGCGTAAGCGTCTTTGCCCGCACCAGCCCGGAACACAAGCTGCGGCTGGTCGAGGCGCTTCAGGCGAACGGCGCGGTGGTGGCCATGACGGGCGACGGCGTGAACGACGCTCCCGCGCTCAAGCGCGCGGATATCGGGATCGCCATGGGGCACAAGGGGTCGCAGGCCGCGCGCGAGGCGGCGGATGTGGTGCTGACCGACGACAACTTTGCCTCGATCGCCGAGGCCGTGCGCCAAGGCCGGACCGTCTATGGCAACCTGCGCAAGGTCATCACCTTCGTGCTGCCGGTCAACGGAGGCGAGAGCATCAGCCTGATCCTTGCGGTGCTGCTGGGGCTCACGCTGCCGATCACGCCGTTGCAGATCCTGTGGGTCAACATGGTCAGCTCGGTGGGCCTTGCCATGGCGCTCGCATTCGAGCGGCCCGAGCCCCAGGTCATGCAGCAACCGCCCCGCCGGACCGACACGCCGATCCTGTCCGGCTTCGTCCTGTGGCGGATCGTCCTTGTCTCGGCGTTGTTTGCGGCGGGGATATTCGGGCAGTTCGAACTGGCGCTGCGCAGCGGTGCGGATGAGGCCGTGGCGCGGACGATGGCGGTCAATACGCTGGTCGCGATGGAGGTGTTCTATCTCTTTTCCGTGCGCTACCGGCTGGGCGCGTCGATGACGGTTGCGGGGGTGCGGGGGACGCCGGCGGTTCTGGTGGCAATCGCCGTCGTGACGCTGTTTCAACTCGGCTTTACCTATCTGCCGCTGGCGCAGACGCTGTTCGAAACGCGTCCGCTTGGCCTTTGGCAGCTGGTGCAATGCGTGGCGGCGGGGGTGGCGCTGCTTCTGGTGCTGGAAATCGACAAGGCTGTGCGCGGGGCCCTCGGGGCGATGCGCGGGCGCGAAAAGGGGGCGGTCTGATGCGGGTGCTTGTGTTCAATGCGGGAAGCTCCAGCCTCAAGCTTGGGGTGCATGATATCGGGATGACCAGCCATCAGCGGCTCAAGGCGACGTTCGACCGGTTCGGGGGCGGGCGCTGCGTGGCGCGGATCACCGGGCCGAAGGGCACCCGGCAAGAGGCGTTGGACCATGCCGATATCCCGGCTGTGATCGCCGCCGTGCCCGCCCTGCTCGGGGCCGAGGGGCTAGGCGCGCCCGACGCGGTCGGGCACCGCGTCGCCCATGGCGGGGCGCGGTTCACCGACCCCGCACGTGTCGATGACGCGCTTCTGGCAGAGGTCGAGGCGCTGACGCCACTGGCACCCTTGCACAACCCGGCGGGGCTGGCCGGGATGCGCGCGGCGATGGCGGCCTGGCCCGGCCTGCCGCAGGTGGCCGTGTTCGACACGGCCTTTCACCTGACCAACCCACCCCGCGCCACCACCTATGCGATCCCCGCGCCGTGGCGGGATGCAGGGATGCGCCGCTACGGGTTTCACGGAACCTCGCACAAATATGTGGCCGAGCGCGCGGCGGCGGAACTGGGCGAACCGCTGCGCGACCTGCGGCTGGTCAGCCTGCATCTGGGCAATGGCGCCAGCGCCTGTGCGATCCTGAACGGCGAGAGCATCGACAGTTCCATGGGCCTGACACCGCTGGAAGGGCTGGTGATGGGTACCCGGTCCGGCGATGTCGACCCGGGGCTTTTCGGCTTTCTCGAACGGCGCTTCGGTCTTTCCGCCGCCGAGGTGGAAGATGCGCTCTACCGCGAGAGCGGGCTTCTGGCGCTTGCAGGCGTTTCGGACATGCAGGAGGTCGAGGCCCGGGCCGAGGCCGGCGACAGCGCCGCCCAGCTTGCGATCGAGGTCTGCGCCTATCGCGCCCGCAAGTATCTGGGCGCCTATGCCGCGGCGATGGGTGGTCTCGACACGGTGGTCTTCACGGGCGGCATCGGCGAAAACTCGGCCTCCATGCGGCGGCGGATCTGCGACGGGCTGGGCTTTCTGGGGCTGCATCTGGATCAGGACCGCAACCTTGCCGTCGACCTGTCGGATGGCGCCGCGCCGCAGATACAGGCCTACGGGTCAAGGGTCAGGGTTCTCGTGACAGAAACGGCCGAACAGCTGATGATCGCGCAGGAAACCGCGTGCCATCTTGCCCGCCCGGCGCCGGGCCCCGCGGTGATCCCCGTCGCCGTCTCGGCCCGTCATGTGCATCTGGACGCGGCGGCGGTGGCGGCGCTCTTCGGGGCCGGTCATGTCCTGCGCCCGGCCTGTCCGTTGCGCCAGCCCGGCCATTGGGTGGCCGAGGAACGGGTCACGCTGGAGGGGCCGCGCGGGCGTCTGGAACGGGTCGCCATCCTCGGGCCGCTACGGGACCGGGTGCAGGTCGAAGTGTCACGCACCGACAGCTTTGCCCTTGGGCTCGACCCGCCGGTCCGTGACAGCGGGCGGCTGCAGGATACGCCGCACCTGCGCCTGATCGGCCCGGCCGGCACGCATGAGACTGACGGCCTGATCATCGCCGCGCGCCATATCCACACCAACCCGGCGGACGCGGCGCGGCTGGGTCTGGCGGATGGGGATGTGGTCGATGTGCAGCTTGGATCGCCGGGGCGCGAGGTGACCTTTGCGCGCACGCTGGTCCGTGTGTCCCCCGTGGCGGTGACCGAGATGCATATCGACACGGATGAGGCGAATGCCGCGGGCCTTCACGGCGCGGCCGAGGGTGAGATCCTGCCGCATCCCGCCCGCATCGCGCCGTCCTAGCGGTCCTGGCCTAGCCGTCTTGCCGGATCGCGGCGAGCCCGCCCATCACAAAACGGTGGACGTGATCGGTCATCGGCTCCACCGCCTCGGCGCCTTCGCCGATATGGGGAAAGAACTGGGCGCGGCTTTCATGCGACGAGATCAGCAGCATCACGATGGAGGCAAAGACGGAAAAGCTTGCGCGGTGAACCAGCGGGTCTTCGGGCGGTCGGCCGACGGCCTGAGCCACGATCTGTTCGATGATCTGCTTTTTCGGCAGCAACTGACATTCACGCAGCGCGTTCCCCGCCGGCGTCGGCGACACGAGTTCGCGCGTCAGCACCGGCAGCGCCCAGTCATGGCCCTGCGGGACAAAGGTTGCCGAAACGACCAGCCGGATGAACTGGCGCATCTTGTCCTCGGCCGACCCGCCGCCCTCAAGGATATCCGACAGCACGTCAAAGGATGCGAGGTTTTCATGGGCCGCCAGAAGAACCTCGGTATGGAGCCCCTCCATCCCGCCGAAGTGATAGTTGATCGCGTTGGAACTTGCGCCCGCGCGTTCGGCGATCTCCTTCCCGGTCGCCCGTTCGACGCCCTTTTCGGCGATCACCAACCCGGCCGCATCGAGAAGCAGCGCGCGCGTGGCGGCCCCGTCGGCGCGGCGGGTAGCGGTTTCAGTAAGGGGCGGTGCGTGACGGTTCATCCGGGTCCTGTCAGAAATTTCACAATCGCTCATATTGCAATTCGAATTCAAATTACAATATGGCGCGGATACCGGCTTTTCCAAGTGTCCGCCGGTTACTGAAGACCAGTTCTGCATAAGGGGTTTCTGATGTCGCGTTCTTCCATTGCCATAGCGGGTATCCTGGCGCTCGGCGCGGCCGGCTGGATGGCGTCCGGCATCCTCTTTGGTGAACCGAGCGCGGCGGTAGCGCCGCAGCAGGCACAAACCCGTGTTCCGTTGGTCGAGGTCGCGACGCTCCGCGCACAGGAGGTTCCGCTGTTCGTGAGCGGGCAGGGCGACGTCATGGCCTTCCGCACCGCCCCGGCGCGCAGTCAGAGCGCCGGCCGGGTCGCGGAAATTCTCGTGGACCGGGGTGAGCGCGTGGAGGCCGGCCAACCCGTCTTTCGCATGACGCTTGAAGGGCTCGACAGCCGTCTGCGCGAGGCCGAGGCGGTTCTGGACCGGCGGCAACGCGACTATGACGCGCAACTGCGGCTGCAACAGAGCGGCTATTCCACCGCCGCGCAACTGCGCGAGCTGGAGACACTGCTGCAATCGGCGCGCGAAGAGGTTGCCCGGCTTGAGGAACAGATCGACGACACGCTGGTGCGCGCGCCCTTCCCCGGGCAGGTCGATGATATCGCCGCCGAGGTGGGCGAATATGTGGGCGCCGGAACGGACGTCATCACGATTGTCGAGAACGCGCCGCTGCGCACCATCGTCCGTGTGAGCCAGATGGACCGCGCCCGCATCCAGTCCGGTCGCGTGGCCGAGGTGCGCTATGCCACCGGCCAGACGGAACGCGGGCTCGTCTGCTTTGTCGCGGCGGCTGCCGATTCCGCCACGCGCACCTTTGCGGTCGAGGTCCGGACCGCGAACGCCGAGGGGGAAATTCCGTCCGGCATCAGCGCCGAGGTGGTCATTCCGACCGAAACCGTTTCCGCCCATTTCGTCTCGCCGGCGATCCTGTCGCTTGGCACTTCGGGCGAACTGGGGGTCAAGACGGCCGATGCGGCGGGGATCGTGGCATTCCATCAGGTGGAGATCGTGCGCGCCGAGGCGGCCGGACTCTGGGTCTCGGGCCTGCCCGAGGCGGCGCGGGTCATCACCATCGGGCAGGGTTTCGTGCAGGATGGCGACCGGGTGCGCCTGTCCGAGGCGGGGTCTGCGTCGGGCGTGCCGGTCCCGCGATCGGGGCTCGATGAAACCGGCCTGCCGGAAAGCCTCTGCGCCCGGGCGCCGGGCCTTTCGGCGGATACGCAGTCGGCGGGGGCGGGGCAATGAGGGGGCTCATCAACTGGTCGTTCGACCATGCGCGCACGATCCTGATCGCGCTGGTGATGATCCTGACTGCCGGCGTTCTGTCCTGGGGCGCGATCCCCAAGGAATCCATGCCCGAGGTCCAGATCCCCGTGGTCTATGTCTCGGTCAGCTATGAAGGCATTTCGCCCGATGACGGCGAACGGCTGCTGTTGCGCCCGCTGGAAACGCAGCTTCAGTCGGTCGAGGGCCTGCGGGAAATGACCTCGACCGCCGCCGACGGCTATGTGAACATCATCCTCGAATTCGAGGCGGGCGGTGACGCATCGCAGGCGCTGGACGACGTCAAGGACGCGGTGGACATCGCGCAGAATGATCTGCCGTCCGGCGCGAACGAACCCGTGGTGCGGGAGATGAACACCGCGCTGTTCCCCGTGCTTACCGTGATGGTCTCGGGTCCCGTGCCGGAACGCGCGCTGATCGCCATGGCCGATGAGATGAAGACCCGGATCGAGTCGCTGCCCGGCGTCCTTGAGGTCGATCTGGGCGGCAAGCGCGACGAGATGGTCGAGGTCCTGATCGACCCGGTCGCGCTCGACAGCTACAACCTCTCGTTCGAGGAGTTGCTGAACCAGATCCAGCGCAACAACCGGCTGGTCGCCGCGGGCGCCATCGACACGGGCGCGGGGCGGCTGACAATCACCGTTCCGGGCGTGATCGAGACGCTGCAGGACGTGCATGACATTCCCGTCATGGTGCAGGACGGCGCCGTGGTGACGCTGGGCGACATCGCCATCGTGCGCAGCACCTTCGAGGACCCGGAGGGCTTTGCCCGCATCAACGGCGAACCGGCCATCGCGATGGAGGTGACCAAGCGCGTCGGCGCCAACATCATCGACACCGTGGCCAGCGTGCGTGCGGCGATGGCCCAGGCGCAGACCCAATGGCCGGAAACGGTCGAGGTGACGTTTCTGCAGGACGAATCCGAACAGATCGAGACGCTGCTCTCGGACCTCGAGAACAACGTGGTCTCGGCGATCCTCTTCGTGATGGTGGTGGTGATCGCGGCGCTGGGCGTGCGGTCGGGCATCCTTGTGGGGCTCGCGATCCCCGGGTCGTTCCTGGCGGGCATCGCGATCTTGTATGTCATGGGCTACACCATGAACATGATCGTGCTCTTTTCGCTGATCCTCGTGGTGGGGATGCTGGTGGACGGCGCCATCGTGACGATCGAACTGGCCGACCGCCGCCTGAGCGAGGGCGCATCCCCGCGCGAAGCCTATTCCGAGGCTGCGCGCCGCATGGCCTGGCCGATCATCGCTTCGACCGCGACGACGCTTGCGGTGTTTTTCCCGCTCCTGTTCTGGACCGGGATCGTGGGCGAGTTCATGAAGTTCCTGCCCATCACCGTCATCATCACCCTGTCGGCGTCGCTTGCCATGGCGCTGATCTTTGTGCCCGTGCTGGGCGGTGTGATCGGGCGGCGCAAGGCGAATGCCGGGGCGAACCTTGCCGCCGAACGTGCCGCCGAAGAGGGCGATCTGGCCGATCTGCAAGGCGCGAGCGCGCGTTACGTCCGCATCCTCTCGCGGCTCCTGCGCCATCCGGGGAAGGTACTTCTGACGGCGGTGGTGCTGCTGATCGCGACCTATACGGCCTATGGCCTGACGGGGCACGGCACCACCTTCTTCCCCTCGCAGGAACCGGAAATGGCGCAGGTGCAGATCACCTCGCGCGATAACCTGTCGATCTGGGAAAAGGATGCGCTGGTGCGCCGCGTCGAGGAACGTGTAACCGGCGTCGAGGGGATCGAGTACATCTATGCCCGCACCATCGCGCAGGGCGGCGGGACGAACCAGTCGCAGGATACGATCGGGGTGCTGCAGCTCGACTTCCTGCCATGGGACGAGCGCCGCACCGCCGCCGCGATCATGGAAGAGGTGCGCCAGCGCACCGCCGACATCGCGGGGATCGAGATCCAGATCCAGGAACAGGACAGCGGACCGGCGCAGGGCCGGCCGGTGCAACTGCGCCTGACCGGCCCGACCGAGCAGGTTCTGGCCACCGCTCAGGGCATCCGGCAGGCGATGGATCAGATCGGCGGCTTTACCGATGTGGACGACAACCTGCCGCGCCCCGGCGTCGAATGGCGCCTTGCCGTCAACCGGACCGAGGCCGCGCGCTACGGTGCCGATACGACCACGCTGGGGCAGGCGGTCCAGATGCTGACCACCGGATTGCAGCTGGCCGAATACCGCCCGGGCGAGGCCACGGACGAGGTCGATATCCGCGTCCGCTTTCCATCGGACCAGCGGAATCTGGAACGGCTGGAATATCTGCGGCTGAACACGCAGGTGGGGCTTGTGCCGATCCGCAACTTCGTGACGCTGGAACCGGCGCCCCGGACCGGCATCATCACCCGGATCGACGGGCAGCGCGCCGTCACCATCGACGCGGGCGTGGAGGAAGGTTTGCTGGTCGCCGACCAGATGGCGCAGCTACAGGCCGCGATCCGGGACAACCCGCCGCCGGAAGGCGTGATGATCAGCTTTGGCGGCGAGGCCGAGGATCAGGCCGAGGCCGCAGCCTTTCTGGGCATCGCCTTCCTCAGCGCGATCTTCCTGATGCTGATGGCGCTGGTGACGCAGTTCAACAGCATCTATCAGGCGGTGCTGGTGATGTCGGCCATCGTCTTTTCGACGGCGGGGGTGTTCCTGGGGCTGATGATCACGGGGCAGCCGTTTGGTGTCGTGATGGGCGGGATCGGGGTGATCGCGCTGGCCGGGATCGTGGTCAACAACAACATCGTTCTGATCGACACCTATAACGAGATGCGCGGGCGCGGCCATGACGCGGTCGAGGCGGCGCTGCGCACCGGCGCGCTGCGTCTGCGGCCGGTCTTTCTGACCTCGGTCACGACGGTGCTGGGGCTGTTGCCGATGGTGCTCGGGATGAATATCGACTTCTTCTCGCGCAATATCACCTTTGGCGCACCCTCGGGGCAGATGTGGACCGAGCTTTCCACGGCCATCGCCGGTGGCCTTACCGTCGCCACGGTCCTGACGCTGGTGCTGACGCCCTGCCTTCTGGTGCTGGGCGACCGGGTGGGCGCGCGCATCCGCCGCCTGTTCCGGCGCGCGCCGGCCTCGCCCGACGGGGCAACCGCAACCGCCTGAGCCCGTCTCCTGGCAAAGACCCGACAGATCCCGCAGCAATCAACCGCTGCGGGATTTTTTTCGTGACCTGCGCCCCAAACTCGGGAAAGGTGGAATCTGGTTCTGTTTTCTTACCAGATGCGGGACCTGGAGGAGTGTGGAGGAGAGGGGCATGTCCCAGGGAGTAATGTTTTTCGCGGCGCTGATGCCCGTGGCGGTGGTGTTCCTGCTGCTTGTGGTGATGCGCTGGTCGGCCAAGCTGTCGATGCTGGCGGCTTATGTTGTAACGGTTCTGCTTGCGCTCGTGCTCTGGGGCACGGCGCCGGAACGGATCGGGGGGCGACGGTCAACGGCCTCGTGACGGCGATCACGCTGCTTTACATCGTCTTCGGCGCGATCCTGCTGCTTTACACGGTGCAGGAATCCGGCGCGATCCGGGCGATCAAGCGCGGGTTTTCCGACATCTCGCCGGACCGGCGCATTCAGGCGATCATCATCGCATGGCTGTTCGGGTCGCTGATCGAGGGCGCGTCGGGCTTCGGCACCCCTGCGGCGGTGGCCGCGCCGCTGCTGGTGGCGATCGGCTTTCCGGCGATGGCGGCGGTGATGGTCGCGCTCATCATCCAGTCGACCCCGGTTTCCTTTGGCGCGGTGGGAACGCCGATGCTGGTGGGGATCGGCACCGGGCTTTCGGGCGATGCCGTCACGGGGGCCGGGGTCGCCTCGGTCGCCGAATATGTGCCGGTGGTGGCGGGGACCGTCTCGATCATTCACGCGCTGATCGGCATCCTGATCCCGCTGATCATGGTGGGGATGCTGACGCGGTTCTTCGGTGCCAGCCGCAGCTTTGCCGAAGGCTTCAGGGTCTGGAAATTCGCGCTCTTTGCGGGGCTCGCCTTTACCGTGCCCTATGTCGCGGTCGCGCATCTTCTGGGGCCGGAGTTTCCGTCGCTGCTGGGCGGGCTGATCGGGCTTCTGATCGTCGTGCCTTCGGCCCGGGCGGGGCTGTTCCTGCCACAGGACCGGTTCGATTTCCCGCCCCGCGCGCAATGGGGCTCGGACTGGCAGGGCACGGTCGAGCCTGACACGGCCGAGGCGGAGATCGCCCCCCATGGCCAGCCTGCGCGGCGCGAGATCTCGCTGCTGACGGCGTGGATGCCCTATGTCATCGTGGCGGTGCTGCTGGTGCTGACGCGGACGGTCCAGCCGCTCAAGGCCTGGCTTACCGGGCCGGACACGACGCTGGCGCTGCGCGACATCTTCGGGTCGGGGATCAACGCCTCGGCACAGTTCCTCTATTCGCCGGGGACGGTGATGATCCTTGCATCGCTGATTTCGGTCGTGCTGTTCCGGATGCGGGGGCGCGACTATGGCCGGGCCTTCGCGATTTCCGCCCGCACGATGAGCGCGGCCGCCCCGGCGCTGCTGCTTGCCGTGCCGATGGTGCAGGTCTTCATCAACTCGGGCGGGAACGGGCTTGCGTCGATGCCGATCACGCTGGCACAGGGCATGTCCGCCGCAGCCGGCGAGGCATGGCCGTTCTTTGCGCCACTGGTCGGTGCGCTTGGCGCCTTCATCGCGGGGTCGAACACGGTGTCGAACATGATGTTCGCGCTGTTCCAGTTCTCGACCGCGCAGGGGATCGGGCTGGAACTGGCGGGGATCACCGTGGTCGTGGCGCTTCAGGCCGTCGGCGGGGCGGCAGGCAACATGATCTGCGTGCACAACGTCGTTGCGGCCTCGGCGACAGTCGGCCTGACCGACAAAGAGGGCGATCTGATCCGCAAGACCCTTATTCCCATGGCCTATTACGTGGTGCAGGCGGGTCTGATCGGGATGGCCTTCATCCATGGCGGGCTTTGGTGGCTGGCGGCGGTGATCTGGGCCGCGGCGGTGATCGCCACCATGGCGCGAAGCCGCGCCCGACTTGCGGCGCAACCGGCCGAGTGACGAAAGGCCCCGCCCCGGCGGGGCCTTTTCACAACGGCAGGAGGCGGCACCTTGGCCTTGACATGCGGGGCCGGGGGCGAAACAAGGGGGCTATCCCGCGCAAGCCATTCGCCAGCGTTTTCGTCCCACCGCGTTTCCCGCGCCCGGAGCGTTCGCGCCATGTCGCTTGCCGTTGTCTTCAGTGTCCTGCGCCCTCTTTTGCTGGCGCTTGCCGTCCTTGCATCTGCCGGTCTGGCGGCCGCGCAGGAGTTTCCGCAGACCTTCCCCCATGTCTATGGCGAAACCGTGGTGCCCGAACGGCCCCAGCGGGTCGTATCGATCGGCTATGTGGGACATGACAACCTGCTCGCGCTGGGGATCGTGCCGGTGGGCCTGCGCCATTGGTATGGCGACACGCCGCGGGGCGTCTGGCCCTGGGCCGAGGCCGTACTCGGCGATGCGAATCCGGTCGTCCTGCGGGGCGAGGTGTCGCTGGAACAGGTGGCGGCGCTTTCGCCCGATCTCATCCTCGCGATCTCCTCGGGCATCACCGCCGAGGAATACGCAGTTCTGTCGCAGATCGCGCCGACCATCGCGTCCGAGGCGCATTATGGCAGCTTCGGTACGCCCTGGCAGGTGCAGATCCTGACCACCGCGCGGGCCGTGGGCCGTCTGACGCAGGCCGAGGAACAGCTTGCCGCGCTGGAGGCCCGCATCGCCGACATCCGCGCCGCCCACCCGGACTGGCAGGGAATGACGGCGGTGGCGGCCTATGCCTGGGCGGGGGTCCCGGGGGCGTTCCGGTCCAGCGATTCACGCACGGGGCTCTTGAACGCGCTTGGTTTCGTCACGCCTGCGGCGATCGACAGCGCAAGCGGGGCCGAGTTCTACACCAGCTTCTCGCCCGAGGATCTCTCGGTCCTCGACACCGACCTGCTGGTCTGGATCGGCGATCAGGACGATGGGTCAGGCATCCGCTCGCTTGCGCTGCGTCAGGGGCTGCGCGCGCATCAGGAGGGGCGGGAAATCCACGCCGACGGAATGCTGGCGGGCGCCTTGGGCCATGCGACGCTGCTGAGCCTGCCTTACGCGCTCGACCGGCTGATCCCCGAGATAGAGGCCGCGGTCGATGGCGACCCGGCGACGCCGGTTCCGTCTGCCGTGGCGGCCGGGCTTGCGCCCCGGGACTGACGGATGCGGCTTTCGATGCTGACCCTCCTGCTGCTTTCGGCGCTTTGCGGCGCGGCGCTGATGGCGCTGGCCTTTGGTGCGCGCAGCGTTCCGCTGTCGCAGGTCTGGGCGGCCCTCGTGACGCCCGATCCGGGCGATCCGGCGCATCTGACAGTCACGGCGATCCGGCTGCCGCGTCTTTGGGCCGCGCTGATCGCCGGGGCGGGGCTGGGAATGGCGGGCGTCCTGATGCAGGCGGTCACGCGCAACCCGCTGGCCGAACCGGGCCTTCTGGGCGTCAGCGCGGGGGCGGGGTTCGCGGTGGTGGCGGGGTCGTTCCTGTGGCGCCTGGGCGATCCGGCGCTTCTTGCGCTTCTGGCCTTTCCAGGCGCCGCGCTGGCGAGCATCGCGGTCTTCATGCTCGGCGGTGGCGGGCAGGTGACCCAGGGCGGGACCAGCCCGGCGCGGCTCGCGCTTGCGGGGGTCGCAATCAATGCGCTGCTCGTTTCGGCGATTTCCGGCATGGTCCTCACCCGGAACGAGACGCTGGAGCTCTACCGCTTCTGGGTGGTCGGCGCGCTGAGCGGCGCGGGCGAGAGGCCGCTTGCGCTCATGGGCGGTATCGTCGCCGCCGCGGGGGCCGGGGCGTTGCTGACGGCGGGGCGGTTCGACCTGCTCGCCATGGGTGACGACGCCGCGCGCGGTCTGGGTGCGCATCCCGGAGCGGTCCGCGCGATCGCGCTGCTTTTAGTCACGGCGCTTTGCGGCGCGGCGGTTGTGGTGGCTGGGCCGGTGGCCTTCGTGGGGCTTGCCGTCGCCCATCTGGCGCGGTTTCTGGCCGGGCCGGGGGTGCGGGGCTGTGTGTGGCTCGCGCTCTTTCTCGGGCCGGTGTTGCTCATGCTGGCGGATACGGCGGGCCGGCTGGTCATCGCCCCGGAAGAGTTGCGGCTGGGCACCATGGCGGGGCTCCTGGGCGGACCGCTTTTTGTCCTGATCGTGCGGCGCCTGCGGCCGGGGGCCTGGGCATGACCATCACGGGCATCAGGGGGCTGGCGGCGCTTGCCGTGATCCTGTTGCTGGCGATGCTGGCAGGGGTCGCGCTTGGCGATGTGCCGCTGGGGCCGGGCGCGATCTGGCAGGGCCTGACCGGTGGCGGCGGCCCGGCCGAGATGTTCGTGCGCATCCTGCGTGGCCCGCGTGTGGTCACGGGCGCGCTCGCTGGCGCCGCACTGGGGCTGTCGGGGGCGATCCTGCAATCGCTGTTGCGCAATCCGCTCGCGGCGCCGGACGTGCTCGGCTTCACCTCGGGGGCGGGGCTGGGCGTCGCGGTGACGCTGACCTTCCTTGGGGGCGCGGCGTTGTCGGTGACGCTGGGGGCCGCGATGGGTGGTATTCTGGCGGCGCTGCTGGTGGGCGCGCTGGCTGCGGGCGGCGGGGGCCTTGTGCCGCTGCGCCTGATCCTTGTGGGGATCGGGGCGGCCATCACGCTTCAGGCGGGGACCGAGTTCCTGCTGATCCGGGCGAACGGGCAGCAGGCGGCCGAGATTTCGCGCTGGCTTTCGGGCTCGCTGGCGGCGCGTAACTGGGGACATGCGGCGCAGATCGCGCTGTGCCTTGGGCTGCTGGTGCCGCTGCTTCTGTGGCTTGCTCCGGCCTTGCGCCTGCTGGAACTGGGCGACGACCTTGCCGCGGGGCTTGGAACGCGGGTCGCGGCGGCGCGCGCGGGGCTGGCGGCACTGGCGGTGCTGATGGCGGCTGCGGCGGTCGCGGTGGCGGGCCCGGTTCCGTTCGTCGCGCTGTTGTCGGCGCCGGTCGCGCGGCGGCTTGGCGGGCAGGGCGGTGCGGCGCTGGCGGGTGCTGCGCTGGTGGGGGCGGCGGTCACCGTGCTGGCCGATCTGGCGGCGCGGATCGCGGTCCCGGGCGTGCAACTGCCGCTGGGGGTGATGACGGGCCTTCTGGGCGCGCCCTACCTCCTGTGGCTTTTGACCCGAGAGATGGAGAGGGGCAGCATATGATGCTGGAAGCGCAGGATCTTCGGCTCGGCTTTGCCGGCAAGGTGGTGATCGACCGGCTGTCGCTGCGATTGCCTGCCGGGCAGATGACGGCGATCATCGGGCCGAACGGCTGCGGCAAGTCCACATTGCTGCGGGGCCTGGCGCGGCTCTTGCGGCCCATGGCGGGGCGTGTGCTGCTGGAGGGCTGCGATATCAACGCCCTGCCCACGCGGCAGGTGGCGCGGCGGCTGGCGCTGTTGCCGCAGTCGCCCATCGCGCCCGAGGGGATCAGCGTCGCCGATCTGGTGGCGCGGGGGCGGGCGCCGTGGCGCGGGCCGTTCGGGCTTGGCCCCGCCGACCGCGACGCGGTGGCCCATGCGCTGGCGGTGACGGGGCTTGCGGCGCATGGCGCGCGGCCCCTCTCGGCGCTATCGGGCGGTCAGCGGCAGCGCGCCTGGATCGCGATGGCGCTTGCGCAGGACACGCCGCTCCTGCTGCTGGATGAACCGACCACATGGCTTGACCTGCCGCATCAGGTGGAGCTTCTGTCGCTGTTGCAGCGGCTGCGGGCCGGGCGGGGCCGGACCGTCGTCACCGTCCTCCACGATCTGGGGCTGGCCGCGCGTTTCGCCGATCATGTGGTGGTGGTGGCCGGGGGCGCGATTCTGGCCGAGGGCCCGCCCGCCGAGGTCGTCACCCCTGACACGCTGCGGGCGGCCTTCGGGCTGGAGGCCGTCGTGATCCCCGATCCGGTTGCGGGAACCCCGCTGGTGGTGCCGAAATGACCGAGAGTGTGAGCGCCCTTCTTCCCGGCCTTGGCCCCGATGCCGCCCGCGAGGCGCTTGAACGGCAGGCGGCGGCCTATGAACTGACCTGTCGCGATACCGCGGCGGGGTTGGAGCTTGAACTTTGGGGCGGTGTCCTGCGGCTTGCAGGGGCACGGTTGCTGTTGCAGGCGCCCGACATGCGCACGCTCTTCATCCTGCAAGAGGCGGCGAGCTATGCGTTTGATGCGGCAGGCTGTGTCCCCGTCTGGGACAGCGTGGACGAAGGCGCGCCCGCCCCGAACCTGAGCCTGTTTCGCGTCGCAGGCTGCCGGCGCATCAGTCGCGACTTCCGCCGGCTGAGGGTGGAAGGGCCCGATCTCGCACGCTTTGCCCTAGGCGGGATGCATGTGCGGCTGGTCTTTGCACTGGCAGGCGATCCCGGCTGGCCGCGGATCGACGCGCGCGGGCGCACCCATTGGCCCGAGGGGCTGCATCGCCCGGTCTACACCATCCGGCGGATGGATGCGGCGGCGGGCTGGGCGGACCTCGACATCTTTGTGCATGAGGGCGGGCGGACGACAGACTGGTCCGCCACCGTCGCCCCTGGCACCGAGGTCGGCATGATCGGCCCGGGCGGCGGCGAGCCGCTGTCGGGCGGGTGGCTCGGCCTCTTTGGCGATGAAACGGCGCTGCCCGCCATCGCCCGGATGCTGGAAGGCGCGGACCGCGCAACCACCGGCATCGCCTGCCTGCGCGCCGCGCCCGAGGATGTGGCGGCGATCAAGGCGCCGCCGGGCGTCCTGCTGCGGGTTGTCCCGGATCTTGTGGCGGCCCTGCGCGAAACCGGGCTGCCCGATGGCGCCACGGTCTGGTTCGCGGCGGAAAAGGCAGAGGCCGACGCCGCCCGGGCCGACCTGCGCACCCGGGGCATCGCACGCGACCGGATGCAGGTGGCCGCCTACTGGACCCGTGACAAAGGCTAGGTCTACTCGATAGCGATGCGCTGTCGCAGCGCGCCGGTTTGCGCATCGTAGATCAGGATCTCGCCCGTATCCGTCACGATCGCATACCAGCCCTGGCCTTGGGTAAAGGCCGTGGCGCGCGTGCCCTCCGGCAAGGCGATGGTTTCTGGCAGGGCGATGCCCGCTTGTTCGGGGATCTGCGTCAGCCGGGTGACAAGCAGCACGATGATGATTAAAAGCCCCGCAATCATCACGCCGGTCAGCGCCGTGACCAGCCGTTTCAGAAACCGGAGTTCCCGGGGCAGAGGCCCGGGGGCGTCCTTGTCAGTCATCGAGATATCCATGCCGCAGCTTCAGGTGACGATCGCCGCCGACCCACCCGACCGTCTTGATAAGGCGCTTGCCCGAGATGTGCCAGAGGCGGCGGCCCTGTCGCGGTCGCGGCTTTCGCGGCTGATCGCCGATGGCGCGGTGACGCGGGGCGGCGAGGTCATCACCGACGGCAAGGCGCGGGTGGCCGAGGGCGAGGTGATCACCATCACGCTCGACGCACCCGAGGCGGTGGAAACCGTGGCGCAGGACATCCCGCTGGCCGTGATCTGGGAGGACGACGACCTGATCGTCATCGACAAGCCCGCGGGGATGGTGGTGCATCCGGCGCCCGGCTCGCCCGACCGGACGCTGGTGAACGCGCTTTTGCATCATTGCGGCGATACGCTGTCGGGCATCGGCGGCGAACGGCGTCCGGGCATCGTGCACCGGATCGACAAGGAGACCTCGGGCCTGCTGGTCGTCGCGAAATCGGACCGGGCGCATCACGGGCTGGCTGTGCAGTTCGAACGTCACAGCGTCCACCGCCGCTATCTCGCGCTTTGCCATGGGGTGCCTGACGCCGCCGATCCCCGGCTGAGGGGCGTGCGGGGCGTGAGCTTTGAGGCGGGCAACATCCTCAAGATCACGACGCAACTCGCCCGGCACAAGACCGACCGTCAGCGTCAGGCGGTGCTGTTCCAGGGCGGGCGTCATGCGGTGACGCGGGCCCGGGTGCTCGACCGGTTCGGTGACCCGGCGGCCGCGGCGCTGCTGGAATGCTGGCTGGAAACGGGACGCACCCATCAGATCCGGGTGCATCTGGCCCATGCGGGGCACGGGCTGGTCGGCGATCCGGTCTATGGCGGGCGCCGGAAACCCCCGGCAAAGGCGCTGGGGACCGCGGCTGCCGAGGCTATCGCCGGATTCCCCCGGCAGGCGCTGCACGCGGCCGAACTGGGCTTTGACCATCCCGTCACCGGCGAACGGCTGATGTTTTCCGCGCCTCTGCCGTCTGATTTCGAGGCGCTGCTGGGTGCGCTGGGGTGGCAATCAAGATCACCTGACCACACATAAGCGTGAGGCCCTGACACAAAACTGGAGTCCGCTCCGTTCAATGGACATCTGATGTTAAAACTGTGACGTCATGGCTGCGGCCCGCGCGTCGCACGGTCACGCGCTTGTCACGAGGGGGACAAAAGGCATGAGCAGTTACACCAACCTTCCCGCACCGAGCCCCGAACAGGGTCTGAACCGTTACCTGCAGGAAATCCGCAAGTTTCCGATGCTGGAACCGGAAGAGGAATATATGCTTGCGAAACGCTGGGTCGATCATCACGACACCGATGCGGCGCACAAGCTCGTGACGTCTCACCTCCGGCTCGCTGCGAAAATCGCGATGGGCTATCGCGGCTATGGCCTGCCGCAGGCCGAAGTGATCTCCGAGGCGAATGTCGGCCTGATGCAGGCGGTCAAGCGGTTCGATCCGGAAAAGGGCTTTCGCCTCGCGACCTATGCGATGTGGTGGATCCGGGCGAGCATTCAGGAATATATCCTGCGGTCCTGGAGCCTTGTGAAACTCGGCACCACGAGCGCGCAGAAAAAGCTGTTCTTCAACCTGCGCAAGGCCAAGTCCAAGATCGGAGCGCTGGAAGAGGGCGACCTGCGCCCGGAGAATGTCGCCCAGATCGCCCGCGATCTCTCGGTTTCCGAGGACGAGGTAATCGCGATGAACCGGCGGATGTCGGGGGGCGATGCATCGCTCAATGCGACGATCGGCAGCGATGGCGAGGGCGCGAGCCAGTGGCAGGACTGGCTGGAGGACGAGGATGCCGACCAGGCCGGCGACTATGCCGAGCGGGAAGAACTGGAAACCCGCCGCGGGCTGCTGCTGCAGGCGATGGACGTTCTGAACGACCGCGAAAAGGACATCCTCATGCAGCGGCGGCTGGAGGACCAGCCGGTCACGCTCGAAGATCTTTCGTCGCGCTATGAGGTCAGCCGCGAGCGCATCCGCCAGATCGAGGTGCGGGCGTTCGAAAAGCTCCAAAAGCGGATGCGCGAACTGGCGCGTGACAAGGGGATGCTGGCGAACGCCTGATCGTTCTGGCCAAGGCCTTCTTCCATGGGCGCGCAATTCGGTTGCGCGCCCTTTTCATTCAGGGCGGCCCGCGGTTCTGCGCTTTGGGCAGCAATAGCAGATGGAAGCCGTTGCCGGGTATGTGCGCCCTTTGCCTCCTTCCCTGATTGCGCTAACATTCCCCTTCTTGAGGAGGAACACGATGCCGCATCTTCGCTGGGGGGTCATGGGCGCCGCCCGTATTGCCCGCAATTTCGTCTGCCCCGCCATCCATCAGGCCGAGGGCAACGCCCTTGCCGCCATCGCAACCTCTGACCCTGCACGGGCGGAACCGTTTGTCGCGCGCTACCCCGGCCTGCGGGTTCATCAGGGCTATGACGCGCTTTTGGCCGACGATGCCATCGACGCGGTTTACATCCCCCTTCCGAACCACCTGCATGTCGAATGGACGGAACGCGCGCTGCGGGCGGGAAAGCACGTGCTCTGCGAAAAGCCCGTCGCGCTGAAGGCCGAGCAGATCGACAGGCTGATCGCAGTGCGGGATGAAACGGGGCGGTTCGCCGCCGAAGCCTTCATGATCGTGCATCATCCGCAATGGCAACGGGTGCGCGAGCTGATCGCCGACGGGGCGATTGGCCCACTGCGGCATGTCGATGGCGCATTTACCTTTCGCAACACCGATACGGCGAATATCCGCAATCGCCCCGAAACAGGCGGCGGCAGTCTTTATGACATCGGCCTTTATCCCTGCATCGGCGCGCGTTTTGCCAGCGGCGCGGAGCCCATGCATGTCGAGGCCCGGCTTGAGATGGAGGGGGGGATCGATGCGATGGCCCGCGTCTGGGCCGAGTTCCCCGGCTTCAGCCTGGCGTTCTATTGCGGGATGCGCCTGCGGCCCCGTCAGGAAATGGTCTTTCACGGCGAAACCGGCTGGCTGCGCCTGACGGCACCGTTCAATGCCAATGTCTATGGGCCGACGCAACTGCACTGGATGCGTGAGGACGGGCAGCTGGTGGTCGAGGATTATTCCAACATCGACCAGTACCGCCTGATGATCGAGGCATTCGCCCGCGCCACGGGGGGTGAGTCGTTTGCCTGCCCGCTGGAATATTCAAGGGCCAATCAACGTATGCTGGACACCATTCTGGCTGCCGGACAGTCGGAACCGGGTGCGGGAACCATAAGCCCCTGATCGAGCGGAGAATCGGCTCAATATGTGCAGTTCATGCAAAGATTAACGTTGTGTTAAAAATGCTGCACTGCGGCTAGAAGAGTTGGGAAAAACCGTTCTGAAGGATCCGTTTCGTTGGTCGCGCGTCCTTTTTGTGCCATGGTTTGAAAACAGCTTGGCAGGGGATCCATTCCGGATCTCGTGAGTATACCGGGCGGCCGTGTGGCCGCATTCAGGAGTAAACAATATGCCGATGCACTTGATCAAAGGCCGCGTTGCGGCAGCAATCCTTGGAACCACGCTTATTTCGCCTGCAGCAGCACTTGCTGGTGGTATTACGCCCGTGCCGATGGAACCGACCATCGCCCCGCCGGCGCCGGTCGTGGTGGCCCCTGTTGCCACCTATTTTGCCGGTCCCTATGCTGGTGCCTCGCTCGGATGGGGTTTCGCCGGGGACGATATCGTGGGACTTCGCCAGCCGGGAACAGGGCCGGTCGACTACGGCACGCTGGAACCCGAAGGCTTTATCGGGGGCGTGCATGTGGGCTATCGCTTCCCGTTCCAGAACTTCGTTCTGGGTGGGGAACTCGGCCTCGACGGCACCGATATCAGCGACAATGTCTCGGTTGACGGGGTCGATTCCGACGTAAGCCTCAACTACCTTGTCACCGCCAAGGCGACGGCAGGTGTTCTGGCCCGTCCGGACCTGCTGATTTATGCGCTGGGTGGTGTGGCCCACGGGGACTATGATTACAGCGTGACCGGTACCCCCGGTTCCGGCCCCGGCGCAGGCCCGGTCGATATCAACGGATCCGTGTCGCGCACCGGCTGGATCGCGGGTCTGGGCGTCGAATATGCCTATAACCCCAACTGGTCGGTCCGCGGCGAATGGAACTACGTGGATCTGGGCCGCGACGATCTGACCGGCCCCAACGGCTATACAACCGCTACCACGATGAACTTCCACAGCGTTCGTGTAGGCGTCAACTTCAGCTTCTGAAGCGTGTAACGTAACGAGTTGGCCGCCATCCCCCCAGGGTGGCGGCCTTTTTCGTTTCATGGATCAGATGAGGGGGGCTGTTTCAGCCCATCGCCTCGAGCTCATCAATCATGCCGGCGATCATGCTGAGGCCCTTGTCCCAGAATTTCGGATCGCTTGCGTCGAGGCCAAAGGGGGCCAGAAGCTCCTTGTGGTGCTTCGATCCGCCGGCCTTCAGCATCTCGTAATACTTCTCCTGAAAATCGGGCAGACCTTCCTCATAAGCGGCGTAGAGCGCGTTCACCAGCCCGTCGCCGAACGCGTAGGCATAGACGTAGAAGGGTGAGTGCACGAAATGCGGAACATAGGTCCAGAACGTCTCATACCCGTCCATGAAGTTGAACGCGTCGCCGAGGCTTTCGGCCTGTACGCTCATCCACAGCGCGTTGATGTCGTCGGGGGTCAGTTCGCCCTCGCGCCGGGCGGCGTGCAGCTTGCATTCAAAGTCGTAGAAGGCGATCTGGCGCACGACCGTGTTGATCATGTCCTCGACCTTGCCGGCGAGCAGGGTCTTCCGTTCGCCTTCGGTTTTCGCGCGGGACAGCAGCGTCTTGAAGGTCAGCATCTCGCCAAAGACGCTTGCGGTTTCCGCCAGCGTCAGGGGGGTGGATGACAAAAGCTCACCTTGGCCTGCCGCCAGCACCTGATGGACGCCGTGCCCAAGTTCATGCGCCAGCGTCATCACGTCCCGCGGCTTGCCCATGTAGTTGAGCATCACATAGGGATGGACAGTCGTCACCGTCGGGTGGGCAAAGGCCCCCGGCGCCTTGCCTGGCTTGACGCCTGCATCAATCCAGCCCTTGGTGAAAAAGGGCTCGGCCAGTTCGGCCATGCGCGGATCGAAGCCTTCATAGGCGTCGCTCACCAGCTTCCGGGCCTCATCCCAGCCGACGGTCCTGGGCGTTTCGATCGGGAGGGGGGCGTTCCGGTCCCATACCTCCAGCTTGTCCAGACCCATCCATTTGGCCTTCAACGCGTAGTAGCGATGCGAAAGCTTCGGGTAGGCCGCGACGACGGCATTGCGCAGCGCCTCGACCACCTCGGGTTCGACGTGGTTCGAGAGGTGTCGGCCGGTCTGCGGCGTCGGCATCTTGCGCCAGCGGTCGCTGATTTCCTTTTCCTTGGCCAGCGTGTTGTGGACGCGGGCGAACAGCCGGACGTTCTTTTGAAAGACTTCGGCCAGTGCCTTTGCCGCATCCTCGCGCCGCGAACGGTCGGGGTCCGTCAGCAGGTTCAGCGTTTCCTCAAGGTTCCGCGTTTCGCCCACGACCTGAAAGGTCAGCCCGGCCATCGTTTCATCGAACAGGCGGTTCCACGCCGCCGCGCCCACGGTGGACTGGTCGTGGAGAAAGCGTTCAAGCTCATCCGACAACTGGTGCGGGCGCATGGCGCGCATCCGCTCGAACACCGGACGGTAGCGGGCGAGGTCGTCATTCGCTTCCAGCAGCCGTTCCAGATGTGCATCCTCCAACCGGTTGAATTCCAGGCTGAAGAAGACCAGCGGCGTGGTGAAGGTGGTGATACGGTCCTGCGCATCGGCCATGAACTTGGCACGCTCGCTGTCCATCGTGTTCTGGTAATAGCGCAGGCCAGCATAGGACATCAGCCGTCCGGCGATGATGTCGATTTCCTCATAGCGCTTGACGCAGTCGAGCATCCCGTCCGCGTCCAGCGTCGCCAGCTTGCCTTCGTAATCCGCGGCGAAATCGGCACAGGCTTTTTCCAGCCACTCCATGTCGCGCGCAACTTCGGGCGCGTCGGGGGCGGGATAGAGGTCGGTCAGGTCCCACTCGGGCAGTTGCCCCAGACCCCCACCGGCGCTGGCATTGGCGTCAAAGACGGGGCGGGGCAGGTGGGACAACATCAGGAAACCTCATTCTTGCGTTCGCCTGAACATATGTCCTTGGGTCGCCCGGCTGCAAGGCACCTAGCCGTAAGTCGCCAGCATCTCGCGCAGATCGGCAAGGGTGTTCGCCTCGGACGCGGGCTTGTCGAGCCGCCAGCGCGCCATGCGCGGGAACCGCAGCGCCACCCCCGATTTATGGCGCGTGCTTTCCTGAATGCCCTCGAAGGCGATTTCGAACACGAGTTCGGGGTTCACCCGACGGACGGGGCCGAACCGTTCCAGCGTGTTGCGACGGACCCAATTCGTGATCTGGTTGAATTCGGCATCGGTGAGACCCGAATAGGCCTTGGTAAAAGGCACGAGGTCGGGGCCGTCCCACACGGCAAAGGTGAAGTCGGTGTAAAGCGTCGCGCGCCGCCCATGGCCCGCCTGCGCATAGATCATCACCGCGTCGATGGTCAGCGGGTCGAGCTTCCATTTCCACCAGTCGCCGCGCTTGCGCCCCGCATGATAGGGGGCGTTGCGGCGCTTGAGCATCAGCCCCTCGGCCAGTTCGGTGCGCGCCTCTGCCCGCCGTTCGGCCAGCGCCTGCCAATCGGCGATCTCGACCAGCGGCGACGGGCGAAGCGGCAGCGCGGGCGGCAGCGATGCCAGCGCGCCCTCCAGCAGCCGCCGGCGTTCACAGAAGGGCTGCTTGCGGATGTCCTGCCCCTCCCATTCCAGCAGGTCATAGGCGAGCATCATCGCCGGCGCCTCGGCCAGCAGCTTCTTCGGCACGGTCTTGCGCCCGATCCGTTTCTGCAGGGCGGCAAAGGGCAGGGGGATGTCCTGTCCCCAGGCCAGAACCTCGCCGTCGATCACGGTGCCGTCGGGCAGGAAATCGCGCAGGGCCGCGAATTCCGGAAAGCGGTCCGTCATCAGTTCCTCACCCCGCGACCAGAGGTAATGTTCGCCCCCGCGCCGGATCAGCTGCGCCCGGATGCCGTCCCACTTCCATTCCGCGAGCCAGTCAGCCTCCGGCCCCAGCGCCGCCGGATCGCCCTCGACCGCATGGGCGAGGCAGAACGGATAGGGTTTCGACAGATCGGCCGAGGGGTCATTCGCAAGGACCAGCGCGGCAAAGCTGGTGGTCTGGGGCGTCCAGTCGCCCATCAGGCGATGGGCGAGAACGGCCTCATCCTGCCCGGTTGCGGCGGCCAGCGCCCGGGTCATCAGCTTCTGGCTGACCCCGATGCGAAAGCCCCCGGTGACGAGCTTGTTGAAGAGGAACCTTTCGGTTTCGTCCAGCCGGTCCCAGGCATCGAGGATCACGGCCTTCTTTTCGGCCTCTGGCGCATTGGCGATGTCCAGCAGGACCCGCGCCCAATGGGCCAGCGGTGCGTCGGTTTCCCGCGCGGGCGGCGGCAGCACAAGCGCGATGGTTTCGGCCAGATCGCCCACCACCGGATAGGCTTCCTCAAAGAGCCAGAGCGGGATGCCCGCCCGTTCCGCCGCCCAAAGCCGCAGTTGTGTCGCGCTGACCGCCCGGCGTGGGCGCCGCCCCGACAAAAGCGCCATGGTCCAGAGCCGGTCTTCCGCCGGTGCCTCGCGGAAATAGTCGGCAAGGGCCGCGACCTTGGCATTGGTGCGCGTGGTCCGGTCCAGCGCGGTGAAGAGCGAGGCGAAGCGTTTCATTCGACGACCTCGGGCGGGTCCAGCGCCTCGCCCTCATACTCGGTGGCGACGACCTGCGCGTCATAGCCCTGTTCCGCCAGCCAGCGGCGAAAGACGGATGTGTAGCCATGGGTCACGAAAACCCGCTCCGCGCCGGTTTCGCGGATCGCCGCGTTGAGCCCCTGCCAATCCGCATGGTCCGAGATGACGAAGCCCCGGTCGGCCGCCCGCCTGCGCCGCACCCCCCGAAGGGCCATCCAGCCGCTGGCAAAGGCGGTCGAGACGGGGCCGAAGCGGCGCATCCATGGCCCCCCCAGCGCCGAGGGTGGCGCGATCACCAGCGCCCCGGCATGGGCCTTCAGGTCGAGCTCGGGCGTGACCTGCACCGTATCCGGCAAGGGCAGACCCTGATCGCGCATCACGCGGTTCGTGGCCTCGACCGCGCCATGGGTCAGGATCGGGCCCAACGGCGTCACCCCGGCAAGCAGCCGTTGCGCCTTGCCAAAGGCATAGGCCCCGATCACCGAAAACCGCCCCTCGGCCCGGTTGGCGGCCCACCAGTCATCGACCCGCCCCAACACACGGGCCGAATCTTCCCAGCGAAAGACCGGCAGGCCGAAGGTGCACTCGCTGATGAAGGCATGGCAGCGCAGCGGCTCGAACGCGTCCGAGAGCGCATCGGCGTGCAGCTTGTAATCGCCGGAAACGACCCAGACCTCGCCCGCGACCTCGACCCGGATCTGCGCGGAACCCGGCACATGGCCAGCGGGGTGGAACGAGACGGTCGCATCGCCGATCCGCCGCGCCTCGCCATAGCGGATCGTCTCCAGCCGGATCTCGCCCAGCCGGTGGCGGATGACCGGCGCGGCAAGATCGGTGCAAAGATAGCGGTTGTGGCCCGGGCGGGCGTGGTCCGAATGGCCATGGGTGATCAGCGCCCGGTCCACGGGGCGCCACGGGTCGATGTAGAAATCGCCTGCCGGGCAATGAATGCCGCGATCGGTAAAGGAAAGCACTGCCATCAGGCGCATGATAGGACGCGGCAGCGCCCCTGCCAGAGCACGGGCTGCTGAATTCCTGTGCGCAATGATTAATCCGGAGGCTGGAACGCGCGACCCCGGCACATGACCTATCGGCGCCCTTGTCAGGCTGCCCGCCATTTGCTCACATGCTGTTAAATTCGTCAGGTAGAGCCCGTGCAGTATTTCAATGAAATGTTCGACAACGGGGGTGTGCGTTCCCCCTATGCGCGGCTTGAGGACTGGATGCGGGCAATGCCCGACAGTCTTCGCAGTCTCAAGCAGGCCGAGGCCGAGGCGCTCTTTCGCCGCATCGGCATCACCTTCGCGGTCTACGGGGAAGGGGGCGATCCGGACAGGCTCATCCCGTTCGACATGTTCCCGCGCGTCTTCACCCATCACGAATGGCGGCGACTGGAACGGGGCATCCGGCAACGGGCGCGGGCGCTCAACGCCTTTCTGACGGATGTCTATGGTCGCGGCGAGATCGTGCGCGCGGGCCGCATCCCCGCCCGGCTGGTCTATTGCAACGAGGCGTTCGAGCGCGCGGCACTGGGCTTCGTGCCGCCGAGGGGCGTCTTCAGCCATGTGGTGGGGATCGACCTGGTGCGGACCGGCCGGGATGAGTTCTTTGTGCTGGAGGACAACTGCCGCACCCCGTCGGGCGTCAGCTACATGCTCGAAAACCGCGAGATCATGATGCGGATGTTCCCCGATCTCTTTCGCGAGAACCGGATCGAGCCGGTCGACGGCTATCCGGCGGCGCTGCGCCGGACGCTCGTGTCGGTCGCGCCGGCGAAATGCGACCGCGATCCGACCATCGTGATCCTGACGCCGGGGCATTTCAACAGCGCCTATTACGAACACAGCTTTCTGGCCGACCTCATGGGCGTTGAGCTGGTCGAGGGGCAGGACCTGTTCGTCGAGGGCGAATATGTCTGGATGCGCACCACCGAAGGCCCGCGCCGGGTCGATGTGATCTATCGGCGGATCGACGATGCCTATCTGGACCCGCTGTGTTTCCGCCCGGATTCGATGCTGGGCGTGCCGGGCCTGATGGATGTCTATCGCTCGGGCGGGGTGACGATCGCCTCGGCGCCGGGGGCGGGCGTGGCCGATGACAAGGCGATCTACACCTTCGTGCCCGAGATGATCCGCTTTTATCTGGGCGAGGAGCCGATCCTGCAGAACGTGCCGACCTGGCAATGCGGGCGCGGGGACGACCTGAAATACGTGCTGGAACGCCTGCCCGAACTGGTCGTGAAAGAGGTCCATGGCTCCGGCGGCTACGGGATGCTTGTCGGTCCGTGTGCCACCTCGGAGCAGATCGAAGCCTTCCGCCAGCGGATCACGGCCAATCCCGGCAACTACATCGCCCAGCCGACGCTGGCGCTCTCGACTTGCCCGACCTTTGTGGCCGACGGCATCGCGCCGCGCCATGTCGATCTGCGGCCCTATTGCCTGGTGGGGGAACGGATCGAGCTGATGCCCGGCGGTCTGACGCGGGTGGCGCTGACCGAAGGCAGCCTTGTCGTCAACTCGTCCCAGGGAGGCGGGGTCAAGGATACCTGGGTGCTGGCGGAGTGATGACATGCTGAGCCGGACCGCCGACAACCTTTACTGGATCGCCCGCTATCTGGAGCGCGCCGAAACCGCCGCGCGCCTGCTGGAGGTCGGCGCCCGCATCGCGCTGATCCCCAATGCGGGTCACGGGTTCCGCAGCGAATGGGACAGTATCCTGCGCGCCAGCGGTACCGCCGACGGCTTTGCCCACAAATACGGCGATCCGGTGCAGCGCAATATCGAGAGCTATCTGTTCTTTGACCGTGACAACCCGTCTTCGGTTGCGTCCTGCGTCACGGCGGCGCGGGAAAACGCCCGGATCGTGCGAACGGCGCTGACGACGCAGATGTGGGACGCGCTCAACACCGCGTTTCAGGAAATGCGCGAACTGGAGCGTACCCCCCGGTCGGAACTGGACCTGAGCACGCTGACCGAATGGACGATGCGCCATTCCGCCATGGTGCGCGGTGCGATCGAGGCGACGCTCCTGCGCAATGACGGCTACGATTTCCTGAACCTCGGCTATTTTCTGGAACGTGCGGACAACACGGCGCGTCTGATGGACGTTAAATACTATGTCCTGCTGCCCCGGGTCGATTTCGTGGGATCGGGGCTGGACAATTACCAGTGGTCGACGCTTTTGCGCGCGCTCTCGGCGCATCGCGCGTTTCACTGGGCCTATGGGGGCGAGGTCACGGCGGCCAAGATCGCGCATTTCCTGATCCTGAACCCGCAAAGCCCGCGGTCGTTGATGGCCTCGGTTCAGGGGATGAACACGCATCTCGACCGTCTGGCCCGCGGCTATGACCGGACCACGCCGGCGCAGTCACGGGCGCGCACACTTCTGGGTGAACTGGCGGAACTTTCGGTCGTCGATGTGTTTGATGAGGGGCTGCACGAATTTCTGACCCGCTTCATACGCGAGGTCGATGGTCTCTCCGCGCTGGTGCATGAGGCTTATCTGAGCGGAGATGTCCGATGATCCTGACGGTCGAGCATGTGACGACCTATCGTTATGACCTGCCGGTGCGCGGCGTGGTCCAGAGCCACCGGCTCACGCCATCTTCGTATGAGGGGCAGAGCGTGCTCGCGTGGGATATCTCGGTCAGTGATTCCCTTGCCGGCGGTGGGTTCCGCGATGGCGCGGGCGACTGGGTGCAGGGCTGTTCGGTGCCCGGCCCGGTGTCGCAGATCGAGGTGCGCGTTTCCGGCACCGTCGAAACGCGGGATCTGGCCGGGGTCTTGCGTGGCTATCGTGAAACCGTGCCGCCGATGGCCTATCTCCGCGACACGCTTGTCACGCGCTGCGATGTGGCGCTTGTGGAACTCGGCCGGGACGCAGCACGGGCGGGGCGCGATCCGCTGGACCGGGCGCACAGGCTGGCGACGGCGGTCGCAGCGGCAATCATCTATGACCCATCGACAACCGACGCCCATACGACCGCCGCCGAGGCGCTGGCGTTGGGCTCAGGCGTCTGCCAGGATCATACTCATGCCCTTTTGGCCATCGCGCGAAACGAAGGTATCCCTGCGCGTTATGTCTCGGGTTATCTGCACGCCGATGCCGAGGGTGTGCCGCATGAGGCCGCCCATGCCTGGGCCGAGCTGCATGTAGAGGGGCTGGGCTGGGTCGGGTTCGATGCCGCCAACAACTGCTGCCCCGATGAGCGCTATATCCGGCTCGGCTCGGGCCTCGACGCAAGAGAGGCCGCGCCGATCCGCGGGACCGCGCGCGGCGGCGGGCAGGAACATCTCGACGTGACCGTTGCGGTGCAGCAGGCGCAGCAATAATGTCGGCCTTCTGGCCGAATCCCGGGAGTGACGGATGACATATTGCGTGGGTCTCTTGCTGCAAGAGGGGATGGTCCTCCTCTCGGATACCCGCACCAACGCGGGGGTCGACAATATCGCGACCTATCGCAAGATGTTCACCTTCGAAGACCCGGGCGAACGGGTCATCGTCATCATGACGGCGGGCAGCCTGTCGGTGACGCAGACCGCCATTGCCCGGCTGCGAGAGGCCGCCGAGTCGCCCGAGGGCGAGGGGGCAGACTCGATCCTTCGGGCGAATTCGATGCTCGCCGTGGCCGAGATCGTGGGCCGCACCCTGTCGGATGTCAGCGCCGAGATCACCGACAAGATGAACCGCATGAAACAGGCCGCGACGGCCTCGATGATCGTCGCGGGGCAGCGGCGCGGCGGGGCGATGCGGATGTTCCTTGTCTACCCCGAGGGGAACTTCATCGAGGCGATCGAGGACACGCCTTATCTGCAGATCGGCGAGCACAAATACGGCAAGCCGATCCTCGACCGGGTGGTGACGCCGGCCACAAGCCTCGTGGACGGGCAGAAGGCGGTTCTTCTCTCGATGGATTCGACGCTGCGGTCGAACCTTTCGGTGGGGATGCCGCTCGATCTCGCGGTGATCCGGCGCGACGACTGCCGGGTGAGCGACCGCCGGCGGATCGAGGCGGGCGATCCTCAATTCGCGCAGATGTCAGAGGCCTGGTCGGACGCGCTGCGCGACGGATTCACGCGAATCCGGATCTGATCGTTCAGACATGGGCGTCGAACAGCGCCGCGACATGGCCAAGGAACCTGTCGCGCAGGTGCGGGCGTTCCATCATGATCTCATGCCGGGCAGAGGGATATTCCTCCAGCACGGCGCCGGGCCAGCGCGCGACGCGGGCCCGGATCGCGCTGTCCGACACGATCCGTTCCTCGCTGCCCAGGGCGACATAGGCGGGCACGGCGGGCGATGGCAGGCGGCGCAGCGCCGCCGTTTCCCGTAGCGCCGCGTTGAGCCAGCCGAGCGTCGCACCGCCGATACCCAGTTCGGGATGCGCCCCCAGTTGTGCGATCATCCAGTCGAACCTCTCGCGATCTCCGGTCAGGGTGTTCTCGTTGAAGATCTCGGCCCGCAGCCAGTTGTCGGGCCCGCCACGGCCGGGGATGTAGCGATGGCCCAGCCGCCCGAGCCAGCTTGCGGCCGTCGAAAGCCCCCAGGCCATGGGCAGCGCCCGGGCCGAGATGCGGATACCCCACATCGGGGCGCTGAAGGCCACAGCCCGCATGACAAGCCCCGAGGTCATTGCACGCAGGCCAATCGCGCCACCCATCGAATGGGCAAGCATCAGCGTCGGCGGCGTGCCGTCAAGCTCTCTCACAACATCAAGCGTCGCCTGCAAGTCATTCTGATACTGTGAGAAATGAACTATATGTCCCGCCCGGGGATCGGCGATCAGGCGGTCGGAAAGGCCCTGTCCCCGCCAGTCGGGGATCGCGGCGCCGTAACCGTGCGTAGCCAGGGCGCGGGCGACGGGGCCGTATTTCTCGGCATATTCGCTGCGCCCCGGCAGGATCAGGACGCGGCCCTTCTCGCCCTGCGGCCAGAAAACCAGCCGCAGCCGCGCCGCGTCCCCGGTCGTGATCCAGACGGCCCGCCCGCCCCGGGGACCATCGGCGATGTCCTCATGAAACGGGGCGGGCGTCACCACGTCAGCTCAGGACGGACCCGAGCTTCATCGCAAGGCCCATGTTCCCCTCGACCTTCAGCTTGCCCATCATGAAGGCAGTGGTCGGGTTCACATCGCCGTCGAGGATGCCGCGAAAGGTCTCTTCGCTGGCGATCAGGGTCACGTCGGCCTCTTCGTCGCCGGCGCGCGCGCCCGACTGGTCGATCATCACCGCGCCCTCGTCGCGGATGACGAACTTGGCCAGCCCGTCAAAGCCCCGGCCGCCCAGTTTCTCGTTCAGTGCGTCAACGGCACCGGTGATCACGTCGCTCATCTGTCTCATCCCTTTGGTTTGACCGCGCGCCCTCTCGCAATTTCGCACGGTTGCGCTACATTCGGTTCTGTTATGGATACTCGCGTAGCCTTTCTCAATCTTGTCGTTGCGGCACTTATCGTCGCGGGGGGCGCAGGCGTCGCCCGTGCGGACCGCGTGGATGACCTGCTGGCAGAGCTTCAGGAACCCGACCAGCCGATGTGGCCCCGCCTTGAACGGCAACTGATCGAGGAATGGTCCAGATCGGGTTCGGCCGCCGCGGACCTTCTTTTGCAGCGGGGGCGGGCCGCGATGGCGGTGCGCGACTGGCCGCAGGCGATCGAGCATCTGACCGCGCTGACCGATCATGCACCGGAGTTCGCGGAAGGCTGGTATGCCCGGTCCGAGGCGTTCTATTTCTCGGACCGCCCCGGTGAGGCCCTGGCCGATCTGCGCCGTGCCCTGGAACTCAATCCCCGGCATTTTCAGGCCCTGTCCGGCGTTGCCGTGATCCTGGAGGAACTGGGCGAACCCGAACGCGCGCTGGCGGCCTTTCGCGCGGCCGGTGCTATACATCCGCATCAGCCGGATATAAAAACGGCCATCGAGGATCTGGAACGTCAGGTTTCGGGCCAGGCATTATAAGGCTAACCAGACGTGATGCGCGCGCAGTCGAGGGTCACTGCGGTCCTCGGGCCGACAAATACCGGCAAGACCCACCATGCCATCGAAAGGATGCTGGCGCACCGGACCGGCGTGATCGGGCTGCCGCTCCGTCTGCTGGCGCGCGAGGTCTACGACCGGATCGTGGCGCAGCGCGGCCCCTCGGTCGTGGCGCTGGTGACGGGTGAAGAACGGATCGTGCCGGAGCGCACCCAATACTGGGTCTGCACGGTCGAGGCGATGCCGCTGGAGATCGGCGCGGATTTCGTGGCCGTTGACGAAATCCAGCTTTGCGCGGACCCCGAACGCGGCCATGTATTTACCGACCGGCTGCTCAACGCGCGGGGGCTGCACGAGACGCTTTTCCTCGGCTCGGACACGATGCGCGGGGCAATCGCGGCGCTGGAGCCCAAGGCGAGCTTCATCAGCCGCCCGCGCCTGTCGCAGCTGAGCTGGGCCGGGTCGAAAAAGATCAGCCGGATGCCGCCGCGTTCGGCCATTGTCGGGTTCTCGGTTGAAAATGTCTATGCCATCGCCGAGCTCATCCGGCGTCAGAAAGGCGGCTGTGCCGTCGTCATGGGCGCGCTGTCGCCCCGGACGCGGAATGCGCAGGTCGCGCTCTATCAGAACGGCGATGTGGATTATCTGGTCGCGACCGATGCAATCGGGATGGGGCTGAACCTCGACATCAACCACGTCGCCTTTTCCTCGACCGTCAAGTTCGACGGACGGCGGATGCGCCCCCTGATCCCGAACGAGCTTGCCCAGATCGCGGGCCGGGCCGGGCGGCACATGAACAACGGCACATTTGGCGTGACCGGCGAGGCCCGGCCCCTGTCCGAAGAGGTGATCGACGCGATCGAGAACCACCGGTTCGAGCCGGTGCGCAAGCTGCAATGGCGCAACGCGGATCTTGCCTTTGGTTCTGTGGACCGGCTGATCGGCTCGCTGGAAAAGCAGACGCATCACGACTGGCTGACGCGGGTGCGGGACGCGGACGATCTGACGGCGCTCAAGACCCTGTCCGAGATGCCGGAGATTCGCGGCACCGTCAGCGCCGGCCACGAGGTGCGGTTGCTGTGGGACGTGTGCAGAATTCCGGATTTCCGTGGCATTTCGGGCACGGAACACGCGGGGCTTCTGGCGCGGATCTTCGAGTTCCTGCGGCAGGGCGGCCCGGTGCCGGACGACTGGCTGGCGCGCAATATCGCACGGATCGACCGCACAGACGGCGATATCGACGCGCTGTCCAAGCGGCTCGCCTATATCCGCACCTGGACCTATGTCGCGCAGCGTCGGGGCTGGACGGGTGATGAAACCCATTGGCGGAACGAGACGCGCGCTGTAGAAGACCGATTGTCGGATGCGCTGCACGCGCGCCTGACGCAGCGATTTGTTGACCGGCGGACAAGCATTCTGTTGCGGCGGTTGAAGCAGAAGGAGACCCTCGTGGCCGAGGTGAACGACAAGGGCGAAGTGACGGTTGAGGGCGAATTCATCGGCCGTCTGGAAGGGTTCCGGTTCCGGCAGGATGCCAGCGCGAGCCCGGATGAGGCCCGCACCCTGCGGCAGGCGAGCCTTCAGGCGCTCCGGCCCGAATTCCATCTGCGCGCCGACCGTTTCTACAACGCGCCGGATACCGAGATCGACTTTACCGAACAGGGCGGGCTCATGTGGGGCACGCAGGCGGTGGGCAAGCTGATCCCAGGCCCCGAGGCGATGCGCCCGCAGGTCGAGGCCTTTGTCGACGAAGAGGCCGGACCCGAGGTCGCCGAAAAGGTGCGCCGCCGCCTGCAGCACTTCATCGACCGCAAGGTGAACGCGCTTTTCGAGCCGCTTCTGAACCTGCAGCGGGACGAGACGCTGACCGGCCTCGCCCGCGGCTTTGCCTTCCGCATGGTTGAATCGCTGGGCATCCTGCCGCGCGATCAGGTCACGCAAGAGGTCAAGGATCTCGATCAGGACGCGCGGGGCGTCTTGCGCAAGCACGGGCTGCGGTTTGGCCAGTTCACGATCTTCCTGCCGCTGCTGCTGAAACCCGCGCCGACCCGGCTGCGTCTTGTGCTCTGGTCGCTGGCGCAGGGGTTGCAGGAATTTCCCGAAAGCCCGCCGCCGGGTCTGGTGACGATCCCGAACCTGAGCGAGGTTCCGCGGGAACATTACATCCTTGCCGGCTATCGTCCCGCAGGGGCCCGCGCCATCCGGATCGACATGCTGGAACGGCTCGCGGACCTTCTGCGCGCCAAGGACAGCCGCGCCGGTTTCGAGGCGACACCCGAGATGCTCTCGATCACCGGCATGACGCTGGAACAGTTCGCGGACCTCATGCAGGGGCTGGGCTACAAGGCCGAACGGGGCGAGCGGGCGAAGATCAAACCGGTCGCAGAGCCCGAGCCCGCAGCCACAGCCGGTGATGCAACGGACGCAGCGCAGGCGGAAGCCGCTGACGTTGACGCGACCGAAGGCGCCGCAGCCCCTGCCGCCGAGGAGGTGAGCCCAGAGGCATCTGCGGCCGAAACCCCGGTTGTCGATGCGGATGCGGGCGCTACCCCGCCTGCCGAACCTTCGACGGATGCCGAGGCGACCATCGCGGCAGAGACCGAAGTGTTCTTTACCTTCACCTGGGCGCCGCGCCCGCGCGAAAACCGCAATCGCGGGGATCGGCCCCAGGGTCGCGGCAACCGGTCGGGCGGAACGCGCGACGGGCAGTCGCAGGGCCAATCGCAGGGCCAGAACCGGCGTGACTCCGGCCAGGGCCAAGGCCAGGGTCAGGGTGATCGCCCCCGGCATGACGGACCCAAGGGCGACCGCCCCGGCAAAAAGGGCAAGGGCAAGCCTCCGTCCAAGCCGGAAGGCGCACGCAGCTTTTCGGCCCGGCCCCCGCGTGAGGACCGGATCGACCCCGACAACCCCTTTGCCGTTCTTGCGGCCCTGCGGGACCGGAAATAGGTGGCAAGACCCGGACCAGCCCCGCACCCTGTGCGTGAAACGGTCCGGCTGGACAAATGGCTCTGGTTCACGCGCTTCTTCAAGACGCGCGGGCTGGCCGCACGTTTCATTGAAACGGGCAAGATCCGCATCAACAGCCAGCCGGTCGCCAAGACCTCGGCGCATGTCGGGGCAGGGGATGTGCTGACCTTTCCCTTGGGCGGACGGGTGCGCGTCGTGCAGGTCGCAGCGACGGGGATGCGACGCGGCCCCGCAACCGAGGCGCAGGCGCTTTACTTCGATCTAGACGCGCCGGCGCATGCGGTTGACGTTTCCGACGCCGACGTCCGGGCCCCCGATGTTCCTGCCCCCAACGTTCCGGATGACGCCCCGCTTTCAGAATAGCGTCCGGCGGCGGGCGGTGTCACGAGACGGCTGGTCTTTCTGGCACCGGGCGGGCTTGAATGATCCCCGGCGCTGGTCTAGCTAACGCCCGGGTTCCAGTCAGAGAGGCTTCGCATGACCTACGTCGTCACCGATAATTGCATCGCGTGCAAATATACCGACTGCGTCGAGGTCTGCCCGGTCGACTGTTTCTACGAGGGGGAGAACATGCTTGTGATCCACCCCGACGAATGCATCGATTGCGGCGTCTGTGAACCGGAATGCCCGGCCGACGCGATCCGCCCCGACACCGAGCCCGACATGGAAAACTGGGTGGAGTTCAACCGCAAGTATTCCGAGCTCTGGCCCGTGATCGTGACCCGCAAGGACCCGCTGCCCGAAGCCAAGGACCGCGACGGCGAAACCGGCAAGCTGGAGAAGTATTTCTCTGAAGCCGCGGGCGAGGGCGGCTGAAGATTCTCCCCGGCCTGCGTTTGACGCATGGCCGCTTTGCGAATCGACCGCGCCTCTGGCCGGTGGGGCGTTCACGCGACGCTTTGATTCGCTGTTAATTTGTGATATACACTTGTCACAAAGATAACCAACGTGATGCCTGCTGCCGCCGCCGCAGACTGCCATCTGCGGCTTTATAACGTGTTTGCAAAGGCCGGATACGGGGTTATGCGCCCCGTAGCGGTTTTTTTGTCGCGGTCGGCAGGGCTCTGTGAGGAAAGCGACCGCATGACCAAGACCAAGAAAGCCGAGTTTCGTCCCAACGAGTTCGTTGTCTATCCTGCGCATGGCGTGGGCAAGATCGTCTCGATCGAAGAGCAGGAGATCGCGGGCATCAGCCTCGAACTCTTCGTGGTCTCGTTCGAGAAAGACAAGATGACGTTGCGCGTACCTACGCACAAGGCGACCGAGATCGGGATGCGTTCGCTCTCTACCCCGGATGTGGTCAGCAAGGCGCTTGAAACGCTCAAGGGCAAGGCCCGGGTCAAGCGGGCGATGTGGTCGCGCCGCGCGCAGGAATATGAGCAAAAGATCAACTCGGGCGACCTTCTGTCGATCGCCGAGGTGGTCCGCGACCTGCATCGCAGCGACGACCAGCGCGAGCAGAGCTATTCCGAGCGTCAGCTTTATGAAGCGGCGCTGGAGCGTCTGACCCGCGAAGTCGCAGCCGTAAGCGGCACCGACGAGGCCGGCGCGCAGAAGGCCGTGGACGAGGTGCTCGTTTCCCGCGCCGCCTGAGGCGTCGGCGCCGAGGCCGAATGGGATCGCTTTATGCCGCAGCCTCAGGGCTGCGGTTTTTTGCTGTTCAAAGGCTAGAGCCCGGGCGTGACAGCCGCGGCAAAGCTTGCAAGCAGCACCGCCTCGGCCAGTTGCTGCGAGGCGCCCAGCACATCGCCCGTCTGGCCGCCGATCTTGGCCTGCGCCAGTACCGCCAGCACAACCGTGACCGCCACCACCAGCGCGAGCGGCGCGATCACCGGCCCGCCCGCCAGCACCAGCGCGATAAGCCCGATCAGCGCCGCGATCAGGGCGGCCCCCGAGGCGGCGCGCCCGACGTTGTGCGAAAGGCCGCCGCCGCGCGCGTTCCGCATTCCGGCCATCAGCGCCACCATCGGCACGCGCGACACGACCGCCGCCGCGATGACGGGCGCCCAGATCGCCCCGGTCTCGAGGATCGTGACCAGCGCGGCCCAGCGGAACAGCGTCACCAGCCCCAGTCCGAGCATGCCATAGGTGCCGATCCGGCTGTCCTTCATGATGCGCAGCCGCGCGGCGCGCGTCCAGCCGCCCCAGAACCCGTCGCAGCAATCGGCCAGCCCGTCCTCATGCATCGCGCCTGTCAGCATGGCCTGCGCGCCAAGGATCACCACTGCCGCCAACGCCGGCGGCCATCCGAGGCAAAGCGCGAGCCACCCCGCCAGCGCCGCCCCGAAGCCGAGAACGAATCCCGCCAGCGGAAAGGCCCAGGCGGCCCCGGCGCCGCGTCCTGCGTTGACCGACGGGTTCCGGAAGACCGGTATCCGGCTCAGCAGCATCAACGCCGCCAGCACGTCCGACGGCTGCATCGTTTCGGCTTTGATCCGCATTCTGTCGCCTCTCTGCTTTTGCGCCGCTGCGCTGATGGTTAAACAAGGCGGCAGCGCAAATCAACGAGAGGCCCCCATGACCAGATCCCCGTTTCAATCGCTGGCCGAGTTCCGCGCTGCGCTGGGGCAGCTTCCGCCCGTTGACGCGGGCGCACTGGACGCCGCCCGCAGCCGGGACGCATCGCTGACGAAACCGCCGGGATCGCTGGGGCAACTGGAGGATCTGGCGATCTGGTATGCCGGGTGGCGGGGCGAGCGGCCGAAGCTCGAAGCGCCGCAGATTCTGATTTTCGCGGGCAATCACGGCGTGACGGCCCAAGGCGTTTCCGCTTTTCCGCCTGAGGTCACGGCGCAGATGGTGGCGAATTTCAACGCGGGCGGCGCGGCGATCAACCAGCTCGCCCGGTGTTTCGGGGCGCGGATCGATGTGCATCCGATCACGCTCGACCGCCCTACCGGCGATTTCACGGAAGGCCCCGCGATGACCGAGGCCGAGCTTCTGGAGGCTCTGTCGCTCGGCTGGGCCGCCGTCGATCCGGCGGCTGATCTGGTGATTGCCGGCGAGATGGGGATCGGTAACACGACATCGGCGGCGGCGCTGGCGGCGGCCATGTTCGGCGGCAATCCCCGCGACTGGGTAGGGCGCGGCACAGGCGTCGATGACGAGGGCTTGGCGCGCAAGGCGGCGGCGGTGGCGGCGGGACTGGCCCGACACCGGGGTGAGCTTCTCGATCCGCTGGAGGCGCTGCGACGTCTGGGCGGGCGGGAGCTGGCCGCGATGGCAGGCGCGATTGCCGCCGCGCGCAGTCACCGGATTCCGGTGATCCTCGACGGGTTCATCTGCACGGCGGCGGCGGCGGTGCTTGAACGGATCGCGCCCGGTGCGCTGGATCACGCCATTGCGGGACATCAGTCCGAAGAGCCGGGCCATGCGCGGCTTCTTGGCGCGCTCGGAAAACGGCCGGTCCTGACGCTCGGACTGCGTCTGGGTGAGGGGTCGGGGGCCGCCGTCGCGCTTGGTGTGCTGAAGGCGGCGATCGCCTGTCATTCCGGCATGGCGACCTTTGCAGAGGCCGGCGTGGCGGACGGGCCAGGTTAATCCGGCTGTCAGCCCTGCGGCATCGCAAGGGCAAAGGTGCGCCCGTTCTTGATGTAATGCAGTTCGCGCTCGTTTATCGCGGCGACCTGCCCCCCGTCATAGCGGTCGCCGACGCGAAGCTGCATCATCTGCCCGCGTGAGGTCCGCACCAGCGCCCGCCGGTTCGAAGCGGTGCCGTAAATGCCGATCAGGTTGTCCTGACGCAGGTTGATCGCCCGCGAGACGGTCGCCTGCTGCGCGACCGAGGCAGAGGTCGGCAGGCTGGGCGCTGCGGTCGTGATCTCCGGCTCGTCATCGGCCTCCGGCAGGGGCGCGGCCGCCGCAGGTGCGGGGGCGGCAAGGGCGGCGTTCAGCGCAGCCTCGACCGCGGCGGAGTCGACGGGCGTGCGCACAGGGGCTGCGGCCACCTGCGGCGCCGGCTCGGGCTGTGCCTGGGGTTGTGGCGTCGGTGCTGCGGGGGGCTGGGGCAGAGGCGCATTGCTCACCGCCAGCCGCTCGGGGCGGATCAGCGGCACGGGCGAGGCGGCGATGGCAAGCTCGGTCGCACCGGGGTCGAGCGCGGCTGGCGTTTCCGCCTGCGTCGGATCGGTTGCCAGATCGGGCGCCGCGAGAGCGGCGAATGCGGCAGGTCGCGCCCTTGGCAACAAACTGAAAGCGCCGGCAACAACTTCATCCCCGGGAAGGCCGGTGACCGCCTCTGCGCTTGCATCCGCTGCAGCGGGCAGCGTCACGAGGCTCGGCGCTCCGCCTTCGATGGCCGGGCGGGGACGGGGACGGAACGCGGCCAGAACAGCAGCACTGGGTGCGTCAGGCGCGGTGACCTCAGCCACGTCGCGGACCGCCTCGGCAACCGCGCTGGCTACGGCATCCTCTATCCCGGGGATTGCGGGGAGCGGGACCGGAGAGGCGTCAGTAACGGCGGCAGTGGCGGTTCCGGCCTGGGTCGTGGGGTCGGCTGTGGGGTCGAGTGCCGCATCCTCCGGGACCAGGTTTTCGGGCCGGGCGGGCGGGATGACGGGGGGCGGCCCATCGATCAGGGTGAATTCAAGATCGGCGGCGGGTGTGCTCTCTGCGGCTTCGGCAAGCGGCTCGGCCGGGGTGGACAGGGCCTGCGTCTGCGTTGTGGCTACCTCTTCCGGCGCCTCGCCGGCCGTGGGGGACGGGGCTGCCGCCGACAGCGTCGCGCCAGCGTTCTCCGCTTCGCCTGTGGTGGTTTCTGGGGGCGTTTCTGCGGGCGTTTCTGTGGCGGCGGTATCTGCGATGCTCTCAGCGACAACCGGGGTTTCAACTTCGGCGAGCGCAGTTGCACCGCCGGCGGCTGCGATCAGGTTGACGGCGTGCTGCCGGGCACCCGCCGCCAGCGCGGCCGAAACTTCGGCAGGGCTCGGGGGAACAGCAGGCGCAGCCGGGGCCGCATCGGCCAGCGCGGGCGCCTGCAAAGGCTGCGGTGCCGGCGGAACAGGCCCGCGGGGCGGCGCGCCGGCTGTCATGCTTTCCGGCTGGTCGGTCGGAAAGTCGGCGACCATGGCCGCGGTCCGGGTCTGATCTGCGACATCGGGCGCGTCCGGCTCCTGACTGCTGGCATAAGGCGCGGCCTCATCGGCGATTGCGCCTGTCATATTCAGGTCAGCGTCGTTCGGATCCTGGTCCAAGGGCGGCGCAGTCGGGGCCGAAGCTACGGCCTGCGATCCGGCATCCGTGTTTTCCAGGGCGGTCTCTGATGCGCCCTCGACAACGGAGATTGCCGGGTCTGTCGGCAACCTTGCGTCTTGCCGCGATCCGGTCAGCCACCAGAAGACGAGCAGGATCAGGACAAGCACCACTGCCCCGACCGCCAAAAGGCCAAGCGACGCGCGGCGCCCGCTGTTGCCAAGACGGCCGTAGACCCCGAAGTCTGTCCCGGACTGTTCTGCATTGCCCCGCAACGAGGCTGCATCGCGGGCCGCCTGCACGGCAAAGGGGTCCCGTACGGTGCGCGATGCGCGTGAGCCAGTTTCGGGGCCGGTCTCGAGGGCTGCCCCCTGGCCCCTCGCCGGGATCGTCGTCGGGTCGCCTTCTGTGCCGTCCAGCCTGTGTGGGCCCGGGCGCTGCGCCACAAGCGGCGGTCGTGCGGTATCGGTGCGCAGAATCCTGGGGCCGGTTTTTGGCGCGGCATCCGGGATTGCCTCTATTTCGATGCCATTGCCCGAGGACTCATCCGCCGCAGAGGGCGATGTTTCGCCCGGTTCGAACCGGGGCACATCCGCGAATGCATCCGGCATAGCTATCCGGGGTGTCGTGACCCCCTCGGGTCGAAGACCATCATTCTCTGCGTGCCGCGTGGCGGAAAGATTGCGCGCAAGGCTGGGGCTGGGCGAAAGAGGGATTGTGCCTGGCGCGGCCACCACAGGACTGTCTTGCCGCGTCTCCGCATGTCCGGTCCGCGTCGGGGTCGTTTTCTGGGAAGCGCTGCGCACCGCGGCGGCGACGCGCTGACGCTCATCCTCCGGGAGGATGCCTGCCCGGGAGCTGCCCGGACGCGGCGCGGCAGAACCGGTCGAAGGTGCGGCGGCATCGTCCCTGGCAGCGGGCGCGGAGGTCGTGGAACTAGGATGTGGCTCGGTGGATGCGACTGAGGGCGCATCTGCCGCTGACGGGGCCGGTTGCGGGGCGGGGGCGGGTTGCGGCGCCGCTTCGGCCGCAACGCCGGCAATGGTCGCGCCGTCATGTTCGTCTGGCGCGTCCGCCGCGGGGCCGGGGGCAGGTGAACTGTGCGCGGGCCGGGCCTCTGCCTCGGTGACTGTCCCGGGCTTTGTCCCCGCTTCCGGCTCTGCGTCAGCCGGGCCCAAGGGCCGCGCCGCGGCTCTGTCTGGGGATGCGGGCGGATCGCTTTGCGGTCTCTCCGCCGACGGAGGGCCTGCTTCGGGCTCGGTCGTCACCGGATTTTCGCGGGCGGCTGTTCCTGCCTTTTCGGCCGGCCCGCCTGATCCTGCTGGCGCGACCTCCTGCGGGGCTTTTGCTGCCGTGTCGGGTTGGTGCCGTTGATCCCTGGCGGCGGCTCGGGGCGCCTTTCCGGCGCGCTTGGCGGCCGCTTGGGCTTCCTGCCGGGCGAATTCCTCGGGCAGGGTGGCGCGTCCGACGATATGCGCCGGCTCGTCCCCGCGCAGGACATCCTCGGCCAGCCCGGCGGATCGTCCGGCATCGCTCAGGCCGAAGAACGGTTCGTTCTCAAATGGGCCGTCGGTTTCGGGCAGGGCGACCCAGCCCGCCGGGGCAAGTCCGTGTTCGGCGGCAAAAGCCTCTGCCTCCGCGAGAGATTCCCGCGCCACCAACGCCACGCGCAGTCCGTCATCCGTCCGAACCCAGTCCCAGACCAGATCCTCGGGCGGATAGGGGGTGAGCCCGTCTATATGGTTCGCGATTTCGGCGGGATCGCTGATCGGCAGCGTCGCAAAGCGCAGCAGATCGCCGGGCAGCACAAGCTTGGTCGTGAATTTACGGCCTGCCAGCGCGATGGCGATCCGGCGCAACCGGCGTAGGCGTTGCGGCAGGCGCGGGTGGTCCAGCGGCACCTCGCCCACCAGCAACCAGCCGCGTGGGCTTCGCTGCAGAAGGCTCAGGCCATCAGGCGAGAGGGAGAGGGCGAAATCGGGTTTCATGCACTGCTCGGTCGGAAGGGGCGGCAGAGCGTCTGGGCCCCGACCGCACTGGTTTTTCCGAGCCTACCGCAGGAGAGGGCACATGAAAACCCGCGCTATCGCCCGGGCGCGGCTTTCGGCCCGGCAGGCTTTGCCATCGAGGAGACAGCGTGCAGGTGCACGTTCTTGTGCGCTTTTGTTTCAGTGGCTTGGCAGCGTCTCGAAATATGGGCAAGTCTGATGGCAGGAAGCACGACGAACGAAAAGGATGTGCGATGACTGTTTTCAATGGGACAAGCTTCAAGGGGACGGTGCGTCCCGTTCGTCCCGGATTTTCAGCATTTGCCCTCGGTGTGGCGCTTGGACTCGGGGCGCTTGCGGTCCAGCCGCAGGGCGCGTGGGCGCAGGATGTGACGGCCTCCGCGCTTCAGCAGGGCCAGATCCGTGTCAGCGGGCAGGGCCGGGTGGATGCGGCGCCGGACATGGCGACGATCACACTAGGCGTCACCGCCGAGGATGCAGAGGCAGCCGTCGCCATGGCCGATGTCTCGACCCAGGTTGCCGCAGTTCTCTCGCAGCTGGAAGCCGCAGGCATCGAGGCGCGCGACATGCAGACCTCGGGTCTGGTGCTGACGCCACGCTGGAACTATTCGGATGGCGAAGAGCAGCGCATCACCGGCTATATCGCGCAGAACAACGTGACTGTCCGCGTGCGCGATCTCGAAAGCCTTGGCGGGCTTCTGGATGAGGTGATCGAGAGCGGCGCCAATACGCTTGGCGGGCTGTCCTTCGGCATCGCCGACCCCCAGCCGCTGGAGGATGAGGCACGCCGCAACGCGATCGTTGACGCGCGCCGCAAGGCGGAAATCTATGCTGAGGCCGCGGGCCTGAGCCTCGGCGATCTGGTCGCGATCTATGAGCCCGAGGCCTATGATCCGCCGCGTCCCTTCTACCGCATGGAATCCGCAATGTCGGCGGGCGACGTGCCTGTCGCGGCCGGCGAGGTGACGATTGCCGTGAACGCCACGGTCGTCTTTTCACTGAACGGCGCCGAGTGATCCTGTGATGATCCTGTAACGCCGGGGGGCCTTGCAATGGCCCCTCGGCCCGCGCTAAAGAGCGCCCATCGGGTCGTTAGCTCAGTTGGTAGAGCGTCTCGTTTACACCGAGAATGTCGGCGGTTCGAGTCCGTCACGACCCACCATGTTTAAATGGAAATTGTCGAAAATGGCTGATCGCGCCGCGGTTCGCTGAACCTTCAGCATATCTCAGCGGTCATGGCCTCGGCCTGCCGTGACAGGTGCCGCGGCGAGTAGTGGCTGCGTTTACCTCTGCCTCGGCTTCTTTCCGCGACATTACGCAGGACGATACCGTCCACACCTGCCGCCGTCCTTATGCGACGACCAGGTGGCCATGGAACCGCCCGCGCCGGCACCCTCTTCTTTTCCATGACGGGTGACGCAAAGAGTCGTGAACGGGGCGCCTCCGGTAGCGCCGAGGTCGCGCGGCTCTCCAAGCTATCGAAAAGCCTGTCCGCCCGGGCGCTTGTCCTGCAAGATCCCTGGGCCACTCTGGCGTTCCGCCGCTCCGGCTTAAGAAATGTGGGTCGTCCCTTCCATTATGTCAGGACGATAGAAGGTCCCAGTCTACGCCAGCCCTCTTCAGTTCATCCTTGAGCCGAGGTTTGAACAATCCAGCGCGCTCGCCCTTTTCCGTCCTGTTTAGAACATCAACAAGCACGGTCAAAATCTCTGCCTTCCGCTTGTCAGTTAAAAGGATCCTGAACAGGCCGCCGAGAGCAATTCTCGAAACACCGATGCTCAGCGACTTGCGAAGTTCCTGCTCGGCTTCCTCCGATCGCCCCTGCGCAAGAAAATATTGGCCTCGCTCCGCGTGCCAGACGAAATTCCCCTCGCTCTGCAGTTTTATCTCAGGCGCCACGCCGGTCTCGAGGATGGAGGATATGAATTCCTTGAGGACTCCGCAATTTCGCATCGTTTCCAGAACCGTGTGCCCGGCAAACGGAAACTCGCAATACTGGCCATCCGGATAGGCGGGCCGGATGCACCGGTCGATGAACATCTTATCCACCTGACGATGCGGATCGAACAGTATGATCGGTGAGTAGCTCGACTTGGGTGCGTCGATAATATCAATGTGGTTGAACTTGAAGCCGCGAAAATTCCGGGCTTTGATCGAAGGATGAGCAGAGTTCAGCGGCGCGGAGGCTATTATCCGAGCGTTAATAATGCCGCCGTAGTAGACCGCGCAGTACCCGCCCAAGCTCGAACCGTATGTAAAAATCTCACGGTTGCCCAACACAGGTGACACGGCCTCAGCGAACTGCTCCAGGCTCAGACCCTGATACTGAGATTTCCTCGACTGTGCGACGAAAACAGTATCGTGGCCGGATTTTAAAGCAAACTCGGTGCCGAAACCTAATTGCGATTTCCCGACGTTAATAGCGCTGAACGTAATTATGACCTTTTTCGTCGGCTCGCGATGCAGATGCGCTGTGATCTGGTAATCTGGTGCGACCGCCAAAACCGTGGCGGTAACATCCGGGAACGTCACATGCTGCATGCTGTCTCCTGATGTGATGCCAAGGATCCGGGAGACTGGGGCACCTGGCCATCCCAGACCCTCGAATCCCGATCTCCACTACATCATGCTATTCACAACTCAAAGAAGAAGATATTGCTGCGAAGTGTCACCAGGCGCACTGTGTTTTACCGGTGCCTTCCGGTAGGGCGAACCGGGCCTCTCGCCGAGTTATCGGTATGCTGACGCTGCGCGCCCTGCCTCAGTCGCGCTTGTGATTCCGAGCCGGTTTCGCCCTTCGGTTGAACGCTTGGGCGGCTGGTTGGGCCCCGGGCAAGCCACCCGGGCAATTTCTGCCGCAAGAAGCGCCAATTCGGGCAAAATTTGATCGCGGCCCGGGGCCGAACAGTCGGATGCCTCAAAATCAGACAAGTGAGTTGCAACATCTTCAGGCATTCGCTTTAGTCAGTCCAACGCGGGCCATAACCGCGACCGAGAAGGGGAGACCGACGTGGCGCAGGACGCAGCGCAGATCGAGGCGCAGATCGACCGGGGCGATGGGTTCGTCGTGTTTGATCATGTGCAGAAAAGCTATGATGGCGAAACGCTTGTCGTCAAAGACCTGAACCTGAGCATCGGCAAGGGCGAGTTCCTGACGATGCTGGGGCCGTCGGGGTCGGGCAAGACGACCTGCCTGATGATGCTTGCGGGATTCGAGACCGCGACCCATGGGGATATTCGGCTTGGCGGCCGGCCGATCAACCACATCCCGCCGCACAAGCGCGGCATCGGGATGGTGTTTCAGAACTACGCGCTTTTTCCGCACATGACGGTGGGGGAAAACCTCGCCTTTCCGCTGGAGGTGCGCGGGATTGGCAAGTCCGAGCGCGAGGCAAAGATCCTGCGCGCGCTCGACATGGTTCAGATGGGCGCCTTTGCCAATCGCCGTCCGGCGCAGCTTTCGGGCGGGCAGCAGCAGCGTATCGCACTGGCCCGTGCGCTGGTCTTCGAGCCCGAGCTGGTGCTTATGGACGAACCGCTCGGCGCGCTCGACAAGCAGTTGCGCGAACATATGCAGTTCGAGATCAAGCATCTGCACGAACGTCTGGGCGTCACGGTCGTCTATGTGACCCATGATCAGGGCGAGGCGCTGACCATGTCCGACCGGATCGCGGTTTTCAATGACGGGCGCATCCAGCAACTTGCCCCGCCCGAGACGCTTTATGAACGGCCCGAAAATTCCTTCGTTGCGCAGTTCATCGGCGAGAACAACCGGCTGGAAGGCGTGGTCGAAACGCTCGACGGGGCCCGCTGCACCGTCCGGCTGGCCAATGGTGAGGTGATCGACGCCGCCCCGGTCAATGTCAGCCGTCCGGGCGAACGTACCGTGATCTCGATCCGGCCCGAGCGGGTCGAGTTCCAGCCCGCGCGCCTGCCGCCCGGCGCGCATACCATCCAGGCCGAGGTGCTGGAATTCGTCTATATGGGTGACATGTTCCGCACGCGCCTGCGGGTCGCGGGCAACGACAATTTCGTGATCAAATGCCGCAACAGCGTGGGTCAGGCGAAGCTTTCGCCGGGGCAGACGCTCAACATCGGCTGGCTGGCCGAGGATTGCCGTGCCCTCGATGCGGCATAGGCCCGCGGCACAGACAAGGTGGCCGCGCCGTCAGGTGTGGCGGATGCGAGGGTGCCGCTGGTTGATGCGGCAGACAGAACAGCGCCGCATCAAGGCGGCAGCCGGGTAACAAGACCAAGTCCAACAGGAGAAGACCATGAAGATCAGAGCATTGCTGGCAACGACAGCGATCATCGCGGGCGGCGCCGCCGCGGCGCAAGAGGTGACGGTGCTCGGCTGGGGCGGCGACTATACCCGCAGCCAGGTCGAGGCCTATCACAAGCCCTTCACCGAGGCGACGGGCATCCGGGTAAACTCGGTCGATGCGGATAACCCGGCCACCCCGATCAAGGCCCAGGTCGAGGCCGGCAACGTCACCGTCGATGTGGCGGTAGTCGAATATGCCGACGCGGTGCGGCTCTGCGACGAGGGCCTGCTGGAGGTGATCGACATCTCGTTGCTGGAACCCGCGCCCGACGGCACCCCCGCCGAGGAGGATTTCCTGCCTGGCACCCTGACCGAATGCATGGTCGGCACGGATGTCTTCTCGACGATCTTCGCCTATGACGCGTCGCAGTTCCCGGACAATCCGCCGACCACCATCGCGGATTTCTTTGATACCGAGGCCTTCCCGGGCAAGCGCGGCGTGCGCCGCAACCCCAAGGCCACGCTGGAAATGGCGCTGATGGCCGATGGCGTTCCGGCCGCCGAGGTCTATGACCTGCTTGCGACCGACGAAGGGTTGGAGCGCGCCTTTGCCAAGCTCGACAGCATCAAGTCGGATATCGTCTGGTGGTCGGCCGGGGCGCAGCCGCCGCAGCTGCTCGCGGACGGCGAGGTGGTGATGTCCATCGCGTGGAACGGACGTATCTTCAACGCCGCCGTGGGCGAAGGCCGCCCGTTCGAGATCGTCTGGGACGGTCAGGTCTATGAGCCCGAAGGCCTCGTGATCCCCACCGGTGCCCCGAACATGGAAGAGGCGCTGCAATTCGTGGCCTTCGCCACCAGCACCGAGCCGCTGGCCCGTGCCGCCGAATGGATCAGCTATGGCCCGACGCGCCAGTCCTCGGCGCCGCTGGTGGGTGTGTTCCAGGTCGATGGCGAGACCGAGATGGCGCCGAACCTGCCCACCTCGCCGGAAAATATGACGAACGCGCTTGCCTCGTCCTATGAGTTCTGGGTGGACCGCGACACCGAACTGAACGAGCGGTTCAACGCATGGCTTCTGGCCAACTGATCGCAGCCCCCCTTGCGCGTTTGCGCCGGGGGACCTGAAGCAATGACCCGGGCGGGTGGTAAACGCCGTGCCCGGGAAATCACGACCGCGCCGGACCAGCGGCGCATGGAACTGGACCCGACCATGGCCGATGCGACGATGCCCACCCCCGCCGATCCCGCCGCGCGATCCGGCCCTGGCCGGCGCGGGTCGGGCCTGACGACCGCCGACGGAACGCCGCTGAAGCTCGCGCTCGCGCGCTCAGCACGGCGCAGAAAGATGCGGGCGGCGGCGCTGGTGCTGCCGCTGGTGCTGTTCATCGTCGTGACCTTCCTGCTGCCGATCGGGCAGATGCTGTTTCGGTCGGTTCACAACACGCAATTCGCCGCGAACATGCCTGCACTTGTGCAATGGTTCGACGAAAACCCGCCCGGCACCGACCCGGATGAGGCCGCCTTTGCCGCCCTCGCGAGCGATCTTGCCAATGCGGCGGCGAACCGGACCGTGGGCTCTGCCGGCACCCGTATCAACTATGAGGTGCCGGGGACACGGTCGCTCTTTACCTCATCGGCGCGGAACGCCGCGGACCTCGAACCCCCTTATCGCGAGGCGCTGCTCGACCTGAACGCGGCCTGGGGCCGAGAGGATATCTGGGCCGCGATGCGCGGGGCCTCGGATGCCTATACCGCGAATTTCTACCTCGCTTCGGTCGACCGCAAGCGCGATCTCGACGGCAATATCGTGCAGGTCGATCCGCAGAGCCGGGTCTATGTACAGCTTTTCGTCCGGACCTTCATCCTGTCGGCGGCGATCACGGTCCTTTGCCTGATGCTCGGATTTCCGGTCGCGCATCTTCTGGCGAGCTTGCCGCTGCGCACCTCGAATCTTCTGATGATCCTTGTCCTGCTGCCGTTCTGGACCTCGCTTCTGGTGCGCACGACAAGCTGGATCGTGCTGTTGCAGGGGCAGGGGGTGGTCAACAACGTCCTTGTGGCGCTGGGGATCATATCGGATTCGGGACGGCTTTCGCTCATGTACAACCAGGCGGGCACGATCATCGCGATGACGCATGTGTTGCTGCCGTTCATGATCCTGCCGCTTTACTCGGTGATGAAGACCATCCCGCCCAGCTATGCCCGCGCGGCGCAGTCGCTTGGGGCGACCAGCTGGACGACCTTCCGCCGCATCTACCTGCCGCAGACGGTGCCGGGGATCGGGGCGGGCTGTATCCTCGTCTTCATCCTCGCCATCGGCTATTACATCACGCCGGCGCTGGTCGGGGGTGCCACGGGGCAGCTCATCTCCAACCAGATCGCGTTCCACATGCAGAACTCGCTCAACTGGTCGCTGGCGGCGGCGCTGGCCGCGATCCTGCTGGGCGCGGTCCTGCTGCTTTACTGGCTTTACGACCGGCTGGTCGGCATCGACAACATGAAACTGGGATAAGCCATGGCCCTGCCCATCTACGCATCGCCGCTCGAACGCATCTGGCACTGGACCTATCGCATCCTCTGCGCGCTGATCTTCCTGTTCCTGATCGCGCCGATCCTTGTGATCATCCCGCTTTCCTTCAACGTGGAGCCCTATTTCACCTTTACGGCGCGGATGCTCGCGCTCGACCCCGAGGGGTATTCGCTGCGATGGTATGACCGGCTGCTGACCTTCGGGATGCAGAACCCGAATGCGCCGCGCGACGCAGCCTGGTGGGCGGATGTCTGGCGCAACGCGACCTGGGTGAACGCGGCCAAGAACTCCCTGATCATCGGCTTCTTCTCGACGCTGCTGGCGACGGTGCTGGGAACGGTTGCCGCGCTGGGGCTGGCGCGGCCTGAAATGCCCTGGCGCAAGCCGATCATGGCGATCCTCATTTCGCCGATGATCGTGCCGATTATCATCACGGCGACGGGGCTCTTCTTTTTCTACTCGGCCACCGGGCTTGCGGGGACCTATGCGGGCATCATCCTGGCCCATGCGACCCTGGGCATCCCCTTTGTCATCATCACCGTGACCGCGACGCTGATGGGGTTCGACCATTCGCTGTTGCGGGCGGCTGCGAGCCTTGGGGCAGGGCCGGTGCGCGCCTTCTTCAAGGTCCAGCTTCCGCTGATCACGCCGGGGGTGGTTTCCGGCGCGCTCTTTGCCTTCGTTACCTCGTTCGACGAGGTTATCGTGGTGCTGTTCGTCGCCGCCCATGACCAGCAGACGATTCCGCGCCAGATGTGGAACGGGATCCGCGAACAGATCAGCCCGTCGATCCTTGCGGTGGCGACGATCCTTGTGGTGATCTCGGTCGCGCTTCTGGCGACGGTCGAGTTGCTGCGCCGCCGGTCCGAGCGGCTGCGCGGGGTAACGCCGGCCTGAGGCCCGCGTTACTGCTCAGCCCAGAATGGCGATCCAGCCCCAGGCGGTCAGGATCGTCCCCGCCGTCCCCAAAAGCACGGCCGAAGCTGCGACGCGCCGGGCGGCCCCATACATGTTGGCAAAGACATAGGCGTTGACCCCGGGTGCCATGGCCGCTGTCAGCACCGCCGCCCGCAACGCCCCCCGGTCAAGGCCCAGCCAGTTGCCCATCAGCCAGACGATCGTCGGATGCAGGATCAGCGAGACCGAGACGATGAAGAGGATCGCGCGCAGGTCGCCTTCGGGTCGGTAGCGATAAAGCACGCCGCCCAGTCCAAAGAGCGCGGCCGGCAGCGCCGCCTGCGTCATCAGCCCCAGCGCGTCCCACATCACGCCGGGCAGCGGGATGCCGCCAAGGTTGACGACAAAGCCAAGGGCGATCGCGATCACCAGCGCATTCGAGAACATCGCCCGCAACACCCGGGGCACCAGGCCGCGGACGGACCCGCCGCGGTTACGCGCGATCTCCATCGCAGTGATGCCGATCGCATAGCAAAAGGGTGAATGAACCGCGATGATGGCAAAGTTCACCGCAAGCGCATCGGTCCCGTAGGCACGTTCGGCAATCGGGATGCCGAGGAGGAGCGAGTTGGAAAAGAGCCCGCAAAACCCGATGGCGACGGCATCCTCCCAGCTGCGGCCAAAGAAGAACCGCGCCCCCAAAAGCCCCGTGATGAACCCGATCAGCGCGCCGGAATAAAAGCTCGTCAGCAGCTTCCAGTCGAAATTCTGGCTGAGGTCGAGTTGCGAGATGCCGGTAAACAGCAGGCAGGGGATCGCGAAGTTCTGGGTAAAGCGGACCAGCCCGTCCACCGCCGCATCGCTGAAAAGCTTGCGCCAGACCGCGACGTAACCGAAACCGATGACCAGAAAGACAGGCAGGATGATCTGGATCAGCGCCTGCATGTCAGAGATCGAAGCTCAGCGTCAGTCCGTCATGGGCGGGCGAGACGTGATCGGGCGTCTCGGCGGCCACGGTGGCGTAGTCGAGGTCGATATGCATGTTGGTCAGCACCGCCCTCCGGGGGCGCGCCCGGGCGATCCAGTCCAGCGTAAGGTCCAGATGCGCGTGGGTCGGGTGCGGTTTGCGGCGCAGCGCATCGACGATCCAGCAGTCCAGGCCGTTCAGCAGGGGCCAGCTCGCCTCGGGGATGGTGACGGCATCGGGCAGATAGGCGACCGGCCCGATCCGGAACCCCAGCGCCTGAACCGATCCGTGCCCGGCCTCGAAGGGCTGGAAGGTGATTTCGCCCCCCGCGCCTGACACGGCAAAGGGGCCGTCGATCGTGTTGAGGTCCAGAATGGGCGGGTAGGGCGAATGGGCCGGCTGCACAAAGGCATAGCCGAACCGCGACAAGAGCGAATCCTGCGTGCGCCCGTCCGCCCAGACCGCAAGCCGCCGTTCCATGTTGAAAACGATCTGGCGCAGGTCGTCGATGCCGTGGACATGATCGGCATGGGCGTGGGTATAGACCACGCCGTCAAGTTCGCCGACCCCCGCATCGAGCAGTTGCGCCCGCATGTCGGGCGAGGTGTCGATCAGCACGCGGGTCGCGGCGCCATTCTCCTCTCGCGTCACAAGGATCGAGCAGCGCCGGCGGTGGTTGCGCGGATCGTTCGGATCGCAATCGCCCCAATGGCCGCCAAGCCGGGGCACCCCGCCCGACGATCCGCAGCCCAGGATGGTGACAGAGAGCCGCGCGGTCATTCCGGCCGCCAGGCTGCGGCCTTGGCAAAAAGCCGGTCGAAATTCGCCGAGGTCGCGCGGGCAAAGGCGTCATAGTCGATACCGAATACCTCTGCGCCGGTGCGGGCGGTAAAGGCGGTGTAGGCCGGCTCGTTCCGTTTGCCCCGATGCGGCGGCGGCGCCAGATAGGGGGCGTCGGTCTCCAGAAGGATACGGTCGAGCGGCGCCGAGGCAAAGATCGCGCGCAGGTCGGATGAGCGGGGAAAGGCCGCGATCCCCGACATCGACAGGTAAAAGCCCAGCGAAAGGGCAGTCTCGGCCAGCGCCGCACCCGAGGAAAAGCAGTGCATCACGCAGGAATAGGCGCCCGCCGCATGTTCCTCGGACAGGATGCGCGCCATGTCGTCGTCGGCGTCGCGGGCATGGATGATCAGCGGCAGGCCGGTCCGGCGCGCGGCCTCGATATGGATGCGCAGGCTCTCTTGCTGAATGGCCTTCGACTCCGCCGTGTAATGGTAGTCGAGCCCCGTCTCGCCAATGCCGACCATCTTGGGGTGGTGGGTCAGGGCGACCAGATCCTCGACGCGCGCAAGCGGGTCTTCGGCCGCGCGCATCGGATGCGTGCCTGCGGCGTAGAACACCGGGTCATGCGCCTCGGCGATGGCGCGGACCTCCGGTTCGCGCGGCAGGCTGGTGCAGATCGTTACCATCCGCGTGACGCCCGCCGTGTTGGCACGGGCGAGAATCTCTGGCAGGTCGGCGATCAGTTCGGGGAAATCGAGATGGCAGTGACTGTCGACGATTTCGGCTCTGCTTGACGTCATCCGCGGCCCTTTGGTCTGGCGCAGCGGGTCAGGCCCCGACCTGCGCAGGGGCGGTCACGCGGGCCGCCGTTTCATCCACTTTCAGGACCATATCCAGCAGAAGCGCGGCAGGGTCAAGGTTCACCGATCTGCCATGCCGCGCCCGTGCCCCGAGCGCCTGATGCAGGTCCGCCCAGACGCGTCCCGCCGCAGGATCGGGCGCCAGACGCGCCAGAAGGGTTGCCTCGCCCGGGGCGGCCTCGGTCCGGGGCGGGCCCATGACGCCGGTTCGGGCCAGACGCGACAGGAACAGGTCAAACAGCGTCAGCATCAGGTCGAGTTGCGGTTCGGCGCCCCTGCCTGCGGCAGTTTCGGCCAGCCGAAGTGCCCGTGGCCGGTCCAGCCGCGGCAGCGTCGCGAAAAGCGCGATCAGGGCGCGGTAAGTGGCAAGCCCGTCAAGCTGCGTCAGGCGGATCGCCTCGCCCACCGACCCGTCGGCAAGCTCGGCGAGCGCGGCCATGTCGTCCGTTTCCGCACCGGCCGCCCCAAGCGCCGCCGCCATCTCGGGCGGGTGCAACCGCGTCAGCCGCAGTTCCCGGCACCGCGACCGGATCGTCGGCAAGAGGCGCGAGGGCTGATGGCTGACCAGCAACATGGTGACGCCTGCGGGCGGTTCCTCCAGCGCCTTGAGAAGGGCATTGGCGGCGTTGACGTTCATCTCGTCCGCGGTATCCACGATGACGACCCGGCGCCCGCCCTCGGTCGCCGAAAGGTTGAAGAACCCCTTGAGCCGGCGCACCTCATCCACCGTGATGACGGTCTTCAGCCGCTTTTTATCCGCGTCCCAGGCCCGGCGGAGCAGGAAGAGCCCCGGTTCGGACTGTGCCAGCAGGCGCCGCGCGACCGGATGGTCCGGCGGCACGTCGAGGCTCTCACCCGACGAACCGGCCAGCAGGGCGCGCGCGATCCGCCAGGCGAGCGTCGCCTTGCCCACCCCGCGCGGACCCGTCAGCAGCCAGCCGTGGTGCAGCCGGCCCTGCCGCAGCGCATCAAGGAACCGCGCCTCGGCGGCATCCTGGCCCAGAAGGGCGGTCGTTTCACGCGGATGGGGGGCGCCTTCGATCCGGTCGGGTTCGGGCAGGGGGGCATCCGCCCCGCTCATGCCAGCGCCCCGCGGACGAGCGTCCGGATTTCCGCCTGAATTGCGTGGACGCTGCGGTTGCCGTCGATCAGGTGGCAGCGGTCGGGATATTCCCGTGCCAGCGCGCGGAACCCTGTCGCGAGCCGCGTCTGGAAGGCAAGACCCAGATCCTCGAACCGGTCCTCGCCCGAGTTTCTTGCTAGCCCGCGCGCCAGCGCTACCGCCGGTTCGACATCGATGATCAGCGTCAGATGCGGTTCGGTGCCGATCATCGTGTCGTGCAACTGATCGACGACGCCGCGCAGATCCGCCCGGGCCGCGCCCTGATAGATGCGCGTGCTGTCGGCAAAGCGGTCGGATATCACCGTCCGCCCGGCGATCAGCGCGGGTTCAATGGTCTTTTCCAGATGATCGCGCCGCGCGGCGGTAAAGAGAAGTATCTCGGTTTCCGCCGACCAGCGGGCCGCATCGCCCTGCACCAGCAGGCGGCGGATCTCCTCCGCCCCCTCGGACCCGCCGGGTTCACGGGTCAGCAGCACGTCGCGCCCCTCGGCGCGCAGCGCCTCGGACAGCGCATGGGCCTGCGTCGATTTTCCGGAACCGTCGATCCCCTCGAATGTGATGAAGCGTCCGGGCGCGGGCATCAGCTGCCGGTCAATCCGTTGAGCGCCCCACCCGCAGCCCGATGGAACAGCACCGTCGCAGCCGTACGCAACCGCGCCACGAAACCGCCGCGTTCCACCGCGGTTTCCGCCACCAGCGGGATGCGCAACTCGTTCATCTCCGGGTGCGATACCACCAGATCCGCGACCTTCTGCCCGGCGGCGATCGGCGCCTGAACGGGCCCGTGATAGACGACGCGCGCTTCCAGCCCCTCTTGCTGTACCATGGCGGGCACAAGGACGCTGCGGTCGCTCTCGACCGTGAGGCCGACGCGCGTTTCCTCGCCCAGCCAGACGTCGGCCTCGGCGATGCGTTCGCCCTGCCGGGCGACGGTGCGCTGGACGAACTGTCGGAACGCCCAGTTGACGATGCGCTCGGCCTCTTCGGAGCGTTCCTGTTCGCTTTGCAGCCCGGTGATGACGAAGATCACCCGCCGGTCGCCCTGCACCGCCGATCCGACGAGGCCATAGCCGGCCTCCATCGTGTGCCCGGTCTTGAGCCCGTCCGCATGGATCGCATCGGGGCTGGTGTTCGATTCCGGAAACACGCGGAACAGCGGGTTGCGGTTGAACCGGTTCGCGGGCGAGCGTTCCTTGTAGTCGTATTCACGCTCGTTGAAAAACGCGTAAAGTTCAGGGAAATCGTTGATCATGTGCATGGTCAGCAGCGCGAGGTCGCGCATCGACATCACATGCCCGTCCGCCGGCCAGCCCGAGGCGTTGCGCAGCGAGGTGTTCACCATTCCCAGCGCCTGCGCGCGTTCGGTCATCAGGCGGGCAAAGGCCTCTTCGCTGCCCGCCAGCCCCTCGGCCACGACGACGCAGGCGTCATTGCCGGAATTGACGACGATCCCCAAAATCAGTTCCCGCACCGTCGGGCGGTCCATTTCGTTGAGGAACATGGTCGAACCGCCCATCGCCCGCGCCCGGGACGACACGCTGAAGGGCGTGTCCATCGTCACCCGCCCGTCATCGATCGCCTCGAACAGCATGTTCAGCGTCATAAGCTTGGACATCGACGCCGGGGGCAGGGGCTGGTCGGCGTTCTTTTCCAGCAGGACCGTTCCGGTCGCATAGTCGATCACATAGGCGGCCGTCGCGCGCGTCTCGAAGGCCGAGGCGGGCGCCATGCCAACAAGGGCTGCGACCATGACGGCGCACAGGCGAAGAATGGGGCTGATCATCTGTCCGGTCGTTCTTTATCCGTGTTTCCGTCTGCCGTCGCCTTTGGCACGCGGCCCTTTCGCGTCGGCGCCGCCACCAGCGCAACGGCAGGGTGAGCATAGCCGCTCTGCCGCGTCGAGGAAAGGCTTGGATCGGCGGCCGATTTCCCCCGCCTGTCACAAAACCGTGGCGGCAAGGCTTTCAGAATCATCCGCGCCCCGCTATCCCGCGCTGGCCCGGCACGCCCGGGCCGTGCGGATGGGTGGCCGAGTGGTTTAAGGCACCGGTCTTGAAAACCGGCGTAGGTGAGAGCCTACCGTGGGTTCGAATCCCACCCCATCTGCCATCAGTACCCCTCAATCTCGGACACCCGATTGTCCAGCACCGCTGGACAGCCTGTTCAGCATACCGGGGCTACTGCGATACAGCTTGCCCTGCCATCTGTTTCCCACACGGAAACAGAGGAGAACCGTTATGGAAAAGGTTATTCTGATCACGGGCGCCTCCAGCGGCATCGGCGAGGGGATCGCCCGCACGCTGGGCGAAGCCGGCGCGAAGCTCTTGCTTGGTGCGCGCCGCACGGACCGGCTGGAAACCATCGCGCGCGAGATCCGCGCGGCGGGCGGCACGGCCGAGGTCCGGCAACTCGATGTGACCGACCGCGACCAGATGGCAGGCTTTGCGCAGGCGGCGCTTGACCTTTGGGGTCGCATCGACGTGCTGGTGAACAATGCCGGTATCATGCCGCTCTCGCCCCTTTCGGCCGGAAAGCAGGATGAGTGGGGGCAGATGGTGGATGTGAACATCAAAGGCGTGCTCTGGGGGATCGGGGCGGTGCTGCCGGTGATGGAAAAGCAGGGAAGCGGCCACATCATCAACGTCGCCTCGGTCGGGGCCCTGCAGGTCGTGCCGACTGCGGCCGTCTACTGCGCGACCAAGTTCGCGGTCCGGGCAATCTCGGACGGCTTGCGGCAGGAATCGAGAACGATCCGCGTGACCTGCGTCAATCCCGGCGTCGTTGAAAGCGAGCTCGCCTCGACCATCACGCATGACGAAACGCTCGCGTTCATGGACGATTATCGCAGCATCGCCCTGCAACCCGCCGATATTGGCCGCGCGATCCGCCATGTGATCGAGGCGCCGGAGACGGTGAACACGACCGAAATAACGGTCCGTCCCACCAGGTCACCTTACTGACCAGGGTCCTTCAACAAGGAAGAAAGGAGAACACCATGAGGAAACCGATTGCACTTGCCTTTGGCGCGGCGCTTGCCGCACATCCCGGTGCTGCGGAACACGGCGGTTCCACACATCCGGCGCAAGACGGCGCCGCACCCCACCCCTATGTCGGAATGTGGGTGACCGAGGACAACCGCGTCCGCCACAACCTCTTGCCGAACGGCCGTTATGACGAGGCGCGCGGAACCCGCGAAAGCGCCTATCAGGGTCGGTATGAGGTGACGGGTAACCACATCGACTATTGGGACGACACCGGCTTTACCGCCGACGGCACCTTTGTCGATGACAACACCCTGCACCATGGCGGGATGATCCTTTACCGCAGGGACTGACCGGCCGCACGCGTCGCCCGCCCCCACAGGTCCGCATCAGGCGCAGACCTGTGCGATGGCGGGCGGCGCCGTGCTGGCCCGCAGGATCAGTTCGACCGGCAGCAGCACCTGACGGGGCGGCGGGCGGTCCGACGGTTCCGCAAGCAGCTCCGCAAGGATCAGCCGCGCTGCCTCGATCCCGATCTGGTTGCGCTGCTGGCGGATGGTGGTCAGTGGCGGCGTCAGATGCGCCACAAGCTCGATATTGTCGAAGCCCACCACCGAGACATCGCGCGGCACGCCCATCCCCGCCGCCTGCACCGCGCCGATGAACCCACAGGCCATTTCATCGCTGGCACAGAAGAGCGCGGTCGGCCGGTCCGGGAGCGCGAGCCAGCGACGGCCGGCGGCGGCACCGGATTCAAGCGTGAAGTCCCCCGCCAGCATCCAGTCGGGGCGCGGCGAGAGATGCGCTGCGGCCATTGCATCCCGGAACCCGGCAAGGCGCTCGACGGTCAGCACGTTTTTCGGCGGGCCCGCAAGATGACCGATCCGTCGATGCCCCAGCGCAACCAGATGTTCGACCGCCATCCGGGCGCCGCCGGCATTGTCGACCCGGACCGACGGCAGGTCGGGCCCCGGCCGCCATTCGCAGGCCATCACGGTCGGCAGGCCACCCGCGCGGCGCGCCGGCGGCTCCACCTCTCCGTCAAACAGGATCACGCCATCCACCACTCCGTTCCCGAGCGTGCGCAGCATGTCGCGCCCCGCCCCCGGGCCACTGCGCGTATCGCCGATCAGCAGGTTATAGCCCTCGGGGCCCAAGGTCGCCGCGATCCCCGAAAGAATGTTGGAAAAGAACGGGTTCGAGATATTTGGCACCAGCGCCACGATAGATCCGGTGCGCTGCTGGCGCAGGTTCCGCGCCGAATGGTGGACGCGGTAGCCGGTGCGCTCGATCGCGTCCAGCACGGCGGCGCGGGTCGCGGGCGCGACGATCCCCGGCGCCGACATGACACGGCTGACGGTCGCGGCGGACACACCGGCCTCACGGGCCACGTCCTGAATGGTCGCCCTCATCCTGATCGTCATCGGCGCTCCTGCGTTGACGCCTTGGTGATTACCGCGCGGGGCGGCAGGCGCAAGCCATCGCCTTTGCATGACAAATGCAAATTGTCTTGTAAACGATTTCAGGCTGGTCTTACATCGCAGGCAGGGCGGGTGACTCGCAGCGCGACACCCGGGGAGAGCCCAAAGGAGGATAGCATGAAGACGATGAAGGGCCCCGGCCTTTTCCTTGCGCAATTTGCGGGGGACGCCGCGCCATTCAACAGCTGGGGTTCGATCACCCGCTGGGCGGCCGAATGTGGCTATGCCGGGGTGCAGGTGCCCAGTTGGGACGCCAGGCTGTTCGACCTCGACCTCGCGGCAAGTTCGATGGACTATTGCGACGAACTCAAGGGCGTGGCGCTTGAGAACGGGGTGGAGATCACCGAGCTTTCGACCCATCTTCAGGGGCAGCTTGTGGCGGTCCACCCGGCCTATGACGTGGCCTTTGACGGATTTGCAGCGCCTTCTGTGCATAACAACCCTGCCGCTCGGCAGGAATGGGCGGTGGATCAGGTGCGCAAGGCGCTGACCGCATCGCGCAACCTTGGCCTGACCGCAATGGCCTCGTTTTCCGGCGCGCTGGCATGGCCCTTTCTCTATCCCTGGCCACAGCGGCCCGCTGGGCTGGTAGAACTCGCCTTCGACGAACTTGCACGGCGCTGGCGCCCGATCCTCGACCATGCGGAGGAGTGCGGCGTCGATATCTGCTATGAGATCCACCCGGGCGAAGACCTGCATGACGGCGTGACATATGAGATGTTCCTTGAGCGCGTCGGCAACCACGCGCGGGCGAACATGCTTTACGACCCGTCGCACTATGTGCTTCAGGCGCTCGACTATCTGGAAAACATCGACATCTATGCCGAACGTATCCGGATGTTCCACGTCAAGGATGCCGAACTGAACCCGACGGGGCGCCAGGGGGTCTATGGCGGGTTCCAGCCCTGGCTCAAGCGGGCGGGGCGGTTCCGCTCGGTCGGCGACGGGCATGTGGACTGGTCCGGGGTGTTTTCGCGGCTGACGGCTGCGGGCTTCGACGGCTGGGCCGTGGTCGAATGGGAATGCTGCATCAAGCACCCCGAGGATGGGGCACGCGAAGGCGCGCAGATCGTGCGCGACCACATCATCCGCGTGACGGAAAGCGCGTTCGACGATTTCGCGGGCGGGGCATCTGACGATGCGACCAACCGCCGGCTGCTGGGGCTCTGACGATGGAGCGGATCAGACTTGGAATGGTGGGCGGCGGGCAGGGTGCCTTTATCGGCGCGGTGCACCGGATCGCGGCGAGGCTCGACGGGCAGTATGATCTTGTCGCGGGGGCGCTTTCATCCTCGCCGGAACGGGCGCGGGAATCCGGGTTGGCGCTTGGCCTCGATGAGGGGCGTATCTATGACGACTATGCCGCAATGGCCCGGCGAGAGGCGCGGCTGAAGAACGGTATTCAGGCGGTGGCGATCGTCACGCCGAACCACATGCATTATCCGGTGGCGCGCGAATTCCTGCGGCGTGGCATCCATGTGATCTGCGACAAGCCCCTGACGGCCACGCTGGCCGATGCGCGGCGGCTCGTGAAGGCCGCCGAAGACGCGCAGGCGCTCTTTATCCTTACGCATAACTACACCGCCTATCCTATGGTGCGGCAAGCGAAATCCATGATCGAGGCCGGCGATCTGGGCAGCCTGCGGCTGGTGCAGGTGGAATATGTGCAGGACTGGCTGACCGAGGCTGCCGAGGAAACCGGCTCGAAACAGGCGGGCTGGCGCACCGATCCCGCGCGCTCCGGTCCGGGCGGGGCCACAGGCGATATCGGCACCCATGCCTTCAACCTGGCCGAGTTCGTGTCGGGCCTGAAGGTGGAGAGCCTTGCCGCTGATCTGCAAAGCTTTGTTCCCGGCCGGCGGGTCGATGACAATGCCCATGTGCTGATGCGGCTGGAAGGCGGCGCCCGCGGGATGCTCTGGTGCAGCCAGGTCGCGCCGGGGAATGAAAACAGCCTGCGGCTGCGCATCTATGGCGACAAGGGCGGCCTCGAATGGGCGCAGGAGGACCCGAATTACCTCTGGTTCACGCCGTTCGGCCAGCCCAAGCGGCTGCTGACCCGCAACGGGTCGGGCGCGGGGCCGGCGGCGCAACGGCTCAGCCGGACGCCGGGCGGTCACCCCGAGGGGTATCTGGAAGGCTTTGCCAATATCTATTCCGAGGCCGCCGCCGCGATCCGAGCCCATGCGGCTGGCGAGGCGCCGCCCGAGGATGTGACCTATCCCGACGTGCATCAGGGGCTGCGCGGGGTTGGCTTCATCGATGCCTGCGTCCGGTCTTCGCGCCGCAATGGCGGCTGGGTGACGCTTTGACCGCTCCGGTCCTCGTCCTTCGCGGGGTCAGCCGCGCCTTCGGGCCGGTCACCGTGCTGCATGACGTGGACTTCGCGCTTAATCCCGGTGAGGTCCACGCGCTGATCGGCGAGAACGGCGCGGGCAAATCGACCACGATGAAGATCCTTGCGGGTTATCTGTCGCCAAGCGCGGGCGAGGTCCTGCTGGACGGACAGCCCACGGTCTTTTCCGACCCGCGCGAGGCCGAGGCGGCGGGGGTCCTGATGATCCATCAGGAGTTCAATCTCGCCCGGCAACTCACTGTGGAACAGAACGTTTTTCTGGGACGCGAACGCCGGCGTGGCCCATTCCTCGACCATCGCGGGATGCAGGCGGAGACGGGGGCGCTGCTTGCGCGCCTGAACTGCGACGTCTCGCCCCGGGCGCGCATCCGCGACCTGTCGGTGCCGCAGATGCAGATGGTGGAAATCGCCCGCGCACTGGGGCAAAAGGCGCGCGTCCTTATCATGGATGAACCTTCCGCGGTGCTGACGCGGCAGGAAACCGAGGTGCTGCTGGAACAGATCGAGCGGCTGCGCGCGGCGGGTACGGCGATCCTTTACACCTCGCACAAGCTCGATGAGGTCGCGCGGATCGCCGACCGCATCACAGTGCTGCGCGACGGTCGCGTGGTCCGCGCCTGCCCGGCACCCGAGCTTGACGAGGACGGCATGGCCACCGCGATGGTGGGGCGCGAACTTTCGGACCTTTTCCCGCCCAAGGTGCCCGTGGCCGGCCCCGTCGCGCTGGAGGTCCGTGACCTTCATATCCCCGGGCTGCTCGACCGAATTTCGTTCACGCTCGGCCAGGGCGAGATCCTCGGCTTTGCGGGTCTCGTGGGCGCGGGCCGGACCGAGTTGATGGAGGCGCTGGTCGGGCTGCGCAATGCGGGCGGCGAGGTTCTGGTGGGCGGCCAGCCGCTGCGACCCCGGACGGTGCGTGCCGCGCGGGATGCGGGGCTCGTCTACCTGACCGAGGATCGCAAGGAACGGGGACTTCTGCTCGACAAGTCCCTGCGGGAGAACCTGACGCTCCTGTCGCTCGACCGGTTTTGCCGTGGCCTGATCGACCGCAAGGCCGAGGATGCCGCGCTGACGCAGGCCATCGGCGAATTCGACATCCGCACGCCCTCGCGCGCGATCCGGGCCGGGAACCTGTCGGGCGGGAACCAGCAGAAGCTGCTGCTTGCCAAGACGATGCTGGCAGAGCCCGGTATCGTCATCATCGACGAACCGACGCGGGGCATCGACATCGGCACCAAGCAGCAGATCTATGCCTTCATCCACCGGCTGGCCGCCGCGGGCAAAAGCGTCATCGTCGTCTCGTCGGAAATGGCCGAGGTGATCGGCCTGTCGCACCGCGTCCTCGTCATGCGCAGCGGCCGCCTGATGGGTGAGCTTTCCGGGCCCGCGATCACCGAGGACGCCATCGTCCGCCTTGCCATGGGCCTTGTCCCTAGCGCCACCGAGGACGCGGCATGAACACCGACGTTTTGAAAAAACCGATGCAAAGCAAATCATTCCACCTCGACCTTCATGTTCTTGGTCCGCTTCTGGCGCTTATCGTTCTGATCATCACCGGCGCGATGATCAACGAAAACTTCCTCAGTTCCGGCAATATCACCAACGTGCTCGCGCGGTCGGCCTTCATCGGGATCATCGCGGTCGGCATGACCTTCGTGATCACGTCCGGCGGGCTCGACCTTTCCGTGGGCTCGATGGCGGCCTTCATCGCCGGTCTCATGATCCTTGTGATGAACAGCATCCTGCCTTCGATGGGGGTCAGCGTGGCGACGATCCTCGTGGGCGTCGCGGTGGCGCTGGGGGCGGGCCTGGTCGCGGGGGTCATCAACGGCCTTCTGGTGACACGCGCGCGGATCGAGCCGTTCATCGTCACGCTGGGCACGATGGGCATCTATCGCAGCCTCGTGACCTGGCTTGCGGATGGCGGCACGCTTTCGCTCGATTTCGGGCTGCGGAGCCTTTACCGCCCGGTCTATTACGACGGTCTGTTCGGGATCACCTGGCCGATCATCGTCTTTGCGCTGGTCGCGATCCTGGCCGAGGTGGTGATGCGCCACACGGCCTTCGGGCGGCATTGCGCGGCCATCGGGTCGAACGAACAGGTGGCGCGCTACTCGGCGGTCTCTGTCGATGGGGTCCGGACGGCGACCTATGTGCTGCTCGGGCTTCTGGTGGGGGTTGCGACGATCCTCTATGTCCCGCGGCTCGGCTCGGCCTCGGCGGCCACGGGCGTCCTGTGGGAGCTTGAGGCGATCGCGGCGGTGATCATCGGCGGCACGATGCTGCGCGGCGGCTTCGGGCGCGTCTGGGGCACCGTCGTCGGCGTCCTGATCCTGAGCCTTATCGGTAATATCCTGAACCTGACCGATCTGGTCAGCCCCTATCTCAACGGGGCGATCCAGGGGGTCATCATCATTCTGGCCGTGGTGCTGCAACGGGAGAAGCGGCCCGCGCGCTAGGGAATACCATCACAAAGGGGAGGAAACGTGATGCAACTGAAACCGATCATGAAGCCGGTCATCCTGGCCGCGGGCCTTGCTGCAACGGGCGGGATCGCCGCGGCGCAAGAGGCGACCATCGGCGTCTCGATCCCGGCCGCGACGCATGGCTGGGCGGGTGGCCTGAACTTTCACGCGCAGCAGACGATCAACGAGCTGAGCGAACGCCATCCCGGCCTGAACTTCGTCCTCGCGACCGCCAGCGATCCGGCGACCCAAGCCAATGACATCGAGGATATGGTCGCGACCCGCAACATCGACGCGCTGGTCGTCCTTCCGTTCGAGAGCGAGCCGCTGACCGGCCCGGTCTCGGGCGTGGCCGATCAGGGAATCTGGGTCACCGTCGTCGACCGCGGCCTGTCGCAGCCGAATATCGAGGATCTTTACGTCGCCGGCGACAATCCCGGTTTCGGCCGCGTCTCGGGCGAGTTCTTCTGCGAGCAGATGCCCGAAGGCGGCCAGATCGTCGTCCTGCGCGGCATCCCGACCACCATCGACAACGAACGGGTGGAGGGGTTCCAGGAAGTCACCGGCGCCTGCAACATCGAGATCATCGGGATGGAGCACGGCAACTGGAACCGCGACGACGCCTTTACCGTCATGCAGGACTTCCTGTCGCGCCATTCGCAGATCGACGCGGTCTGGGCCTCGGATGACGACATGGCGGTCGGCGTGCTGGAGGCCATCGCGCAGGCGGGCCGCGAGGATGAGATGTGGGTGCTCGGCGGCGCCGGCATGAAGGAGATGATCGAGCGTGTCCGTGACGGCGACGAGATGATCCGCGCCAACGTCACCTATCCGCCCTCGATGATCTCGACGGCGATCGAGCTGACCGCGCTCAACTTCCTGTCGAACGCCCCGGTCAGCGGTGAGTTCATCATCGGCTCGGTTCTGGTCACGCAGGACAATGCGGAACAGTTCTACTATCCCGACAGCCCTTTCTGATCGGGCAGGGCAGGCCCCCGGCGTGACCGGGGGCCTTTCCGCTTGTTCAGGCGGCGTTCCGGCGCGGCGTGCCCACGCGGTCGATCCAATCGTCGAAACGGGCCGCCCAGGATTTGAGGAATGCCTCGGTTGCCGGGTCGGTGACGCTGTTATCCTCGGCGATCAGCCCGTCCTTCCAGACGAAATAGACCTCGGGCTGGCCCATCAGCACCGTGTCCACCACGTTCAGAAGCCCCTTGAGCGCGTTCTGCCCGGCCGCACCGCCCGTGCCGCCCGGCGTGGCGCCGACGATGGCCGCAGGCTTGCCGGCCCAGCTGTTCTGCCCCCAGGGCCGCGTCCCCCAGTCGACCGCATTCTTGATCGCCGGCGAGAAGGAGCGGTTATATTCGGGCGTGACAAAGAGGACGCCGTCAGCGGCCTCGATCTCGTCCTTGAAGCGCTGAAGTGGGGCGGGGACGCCCTCGGCGAAGAGGTCGTCGTTGTAAAGCGGCAGGTCGCCGATCTCCACAAAGCGGAAGCTGAGCCGGTCGCGGGCGACCCCGGCCAGAACCTCGGCGAAACGACGGTTGATCGAGTCGCGGCGGAGCGACCCCACGATGACGGCAACAGTCTTCATAAGAAACCTCGTATCCATTAGATACCGGGTGTATAGAATCGGTGCCCGGGGGACGGCAAGACGGCACCTGAAAGAGAGAAAGGCACCTTTATGGAACCGACTTACCTCAATGTTCTCGGCCAGTGCCGGCTGGTGAACGATGTCATCTCGCTGGTCGGCGACAAGTGGAGCGTGCTGATCATCATGTCGCTCGGGTCGGGGCGGCGCCGGTTTTCCGAGATCAAGCGCACCGTCACGGGGATTTCGCAGAAGATGCTGACCGTGACGCTGCGCGGGCTGGAACGCGACGGCTATGTGCTGCGCACCGTCCATGCCGAGGTACCGCCCCGGGTCGAATATGAACTCACGGAGCTTGGGCGCGATCTTCTGGTGCCGCTGCACGCGCTGGGGGAATGGGCGATGGAGAACCACGACCGGGTGGCGCAGGCGCGCACGGTCTATGACGCCCGCAACGGCCTCGCACCGGCGCAGGTCCGTCCCGCCGCCGAATAGTCCGCGCAGGCGGCCCGATTTTGCCCTTGCAGAGATCCGTGCCCCGCGCCAGCCTGCGATGCAATGATGGTTCGGAAAAGGGACAGACAATGGGGATCGGCAGCAGCGCAGGCGCCACATCATCCACGATGATCGGCCATAATCGCGGGCCCGAGCTGGCGGGCGGCAGCTGGCGCCGCCACTGCTGGACCGAGGCGCGCCGGTCCCTTTTGCCGACGCTGCCGATCGAGGTTCTGCGTACCCGGGTGCGCCGCGCGCGCGAGCTTGGCCTCGACTATCGCAGCTATGCCTCGATCCGCGCTGCCAGCGGACATGACGTCATCGCCTTTCTCTTTTCCTCGAACGCCCTGCGCCTGATGCCCGCCACGCCTGCCTTGCCCCCGGATCGCGCGGATAAACTGATCGCGCTGGTCGATTGCGGTCGGCTGGGTCTTTCGCAGGGGCAGCTTGCGCCGGCGGCGATGCTGGCGGCCGCTGCGGGCGGGCTCGATGCCGCAGCACCGGCGCCGGCCGCCTTTGCGCCCTGGCCCGCCATCCGCGAGCGTCTGAAAGAGGCGCTGGCCCAAGCGCCCGGACGCCTCTCACCCGGTGAGGTCGTGCTGGTCGGCGACGCCCCGTGGGAGGGTGAGTGGTGCGCCGCGGGACGGCTGGCCGGCTATCTGCCCGCCGACCAGTATTTCGTGGTTCCCGCCTGAGGGCGTTAACCATCTGATCAGCTTTCCTGCGAAAGAGTCAAATCCGGCCCTTCTGTTAAATCGCGCTTAAGTTGCGGACCCTTAGCCTTGGACACAGCACGGGGGTGCAGGGTAAGGACAGGAAATGGCCGTTTTCCGGCATATCGCCACGCATGACGTGGCCGGGCTGGCATTGCTCACCAATATCGCGGATCTGCATGTCGCGGTGGTAGACGGCCAGCCCCGGCTTTATGCCGCCACGCGGACGGGGGGCGGGGTCAGCGCCTTTGACATCAGCGGCGACGCCGCCCAGCTGATGAACCAGCAGACCTTCATCAACGGGGTGCAGCATCTCTCGGACCCCGCGATCACGATCATCGCGACCTCGGCCAGCCCGGTTCTCATGCCCGTGGGACTGCTGCAGGAGGGGTCGGCCGCCTACCGGCTGGCCGCCGACGGGTCCATTGGCAGCCGCTATACCTTCACCGTGACGGGCGGCCCGCCGAACGACCTGACGACGATGGCGCTGGTCGAGTATGAGGGGCGCAGCTTCATCTTTGCGACCCGCGCCGGCCAGTCCGAACCGATCACACTGGAAATGACGGGTGGGCGCACGATCAGCATGGTCAGCGGCACGCTCGACAGCCCCGGGCCGGGGCTCGATCAGCTTTCCGTGGTGTGGATCGAGGGGCGCCCCTTTCTGATCGGCACCTCCTCGGCCAGCGGCACCATCGCCAGCTATCGGATCGAGCCGGACGGCACCACGGTCCCGGCAGGCAAGATCGGCACCGACAGCGGCACCGGCTTCGAGGGGCCGACTGCCATCGCCACGGTATCCCTGCACGGGACCAGCTATGTGATCGTGGCGGGGACGCTCAGTTCCTCGCTCAGCGTGCTGCGCCTTACGCCCGAGGGGCGGATGGTCGCGGTCGATCACATCATCGACTCGCTCGACACGCGGTTCCAGAACGTGACGGCGCTGGAAACCGTGACGATCGGCGACCGGGTTTTCGTGCTTGCCGGCGGGGGCGACGACGGGATCAGCCTGTTCACCCTGTTGCCGGACGGGCGGCTCATCCACCTTTCGACCATTGCCGACACGCAGGCGATGACGCTGGAAAATATCGGCTCCATCGCCGCGATCTGGCATGACGGGCGGTTGCAGGTCTTTGTCAGCAGTCTGACCGAACCCGGCGTTACCCAGTTCGAGATCGGGCTCGGCGCGCTCGGCATCTCGGTCCGGGGGGGTGAGGGGACGCTGAACGGGACGGCGGGCAACGATGTTCTTGCCGCCGATTCCCGCACGACCGAACTGCGTGGCGGTGCGGGGGACGATATTCTTGTCTCGGGCAGCGGCGACTTGTCGATGTGGGGCGGATCGGGCCGCGACATCTTTGTCCTGACCCCGGGCGCACGCACGATCCGCATCATGGACTATGAGCCGGGCGTCGACATGATCGATCTCTCGGCCTTTCCGATGCTGCGCAATCTGGGCCAGCTGCTGATCGAGACGACGCAATGGGGCGCCCGCATCACCTATGCGGGGATGGTGCTGGAAATCCGCAGCGCGAGCGGCGACCCTATTCCGGTCTCGCATTTCAACGAAAAGGTCCTGCTCAACCTGTCGCGCTATCCACCCTACAGCTCGCAGAACGTCATCGTCGGCGGCGAGGGACGCGATGTCCTGGCCGGCACGGCTGAGGATGAGGTGATCCTGGGCGAGGGCGGCAGCGACACGATCTATGGCGGTGGCGGCCGGAACGACATCTATGGCGGCGGCGGTGGCGACTGGCTTTACGCCGGGCCGGGCGGCGACACGATCTATGGCGGCGCGGGCGCCGACCGTATCTTTGGCGGCGCGGGCGATGACCTTCTTCATGGCGACGAAGGCACGGATGAGATCCATGGCGGCGACGGCAATGACACGCTTTACGGCGGGTCGGGACGTGACAGCCTTTACGGGGGCGCGGGGCATGACCTGCTTTACGGCGGGGCTGATGACGATCTGCTGGGCGGGGGCGACGGCAACGATACGCTTTATGGCGGCGACGGGAATGACGCGCTTTACGGTGCCGACGGCGATGACTGGCTCTACGGCGACGCGGGCGACGATTGGCTCTATGGCGGGGCGGGCGACGACAACCTCTTTGGGTGCGAGGGGCATGACACGCTCTATGGCGGCCCCGGCAATGATGTCCTGTCGGGGGATGGCGGGAACGACCTGCTCTACGGCGGACTGGGGGACGACACGCTCTATGGCGGTGACGGGCGCGACAGGCTTTACGGCGGGGCGGGGAATGACTGGCTCTATGGTGGCGCGGGCGATGACAGCCTTTACGGAGAGGATGGCGATGACGTCCTTCTGGGCGGCGATGGCAACGACCTTCTGGGTGGCGGCGCGGGCAACGATACGCTCTATGGCGGCGCGGGGGATGACAGCCTCTATGGCGCCGATGGCGAGGACTGGCTTTACGGCGGCCCGGGGGATGACTGGCTCTATGGCGGGGCCGGGGCAGACTGGCTTTATGGCGGGCCGGGGCAGGACAGGCTTTATGGCGGTCCGGGCAATGACATGCTTTACGGCGGCGAAGGGCACGACACCCTTTATGGCGAGGCCGGGAATGACACGCTTTTTGGTGGCCCCGGCAATGACTGGCTCTATGGCGGGGCGGGTAACGACGTTCTCTATGGCGGCGAGGGGAACGACTATCTCCTGGGCGAGGATGGCGACGACCTGATCTATGGCGGGCCGGGCAATGACACGCTGGGCGGCGGCGCGGGCCACGACACGCTTTACGGCGATGACGGCAGCGACGACCTTTACGGCGCCGCCGGCAATGACTGGCTCTATGGCGGCGCGGGGAATGACCGGCTTTACGGCGGGATCGGCGATGACATGCTCTTCGGCGGCGACGGGCAGGATCTGCTTTACGGCGGAGCGGGCGATGACATCCTCCATGGAGATGCCGGCAACGACACGCTTTATGGCGAGGAGGGGAATGACACGCTCTATGGTGGCGCGGGCCAGGACAGGCTCTTTGGCGGTGTCGGCAACGATGTCCTCTATGGCGGCGATGGCCATGACTATCTTGTGGGCGAAGACGGGGACGACATCCTGTTCGGCGGTGCGGGCAATGACACGCTGGGCGGTGGGGACGGGAACGACACGCTTTACGGCGATGACGGCAATGACTGGCTGTATGGCGCGGCCGGGGATGACTGGCTTTATGGCGGCGAAGGGGCCGATGTCCTATATGGCGGGGCGGGGAACGACCAGCTTTTCGGGGGCGACGGGAACGACACGCTTTACGGCGGCGCCGGGGTCGATGTGCTTTATGGCGGGGCGGGGGCGGATGTCTTTGTCTACAACTCGGGCGCCGAGATCGGAATCGGTGCCACCCGCGACCGCATCGCCGATTTCGAAAGCGGTGTCGACCGGATCGACCTGCGGGCGCTTGGCCTCAGCTATATCGGCACCGGGGCCTTCACCGGTGTGGCGGGGCAGCTTTCCTTTGCCTATGTCAACGGAACGGGTCTGTTGATGGGGGATGTGACAGGCAATGGCCGCGCGGATTTCGTGCTGGCGCTGGATGGGATCAGCGCGATTCAGGCGGGCGACCTGATCCTCTGACCGCCTAATCCTCCATCAGGCGGCGGTGGTGGCGGTAAAGCAGCATGAACCCAGTCACGAGCGTGGCAATCGAGACCGTCCCCACATAAAGCGGGCTGATATAGGCACCGTCATAATAGCCATAGAACCCCTGCCGCATCAGCCCCACGATATGCATGAGCGGGTTGAACCACAGGATTTCCTGCGCCGCGCGCGGCAGGCCGTCATAGACAAAGAAGATGCCCGAAATCAGGAACAGCGGTCGCGTCGCGATCTGCCAGGCGCGCTCCCATACGGGAAAGGCCGTCATCAGATAGCAGTTGAGCGTACCGATCCCCAGCGCCAGCGCTGCAGCCAGCCCCAGGGCCGCGACGATCGGCCCCGGCTCGGGCGTCGCATGGGTGATAAAGATGGTCAGGATGCCGCCCAGCACCAGCGCCCCCACGGCGAGATGCGTCAGCACCGCCAGCGTGAACCGCGCCAGGATCGCATCCAGATAACCGACCCCGGGATAGGCAAAGAGGGGCTTTGAAAACCGGATCGAGGTCGCGACCCGGTTCGCGACATCATTGAACAGCATGAAGGGCAGGTAGCCCGTCGCATAAAAGAGCGGAAAGTTCGTGCCCAGCGGAGGCGCCGCGAAAGCGAGCGAAAACACGAGCGACAAGAGCGCCAGTGCCGCCACCGGCTCTGCCACCGCCCAGAGATAGCCGCCGGGCGACCGGCCATAGCTGGTGGCCATTTCCCGCAGCATGAGCGCGACGACAGTGCGCGCCGTCCTTCTCTGGCGGTGTGCGGGTTCAACCGGGGCAGGATGCGTAGACGTCATTCAGAAATTCATAACCAATGCGTGCGAGATCTGGGTTTGCACAACCACAGGTAAAGTCATCCCATGGCCCGGGCCGTCACGCAAGAAAAACCGTCGCCCCAGACCCGCGCGTCAGATCCGCAGGTGGTGCCGCATCTCTTTCCCGCACCGGCGCCCGCCGCGCGGATGCGGGCGCGGCATCACGGGGTGCTGTTCGCCTTTCTGTTGCTCGTCCTGGCGCCGCTGGTCACGCTCGGGGGATATCTCTGGCTGCGGGCGGCGGATCAGTATGCCTCGACCACCGCCTTCTCGGTGAGGTCGGAGGAGGGGACGGCGAATTTGGGCCTTCTCGGCGGGCTCGCGCTGCTGGGCGGTTCGACCGCCTCGGACATGGATGTGCTGCACGACTTCCTGCTCAGCCAGGATATCGTCGCGGCGGTCGATGCGCGGCTCGACCTGCGGGCGATCTACGCGCGGGACTGGCCGCGCGACCGGCTGTTCGCCTTCGATCCTTCGGGCACGATCGAGGACCTGCATCGCCACTGGCACCGGCAGGTGCGCGTGATCCATGACCGCAGCGCGGGCCTCATCACGCTGCGCGTCACCGCGCCCACGGCGGATCAGGCGCAGGCCATCGCGACCGCGATTCATGAGGAAGGCAGCCGCATGATCAACGACCTCGCGCGCGCGGCGCGGATCGGCGCGACCCTCTCGACCGAGGAAGAACTGACCGCCGCGCAGGACCGGGTGCGCGCCGCGCGTGAGGCGATGACGCTCTTTCGCGCGCGCAGCCAGATCATCGACCCGCAGGCCGATTTTCAGGGGCGCATCGCGCTGATCCACATGCTTGAATCGCAACTGACCGAGGAGATGGTGACGCTCGACCTGCTGCGCGGGGCCACACGCCCGGACGATCCGCGCATCGCGCAGGCCGAGCGGCGTGCCGAGGTGATCGCCCGGCGTATCGCGGTCGAACGGGGGCGGTTCGGCGGGTCCGATCCGGCTGGCACCGGGGATCGGCCTGCGCCGCTGGCCGCAGGCGATCCTGTGATGGCGGATCCGGGCATGGCGGGGGATGGCAGTCCCGCCGCACCTGACGACGGGGGCGCCATGGACTACGCCCATCTGATGGCCGAATACGAACGCCTTCTGGTCACGCAGCAATTCGCGGAAGAGGCGCATCTTGCCGCCCTTGCGGCCCATGATCTGGCACAGGCGGGGGCGCGGCGGCAGGCGCGCTTTCTCGCCGTCCATGTGCGGCCGACGCTTGCGGAACGCGCGCTTTATCCGCGCCGCTGGGTGATCCTCGGAACGGCGGGGCTCTTGCTCATGGCGTTCTGGGCGATGGGGGTGCTGGTTTACTACAGCATCCGCGACAGGCGCTGACGATGATCCGGCTCGAACATCTCTGCAAGCGTTTCGTCACGGGGGGCGTCCTGCGGGTGGTGGCGGACGGGATCAACCTGACCCTGCCGCCACGGCGTGCCATTGCGCTGCTGGGCCGGAACGGCGCCGGCAAGTCGAGCCTCATGCGGATGATCGCCGGCACCATGGCGCCGACATCCGGCCGGGTGCATGTGACGGGCAGCGTGTCATGGCCGGTCGGCTTTGCCGGCCATTTCCACCCCGAGATGACGGGCGCGCAGACCGCACGCTTCGTCGCCCGGACATCGGGCGTCGACACCGACATGCTGCAGGATATCGTGGGCGACCTCGCGGGGCTCGGGCCGCATTACACCCTGCCGGTCGGCAGCTATTCCGCCGGGATGAAGGCGCGGCTCGCCTTCGCGCTCAGCATGGGCATCCATTTCGACACCTATCTGGTGGATGAGGTCACAAGCGTCGGCGATGCCGCCTTTCGCGAGAAAAGCCAGGCGCTGCTGCTCGAACGGCTGAAGCATAGCGGTGCCATCGTGGTCAGCCATTCGATGCCTGTGTTACGCGGGCTCTGCACCATGGGCGCCGTGCTGGAGGCCGGGCGCCTCACGCTCTACGACGACCTGGAAGAGGCGATCGCCCTCCACATGCGCCAGATGGCGGCCGGTTAAGGCGGTGGCATGGACAAATGGACGTGCAGACCTGAGCACCCGCCCCGCCGGAGTATCGCGCAGGGAAGACCGCTCTCGTGCGGGAGTTCGGACCATGCCACTGGTGCAGCCACGATCGGCCGGGGCGGCCCCGCCGACTGTCCGGCACAGGGTTACCCGTCGGCGCGCCTGCCCAAAATCTGCACTTGCGGTGACGGCGAGAGCCTGTCCCGGTCAGACCCTCGCCGGAACCCGGCCTTACCCCGCCAGCACGACCAGCGCGTGGCGTTTCCTGCCGGCCGTCAGCTTCAGTGGTTCCGCCAGGTCGCTCGCCGCATAGAACCGGCCGGGGTCAGAGACATCGGCATCGTTCACCCGCGCGCCGCCCTCGGTGATCAGCCGCTTGGCGTCCTTGCCGGATTTCGCAAGGCCCGACCGCACGAAGAGCTGCGCAAGGCTGATGCCCTCGCCGACCTCGCCCGCGGTCAGCGCCAGCGTCGGCAGGTCATCGCCCACGCCGCCCTTCTCGAACACCTCGCGCGCCGTCGCCTCGGCCGCAGCTGCCGCCTCGGCGCCATGACACATCGTCGTCACCTCATTCGCGAGGATGATCTTGGCCGCGTTGATCTCGGCCCCGGCCAGCGCGCCCAGCCGTTCGCATTCCTCGACCGGAAGCTCGGTATAGTATTTCAGGAACCGGCCCACATCGGCATCGGTCGTGTTGCGCCAGAACTGCCAGAACTCATAGGGGCTCAGCATGTCGGCATTCAGCCACATGGCGCCGCCTGCCGATTTCCCCATCTTTCGCCCGTCCGAGGTTGTCAGCAGCGGCGAGGTGAGCCCCCAGACCTCATGGTCGATCACCCGGCGCGTCAGGTCCACGCCGTTGACGATATTGCCCCACTGGTCCGACCCGCCCATCTGCAACAGGCAGCCATAGCGGCGGTTCAGTTCCAGGAAGTCATAGGCCTGCAGGATCATGTAGTTGAACTCGAGGAAGCTCAGCGACTGCTCCCGGTCCAGCCGCGACTTGACCGATTCAAACGACAGCATCCGGTTCACGCTGAAATGCCGCCCGATATCCCGCAGGAATTCGAGGTAGTTCAGGTTGTCGAGCCATTCGGCATTGTTCAGCATGATCGCATCGGTCGCGCCCTCGCCGTAGCGGAGGTATTTCGCGAAGACCTGCTTCATGCCGGCGATGTTCTCGTCGATCTGGTCGGGCGTCAGCAGCGGGCGTTCATCGGACCGGAAGCTCGGGTCGCCCACCTTGGTGGTGCCGCCGCCCATCAGCGTGATCGGCTTGTGCCCGGTCTTTTGCAGCCAGCGCAGCATCATGATGTTGAGCAGATGGCCCACATGCAGCGACTTGGCCGTCGCGTCATAGCCGATATAGGCAGGAACGACCCCCTTGACCAAAGCCTCGTCCAGCGCCTGATAATCGGTGCAGTCGGCAAGATAGCCGCGCTCGATCATCACACGCATGAAGTCTGATTTCGCATGGTATGTCATCGGGGTCTTCCCTTGGTTACGTGGGCATGTCTATAGCTTTCCACTTGGGGAAGGAAAAGCGTGATGACGGCGATCTGGGCATTGGGGGCGATGTCGGGCACCTCGCTCGACGGGGTGGACGCGGCGCTTTTGCGGACGGATGGCGAGCGGATCGAGGCGTTCGGCGAGACCGCCTATCGTCCCTATGCCGAGCCGGAGCGAGAGGTGATCCGCCGCGCCTTTGGTCTCTGGCCGGGCGAGGATGGCGTGGCCGAGGCGGCGGCGCTGGTCGAGGCGGCGCATGTCGCGGTGCTGGGGCCGCTTGCCGGTGGCGCCGATCTTCTGGGGTTTCACGGCCAGACGCTGGCCCATGATCCGGGCGGGCGCGGGACGCATCAGGCCGGGGACGGCGCCGAACTGGCGCGGCGGCTGGGGCTGCCGGTCGCGTGGGATTTCCGCAGCGCCGATGTAGCGGCGGGCGGGCAGGGGGCGCCGCTCGCGCCCTTCTTCCACCATGCCTGCGCGCGTTGGGCGGGGCTCGATCAGCCGGTGGCATTCCTGAATCTCGGCGGGGTGGGGAATGTCACATGGGTGGACCCTTCGCTGCCGCGACCCGAAGCGGCGGGCGCGCTGGTGGCGTTCGATACCGGGCCGGCCAATGCGCCGCTCAACGATCTGCTGCTTGCACGGCGCGGGGTGGCGCAGGACGATGGCGGGGCGCTCGCGCTGTCGGGACGGGCGGAGGACGGCGTCGTGCGTGCGTTTCTGCGCAACGACTGGCTGCTGCGCCCGCCGCCGAAATCGCTGGACCGTCACTTTCCCGATCTGATGGAGGGGGTCGCGGGGTTGTCGGATGCCGATGCGGCGGCGACCCTTGTGGCGGCGGCTGCCGCCTGCGTCGCGGCATCCTTTGCGCATATGCCGGCGCCGCCCAGGCGCCTCCTGGTCTGCGGCGGCGGCAGGCACAACCGCGCGATGATGGAGGGTATGGCCGCCGCCGCCCCCTGTCCCGTCGCACCGGTCGAGAGCATCGGCCTGAACGGCGACATGCTGGAGGCACAGGCCTTTGCCTATCTCGCCGTGCGGGTGCAGCGCGGCTTGCCACTCTCGGCGCCGATGACGACCGGGGTTCCGGCCCCGCTGCCCGGCGGGCGGATCAGCCTGCCCTGACACGGCTTCCGTCGCGTGCGTGGGCGCAGCCCGCATTGTGCCAATTAGCGCGCGCAAAGCCCGCATTATTTATCCACTTAGCGCGGGCAAAGCCCGCGCGGGGCCCAACGGGACGAGATGCGTCAGCATCGAAAACCGGCGGGAGCGCTACGCCCCGATCTCGAAACCCGGCGGGGCAAGCTCGAATCCCTCGAACCGAAAGCCGGGTGACACCGTGCAGCCGACAAGAGTCCAGTCGCCGGTGGTCTCGGCCGCCTGCCAGTGATGCGGCGGGACGATGATCTGCGGCTCCTCGCCGGCCAGCAGATCCGGTCCCAGCCGATGCGCCAGCGCCGGGCCAGCGGCATCGGCGGCGATCCGCAGCACCAGCGGCGCGCCAGCATAGAAATGCCAGATCTCGGTCGCGTCCACCCGGTGCCAGTGGCTGCGTTCGCCTGCGGCCAGCAGAAAATAGATGCAGGTGCCGCTGGGCCGCCCTTCGCCCCCGGCCATCCATGTCTGCCGGTACCAGCCGCCCTCGGGGTGGCGTTCCAGCCGCAGCCGTCCGATCAGGTCTTGCACCGTCATCCTCACCTCATAGGGGAAAAGGCCCGGGCAAAGCCGGGCCTCTTGTTCATTTCAGGACGCTGCGCCCGGCATATTCCGCCGTCTCGCCCAGCATTTCCTCGATGCGGATCAGCTGGTTGTATTTCGCCAGCCGGTCCGACCGCGAGAGGCTACCGGTCTTGATCTGGCCGCAGTTCGTCGCCACCGCCAGGTCCGCAATCGTCGCATCCTCGGTCTCGCCCGACCGGTGGCTCATGACACTGGTATAGCGCGCCCGGTCCGCCATGCGCACGGCGTCCAGCGTCTCGGTCAGGGTGCCGATCTGGTTCACCTTGACCAGCAGGCTGTTCGCGCAGCCCTTCTCGATCCCCTGCTTCAGACGCGTGGGGTTCGTCACGAAAAGATCGTCGCCCACCAGCTGCACCTTGTCGCCCAGACGTTCGGTCAGCATCTTCCAGCCGTCCCAGTCATCCTCGGAACAGCCATCCTCGATCGAGATGATCGGATAGTCGGCGCAAAGTGCCGCAAGGTAGTCGACGTTCTCGGCCGCCGACAGCGTCTTGCCTTCGCCCGACAGGACATAGCTGCCGTTCTTGTAATACTCGGTCGCTGCACAATCGAGCGCGAGGTAGATGTCCTGCCCCGGCTTGTAGCCCGCCTTCTCGATGGCCTTCAGGATGAAATCCAGTGCGTCGCGGGTGCTCGACAGGTCGGGCGCAAAGCCGCCTTCGTCGCCGATGGCCGTGGAAAGGCCTGCCGCCGAAAGTTCCTTTTTCAGGGTGTGGAACACCTCCGACCCCATCCGGACCGCCTCGCGGATGTTCTCCGCGGCGACCGGCATGATCATGAATTCCTGGATGTCGATCGGGTTGTCTGCATGTTCGCCGCCATTGATGATGTTCATCATCGGCACCGGCAGCATGCGGGCCGAGGTGCCGCCCACATAGCGGTAAAGCGGTTGCGCACAGGCATCCGCCGCCGCCTTGGCCACCGCCAGGGACACGCCAAGGATCGCGTTGGCGCCCAGCCGGCCCTTGTTCGGGGTGCCGTCGATCTCGATCATCGTACGGTCGATGGCGACCTGCTCCGTCGCGTCATAGCCGACCAGCGCCTCGGCCAGTTCACCGTTCACCGCCTCGACCGCGGCCAGCACGCCCTTGCCCAGATAGCGGCCCTTGTCGCCGTCGCGCTTTTCGACCGCCTCATGCGCGCCGGTCGATGCGCCCGAAGGCACCGCCGCCCGGCCCATCGAGCCGTCTTCCAGGATCACGTCGACCTCGACCGTCGGGTTGCCCCGGCTGTCAAGGATCTCTCGGCCGATGATGTCGATAATCGTGCTCATGTCTCGTCCTTCTTCAATGGCACGCCATAAAGCTCCAGCCGGTGTCCGGTAAGCCGGTAGCCGAGCCTGCGGGCAATGCGTTCCTGCAGCGCTTCGATATCGGGGTCGATGAATTCGATCACCGCCCCGGTGTTCAGGTCGATCAGGTGGTCGTGATGTTCGCGATGGGCGTCTTCATAGCGGGCGCGCCCGTCGCCGAATTCCAGCCGGTCCAGGATACCCTCTTCCTCAAAGAGTTTGACGGTGCGGTAGACGGTGGCGAGCGAGATCCGCGGGTCGATGGCGGATGCGCGGGAATAGAGCGCCTCCACATCGGGGTGATCCTCGGCCTCCTGCAGCACCTGCGCGATCACCCGACGCTGGCCCGTCAGGCGAAGGCCCTTCGCTTCGCAGCGGCTGATGATGCTGTCCCTCATGCCGTCGTCCCGCCCGATCCTTCCGTCCCGGGTTCTAGGCGATCCGGGCCGGAAGGGCCAGCGTTTTTGCGGGCTTGCGGCGGTATCCCGCGCCGGTATGCCAGGCGGTGGGCAGGCCGGTCAGGTCCCGCAGAAGGTCCGCCGCACGACCTGTTCCGGATAGGGTGCCGCGCGCCAGGTGTCATCGGCATCATAAGGCGTGCGGAGCGCCGCGTGCAGCTGGCGGAACGGCGCCAGATCGCCCGCGACGGCGGCGGCGATGATCTCTTCGACCCGGTGATTTCGCGGGATGATCGCCGGGTTGACCCGGGCCATCGCGGCCTGCGCCTCGGAGAGGCTGCGCCCCTCGGCGCTCAGCCGGTCATGCCAGCGGGTTTCCCAGTCGTCGTAAGAACCGCGGTCGAGGAATTCGTCACGCGCCGTGCCCTCGGCCAGCCCCCGGAAGGTGCGGGTGAAATCCGCCTGACCCAGCGCCATCCGCGTCAGCAAGAGGTCGATCAGTTCGCGGTCGCCGTCCCGGGCCGTCGCAAGGCCCAGCTTGGCCCGGAACCGTGACAGCCATTCGGCCTCATAGACATCGGCGAAACCGTGCACGATTTCCGTCGCCTCTTCCACCGCCGCGTCCCGTTCGCCCATCAGGGGCAAGAGGCAGGTCGCGAACTGCGCCATGTTCCAGACGGCGATCTGCGGCTGGTTCGCATAGGCATAGCGGCCCTGCTGGTCGATCGAGGAAAAGACCTTTTCGGGGTGATAGTCGTCCATGAAGGCGCAGGGGCCATAGTCGATCGTGATCCCGCCCACATGGCTGTTGTCGGTGTTCATCACGCCATGGATGAAGCCGAGCGCCATCCAATGCGCGACCAGCCGCGCCTGCGCTGCCACCGCCGCGCGCAACAGATCGGCAGGCGTCGCTGCGTCCGGGTAATGGCGGGCAATGGCATGGTCGGCCAGCAGGCGCAGCGCCTCCTCATCCTGGCGGACGGCAAAGAACTGAAAGGTGCCGACGCGCAGATGGCTGGGCGCAACCCGCGTCAGGATCGCGCCGGGCAGGGCGCCTTCGCGATAGACGGGTTCTCCGGTCGAGACGGCGGCAAGCGCGCGGGTCGTCGGAACCCCCAGCGCGTGCATCGCCTCGGAGAGCAGGTATTCCCGCAGCACGGGGCCAACCCATGCACGTCCGTCGCCCATGCGCGAAAAGGGCGTGCGACCCGACCCCTTGAGCTGCAGATCCCAGCGCGCGCCCTCGGGCGACAGGACCTCGCCCAGCAGGATCGCGCGTCCGTCGCCCAGTTGCGGGCTGAACCCGCCGAACTGATGGCCGGCATAGGCCTGCGCCAGCGGGGCCGCCCCGGGGGGCACCAGATTGCCCGCGAACATCGCGATGCCATCCGGCCCGCGCAGTTCCTCGGGGTTCAGCCCCATTTCCTGCGCGAGATCGTCGTTCAGCGCGATCAGCGCCGGCTCCGCCACGGGCACCGGGTCGAGCCGCGCGTAAAAGCGGTCGGGCAGCCGGGCATAGCTGTTGTCAAAGGGAATGTGCAGGGTCATCAGACCTCCTCTCCCCATCGACATAGGGTCCCGGCCACGGAACCCAAGGGGCGCCAGGGATCAGAGCCGCGCGATCCGTTCCGTCAGCAGCGCAAAGAACCCTTCGGCGTCGATCTCCCTGATCCAGAGCGCGTTTGGCGCGCGGCCCGACACGCCCCACCAGTCGGCCACGGTCATGCCGGTCGTGAACCGGCCTTCGGTCTCGATCTCGACATTGATGCGGCGGCCACTGAACAGATCTGGTCGGATCAGCCAGGCAACGGCGCAGGGGTCGTGCAGGGGGGCGCCTTCGGACCCGTACTTTTCCTTGTCAAAGCGTTCAAAGAAATCGGTCCATTCCGCGACCATCCGCCCCGGCGCCGTGCCGAGCGCGCGGAACGCCTCGACCCGCGCACGGTTCGTCAGCGCCTTGTGCGTCACATCGAGCGACATGACCGTGACCGGCGCGCCCGAGCCAAAGACGACCTGCGCCGCCTCGGGGTCCACATAGATGTTGAATTCGGCCGAGGGGGTGATGTTGCCCACCTCGAAATAGGCGCCGCCCATCAGCACGATTTCCTGCACACGGGGGATGATGTCGGGGGCGCGCTGGAACGCGGTCGCGATGTTGGTAAGCGGCCCCACGGGCACCAGCGTCACCGTGCCCTCCGGTTCCTGCCGCAGCGTCTCGATGATGAAATCGACCGCGTGCCGGTCCTGCAGCGGCATGGTCGGGTCCGCCATCACGGGCCCGTCGAGCCCGGTCTTGCCATGCACATGCTCGGCCGTCACCAGCTTGCGCTTCAGTGGCGCCTCGCAGCCGGCAAAGACCTTGACGTCGGGCCGCCCGGCAAGTTCGCAGACGATGCGGGCGTTTTTCTGCGTCAGCGGCAGGGGCACGTTGCCCGCGACGGCGGTGATGCCCAGAAGCTCCACCTCTTCGGGGCCGCCGAGCGCCAGCAGGATGGCCACGGCATCGTCCTGGCCGGGGTCGGTGTCGATGATGATCTTGCGCGGGGTCATGTGCTTCTCCGGTCCGGGTCGGGCCGAGCAAACCGCAGGGGCAGGCGATTGTCCAGTGCCCGGACCTGCCCCGAATGAAAAAGGGCCCCAGCGGGGCCCTTTTCCGTTAGACGACAACGGCTTAGCCGTCGAAGTTGACCTCTTCCATGATCCGGAGCGCCGCGCCGCGCAGGCGGGCGATCTCGGTCAGGTCATAGGTGTCGAACTCGGGCTCGCCCCAGCTTGCGACAAGCTCCGAGCGCTCGGCGCCTTCAAGCACCGGATATTCGTGGTTCAGCTCGGCATAGATCGCCTGCGCCTCGGGCGAGACCATGTATTCCATGAACTGGATCGCCTCGTCGCGGTTCGGCGCGGCGCGGGTCAGGCCGATCCCCGAGATGTTGAGATGCGTGCCGCCATCCTCGAAGGTCGGGAAGACGATGCGGGCGCTCTCGGCCCACTGGCGCTGTTCCTCATCGGCGAGCATCGCGCCCATGTAATAGGTATTGGCCAGTGCGATGTCGCATTCGCCCGCCCAGACCGCGCGGACCTGCTGACGGTCGTTGCCTTCCGGCACGCGGGCAAGGTTCGCCTTGACGCCCTCGGCCCATTCGCGGGCCGCTTCCTCGCCGTGATGGGCGATGACGGCAGCCAGCAGCGCGAGGTTGTAGTTATGCACACCCGGACGGGTGCAGATGCGGCCGCGCCATTTCTCGTCGGCCAGATCCTCATAGGTCGTGACCTCGCCATCGGCCACGCGGTCCTTGTGGGCGTAAACGACGCGGGCGCGGCTGGTCAGGCCGAACCACAGATCATCCGGACTGCGCAGGTTTTCCGGGATCGCGTCTTCCAGAACCTCGCTCTCGACCGGTTGCAGGACGCCCGCATCCACCACCTGCTGAAGGTTCGCGATATCGACCGTCAGCACCAGATCCGCGGGCGAGCGGTCGCCTTCGGCCGTCAGACGTTCCACCAGACCGGATTCGAGGTAGGAGAGGTTGACGGTGATGCCCGTTGCCTCGGTGAATGCCTCGACCACCGGCTCGATCAGGAAGGCCTGACGGGTGGTGTAGACATTGACCTCTTGCGCGAGGGCGGGAAGGGCGGTGATCGCCATGGCGCTGCCCAAGAGAGCGGTCCGGATGAACATGTTTTCCTCCATAAGGTCGGCTTGAATGCCGTTGTTATGGCGGCAAGCCCTCGCCCGGTCAATCCTGATAATTTTTGTCGTCCTTGAAGTTCAACCGGATTTCCGGGCGGATGTCCCGACAGATTTCTCTGCCGCCTTGGCCTGATCCCAAAGCGCGTCCATCTCTTCCAGTGTCGACTGATCGGGGCGCCGGCCCTCGGCCGCAAGGGCGGCCTCGATCGCGGCAAAGCGGCGCGTGAACTTGGCATTGGCGCGGCGCAGCGCGGCCTCGGGGTCGATGGCGAGATGCCGCGCGACATTTGCCATGACGAAGAGAAGGTCGCCGAATTCCTCCTCCAATGCGTCCGGGTCCATCGTCTGGCGCGCCTCGGTCAGTTCGCGCGTCTCTTCGGCGACCTTGTCCAGCACCTGCCCGATTTCGGGCCAGTCGAACCCCACCCGGGCGGCGCGCTTTTGCAGCTTGACCGCCCGCAGCAGCGCCGGCAGGCCAAGCGCCACCCCGTCCAGCACGCCCTTTTCAGCGCCCGCCGCGCGCTCGGCGGCCTTGATCGCCTCCCAGTCGGCGACCTGATCCTGGGCCGATTTGTCGCGGGGCGCATCGGCAAAGACATGCGGATGCCGCGCGATCATCTTGGCATTCGTGGCGGCGGCGATGCTGTCAAAGGTGAATTGCCCCGCCTCGGCCCCCATCTGCGCGTGATAGACGACCTGCAGCAGCAGATCGCCCAGTTCGCCCTCCAGCGCCGGAAAATCCTGTCGCTCGATGGCGTCGGCGACCTCATAGGCCTCTTCGATCGTGTAGGGCGCGATTGAGGCGAAATCCTGCTCGATGTCCCAGGGGCAGCCCCGCTCCGGATCGCGCAGCGCCGCCATGATCGCCAAAAGCCGCGGCATCGGCGCTTCGGGAAGGGTGGCAGGGTCGATGGTCATTGCGGCGGCCTCTGATTTGGGGTCATCTGGCAGGACAATTCCCCGAAAGCGGCAAGGAGTCCATGATGCCCGTTCTCAACCGCATCGCCGATTATTCCGAAGAGATGAAGGGTTGGCGACGCCATCTGCACCAGCATCCGGAAACCGGCTTTGACTGCCACCAGACGGCGGCCTTTGTCGCCGGGCGCCTGCGCGACTTCGGCGTGGACGAGATCCACGAGGGTATCGCGACCTCGGGCGTCGTGGCGGTGATCAACGGGCAGGGGGCGGGGCCGGTGACCGGCCTGCGCGCCGATATGGACGCGCTGCCGATGGACGAGGTGACGGGGCTGCCCCATGCCTCGACCGTGCCGGGCAAGATGCATGCCTGCGGCCATGACGGGCATGTCACGATGCTGTTGGGTGCGGCGAAGTACCTGGCCGAGACGCGGCGCTTTGCGGGACGCGTGGTGCTGATGTTCCAGCCCGCCGAAGAGGGCGGCGGCGGCGCCCGCGTGATGGTGGAGGAGGGCGTTCTCGACCGGTTCGGGATCGAGGAGGTCTATGCGCTCCATACCTCGCCCAATGCACCGCCGGGGCGGTTCGTGACGACGCCGGGGCCGATCATGGCCGCGGTGGATACGGCATGGGTGCGCGTCACGGGGCGCGGCGGCCACGGGGCGATGCCGCATGAAACCGCCGATCCCATCGTCGCGGCCATTGCGATGATCAACGCGGTGCAGACCATCGTCAGCCGGAACCACAAGGCGACGGGCGATCTGGTGATCTCGGTCACGCAGATCCATGCGGGCACGGCGGATAACGTGATCCCCGACGGGGCGTGGTTCTGCGCGACCGTGCGGACCTTCGACAAGGCGGTGCAGGACATGGTCGAACGCCGCATGGGCGAGATCGTGGCGGGTACGGCCGCCGCCTATGGCGTGAGCGCGGAACTGGACTACAGGCGCGGCTATCCGGCGACGATCAACGATGCGTCCCGTGTCGCGCTTGCCGCCGAGGTCGCGCAAGAGGTGTCGGGCGCGGTCGATGCCGAGGCCACGCGCGAGATGGGGGCCGAGGATTTCTCCTACATGCTGGAGGCGCGGCCGGGCGCCTACCTGTTCCTTGGGCAGGGCGAGGGACCGGGGCTGCATCACCCCGGTTTCGACTTCAACGATGAGGTCGCGCCGGTAGGGGCGAGCTTTTTCGCGCGGCTGGTCGAGAAGGTGCAGCCGCTGCGCTGAGCGGGTGAGGGCGGGGCCTCTCCCGCCCGTCTTCGATGCTGGCGCATCTCATCCCGTTGGGCCGGGCGCCGCCTGCGGCGGCGTTGTATCTGGTGCCGCCTCTGGTGCCACCTGTGGCGGCGTTGGGCCGGTGCGCCGCTTGGCGGCGTGAGACGGTGCGCCACCTGTGGCGGGTGCGGCAGGGCTATTCCGCCGGGGTGCCGCGGGGATTGCCGGCACGGCCCGCCTCGGCGAGTTCGCGCGCCAGCCGTGCCTCTTCCTCGGCCTTTGGGGTGGTCAGCCGTGCCAGCAGCAGATAGGCGACCGGGGTCAGGTAAAGCGTGGATACCGTCGCAAGGCCCAGGCCGCCCACGATGATCCAGCCCAGGGCCTCGCGCGCCTCGGCCCCCGCGCCGGAGGAGAGGATCAGCGGCACACCCCCGAGCACGGTCGAGGCCATGGTCATCATCACCGGGCGCAGCCGGATCGTGGATGCGTCGAAGATCGCGCTCGCGACATCCTGCCCGCGATCACGCAACTGGTTCGCGAATTCGACGATCAGGATGCCGTTCTTGGCCATGATCCCCACCAAAAGCACCAGCCCGATCTGGGAATAGACGTTGAGGCTCCCGCCCGTCATCGCCAGGGCAAAGATCGCGCAGGCAAGCCCCAGGGGGACTGTCGCCATGACGATCGCCGCACAGACAAAGCTCTCGAACTGCGCCGAGAGCACGAGGAAGACCACAAGGATCGCAAAGCCGAAGGTCAGCATCAGGCCCGAGGCCGTTTCGCCCAGCGTCGCAGCCTCGGCCAGGGGCACGATGTGGCTGCCGGCGGGAAGCAGGTCGGCGGCCAGCGCCTGCGCCACGGCCAGCGCCTCGCCCAAGGCGATATCGGGGGTCAGGCTGGCGGTGACCTCGACCGAGCGCATCTGGCTCTCGCGGCTGAGTTGTGGCGCGACGGCGCGTTCCTCCAGCGTGACGAAGGTGGACATGGGGATCATCTCGCCGCTGCCGGACTGGATGAAGACCCGTTCCAGATCGCCGGGGTCGTTTACCGGCTGCGCGGTCGAAAGCATGGTGATGTCGAGGCTGGTGTCTTCGATATAGACCGTGCCCACGGTGCGGCCGTCCAGAACGGCCTGCAACGCCTCGCCCAGACCGTCGATGTCGATCCCGAGGTCCGAGGCGCGGCGGCGATCGACCTCGATGAAAAGCTGCGGCTGTGTCGTTTCATACGACAGGCGCACCTGACCCATGGCCGGGTTTTCCTGCAACCGTTCGACCAGAGCCTGCGCGGCAGCCGCAAGTTCGCCGTAATTGCTGCCGACCACCGCAAAGCGCAGCCCCTGACCCGCGCCCCGGATGCCAAGCGAGTTCGGCTCAATGGCAAAAGCCCGTACGCCGATCACGTCGCCCAGACGGGCGGTGATTTCGGACACGATTTCTTGCTGGCTGCGGGTCCGCGCCTCCCACGGGGCGAGCGTCATGACCACGAAGCAGCGATTGTCGCCGCCCTGACCGGCAATGGCAAAGACGCTTTCGACCTCACCGCTGTCACGGTAGGGGGCCAGGATCGCCTCGATCTCCTGCATCTTGGCGTTGGTATAGTCGAGCGACACGCCCTGTGGCGCACGCAAGCTCAGCAGCGCGACCGAACGGTCCTCGCTGGGCGTGACCTCTTGGCGAATGGTGCCCGCGACCAGAACCGCCGTGGCGGTAAACAGGGCTGCGACCACCACCACGACCAAGGGGGCCGCCATCGCCATGCGCAGCGTGCGGGCATAGACTGCCTGCAGCCGATTCCCCAATCGCAGGATCGGCCCGTCGGCATCGTCCTCTCCGGCGTGGGTCAGCAGGCGGCTGGCCAGAACCGGGCAGAGCGACAGCGCCACGACTGATGACAGCAGAACCGCGATGGCAAGGGTAAAGCCAAATTCGCGGAACAGACCCCCGGTCTGCCCCGGCAGAAACGACAGCGGGATGAACACGGCGGCGAGTGTCGCGGTGGTGGTCACGACGGCGAAGAACACCTGCTGCGTGCCAAGGACGGCGGCGGCGCGGGGCCCCATGCCCTCGGACCGGCGGCGGACGATGTTTTCCAGCACGACGATGGCGTCATCGACCACCATCCCCGTCGCCAGCACCAGCGCAAGCAGCGTGAGGATATTGACCGAAAAGCCGACGATATAGATCGCGGCCAGCGTCCCGATCAACGCCACGGGCAGGGTGATCGCCGGGATCAGGGTCGCGCGCGTATCGCGCAGAAACAGGAAGATGATCGCCACGACGATGGCCACCGCCAAGCCCAGCGTCTTGACCACCTCCGATATCGAGCCACGGATGAACGTCGCCTCATCGCTGGTGATGAAGACGTTAATATCGGGCGGCAGGATGGTCTGGATTTCCTCGACCACCGCCGTAACCGCGTCCGAGATGTCGAGCGTGTTGCTCTGGGCCTGGCGCACGATGCCGAGGCCGATGCCGTTCTGGCCGTTCGCGCGCAGGATGCTCTCGCCCGGGGCGGGGCCAAGCGTAACCTGCGCAATCTCGCCCAGCCGGATGTCGTCGCGCAGGATCAGGTCCTCGAACTGCGCGGGGCTGGTCACGGCGGCGGTGGTGCGGACCTGGATGCTCTGCACGGAACTCGACAGCGCGCCGGCGGGGGCGTCGAAGGATACGTCGGCAAGTGTCCGCCGGATATCCGCCAGCGTCAGGCCCCGGCTCGCAAGCTGCATCATGTCGATATCGACGCGGAAGATCTCTTGCCGGTTGCCCCAGATCTGCAGGTCGGCCACCCCGGGGGCCGAGATCAGGCGATCCTCGATATTGTCCTCGACATAGCTTGTGAGGTCCTGAACCGAGCGGCTGGACGAGGTCACGCCGATCCGGATGACCGCATCGGCATTGGCATCGGCCTTGACGATGCGCGGTTCATCCACCGAATCCGGCAGGTTGTTCCTGACCCGCCCGATGGCGTCGCGGACATCCGTCGCGGCCACATCAAGGTTGACCGAGTCGCCGAATTCGATCGTCACTCGGCTGCGTCCGAAGGTGGACGTGGAAGATATCGAGCGGACGCCCGAGACGCGGCCGACCGCCCCTTCGATCGTGCTGGTGATTTCGCGATCGATGGTCTCGGGGCCCGCGCCGGAAAGCCTGGTGGTGACCGTGACGACGGGGCGGTCCACATCCGGAAGCTCGCGCACCTCGACCCCGAAAAGACCCGCCAGACCCGCGATCACGATCAGCGCCGACAGGACGAAGGCCAGAATCGGGCGACGCACAAAAAGGGCAGTGCCCGAACGGCCGGCGCGGATGTGATCCTCTTGGTCCTGCATTGCGGCTCCTTTCGTAGGTCTTCCGTCGGGTGGAGGTGCCAAGCCCTCGGTCGTCGGCCTGCTCTCGCGGGCCTTTAGCCTTCAGTGGTCGGTCCGCTTGCGCGGGCCTAGCCCTCAGTTACCGGTCCGCTTGCGCGGGCCTAGCCCTCAGTTACCGGTCCGCTTGCGCGGACCTAGCCCTCAGTTACCGGTCCGCTTGCGCGGACCTCGGCGGCCTCGCCCTGTTGTTCGCCCAGTTCCGCGCCTTCGGGCTGGACGGCCGTGCCGGGGCGCAGGTTCGTCACGCCTTCGCGGATCACCAGATCGCCTTCGGCCAGCGCGGCGCGGACAAGCACCCGGTTCGAGGCGCGCTGCATGATGCGCACGGGCACCCGGGTCGCGCGGCCGTCCTGTACCGCCCAGACGAACGATCCTTCCGCCCCCCACTGGATCGAGAGAGGATCGACCGCGGGAAAGGGCTCACCCTCCAGCCGCAGCGAGATGGAAAAGGCCATGCCGGCGCGCAGGTCGTCATCGGTGTTTTCAATCCGCGCCTGTATCCGCAGCGTGCGCGAGGACTGGTCTACGCGGTTGTCGATGGCGCTGATCCGGCCCTCGATTTCCTGTCCCGGGCGTGCGAGCGGTATGGCCGTGACCGGCGTGCCCACGCGGACCTGCGCCACGAGCCGTTCCGGCAGGCGAAAGTCGATCAGCAGGCTGGTGCGGTCATCGATCCGGGTGATTTCCGTTGAGCTCGTGATCTGGCTGCCGGGTTCGATGTTAATCATGCCGACCGAGCCGGTGATCGGCGCTACGATCCGGCGCCGGGCGAGGTCGAATGCCGCCTGCCGAAGCGCGAGTTCCGCGTTCCGTACCGCAAGTGCCGCGTCCTGGCGCTGTACCTCTGATGCCGCGCCTGAGGTCCGGAGCCGTTCGAGCCGCTCGGCCGTCGCCTGCGCATCCTCGAGCGCGAGCGTCGCGCGTTGCACGGCGATTTCCTCCGCCTCGCTGTCGAGCCGCACAAGGGTCTGCCCCGCTGTCACGGCCTCGCCCGAGGTCACGAGAACCTCGGTAACGCGGCCCGCGACCTCGGGGACAAGGGCGACCGACCGGATCGCCTGACCGGTGCCTATGGCGCTCACATCATCGTTCAGGATGCCGATGGTGACGGGGGCGGCGACCACGCGCGTGGCGGTCCCGCCTGCCTGCCCCGGGCCGCCCCGAGGTCGAGGATCAGCCGGCGGGGTCGCCGCAAGACCGATCTGCTGGAGGGGCTGCAGAATGCCGACACGTTGCAGCAGCGGTGCCGCTGACGGCACGAACAACGCCCAGGCGACCACTGCCAGCAGAACGAGAGAAAGGGCGAGGGTCATCTGTTTCCAGATCGGCATACTGGCTCCCTGGCTGTTGGCTGCCGCGGTCGGGTGCGGTGCGTGGTGGCCTGTGTGAAAATGCAGGATAGGCCCGGCAATGCAATGCACTGTTGTTTATAAGCGCAGAACTATGTCATCCGTCGTCCAAATTGCATCACATCCAGTTGATTGCCATCTTTTCGGGCGGCGCGTCGATGTGTTACGCTTTGATTATGGATATTTCTGCGGCCCGCGCCCGGGCGAAAGGGCTGTTTGAACGGGCGGTTGCCGCCGCCGATCCAGCCCGCGCGGTTCAGGCCGACCTCGGGGAAAACCCTCTGCCCGCGCTTGCACCTGGTGCCCGTCGCGAAGTCATTGCACTGGGCAAGGCGGCCCGCGCGATGGCTGCTGCAGCGCTGCCGGTCGCGCCGGGCCGTTGCCTGATCGTGACGACCGACGCGAATGCAGACCCGCTGGAGGGTGTCGACATACGCGCTGCGGGGCACCCCGTTCCGGACGCCCGGGGTGCCGCCGCCGCGAACGAGGTTCTCGCCCGGCTTGCGGACCTGCGGGCGGGGGATCAGGTGCTTTTCCTGATTTCGGGCGGTGGTTCGGCGCTTTTGCCCGCGCCGGCCGAAGGGCTGACGCTGGAGGACAAGGCGACGGTCAACCGGCTGCTGTTGGCCTCTGGCGCTGATATCGCCGAGATGAACCTGGTGCGTCAGCAGCTTTCACGGACCAAGGGCGGCGGGCTTGCGCGGGCCGCGGCGCCGGCATTCGTGCGGGCGCTGATCCTGTCGGATGTGGTGGGGGATGACCTGCGCATCGTGGCTTCGGGCCCCACCGTTGCCCCGCTGGGCGACAGAACAGCCGCGCGGGCGGCGCTGCAGTCGCGCGGGCTTTGGGACAGGCTGCCTGACGCGGTGCGCGCGCATCTGATCTCGGATGGGGCGCCGCCCGTGCCGGCGCCTGCCGAGAACCGGTTGATCGGGTCGAACATTCTGTCTGTCCGGGCGATGGCGCAGGATACGGATGCGCGGGTGGTCCACCCTCTGACCGGCGATGTCGAAGAGGCCGCCGCTCGCATCTGGCAAGAGGCGGGCCCTGATGTCACGTTTTTCGGGGGCGAGACCACCGTGAAGCTGCGCGGTCAGGGGCGGGGCGGGCGCAATCAGGAACTCGCCCTGCGCGTCGCGCTGCGGGCCGAGGAACTGGGCATCGCGGGGCCCTTCGTGTTCCTGTCCGGCGGCACGGACGGGAGGGACGGGCCGACCGATGCGGCGGGCGGCATCGTGGATCATGAAACGCTTTCGCGGATGCGGGCGGCGGGCGTCGATCCGGCCCATGCGCTGGCGGAAAACGACAGCTACCCGGCGCTGGCCGCGGCCGGCGATCTGCTGATGACCGGCGAGACGGGCACCAATGTCGCCGATGTGCAGGTGATGATCCGGGGCTGAGCGGGCCTAGCCCGGAATGGGCTGGAACGCCCCGTATTGACCGCCCGAAAAGATGAGCGGCGCGCCCTTGCGCAGCGCGACCCGCAGAACCCGGCCAAGTATGATCGTGTGGTCGCCGCCGTCGTGGGTTGCGGCGCGCAGACACTCGAACCGGGCCAGACAGCCGGGCAAGAGCGGCGTTCCCTCATCGCTATAGGCGATGCCGGGCAGGTCAAAGCCGGCATCAGGCGCGACGAAGCTGCGCATCAGCTCGTGCTGGTCGTCGGCAAGGACATGGATCGCGAAATGCTCGGCCCCGACAAAGGCGTCGTGACGCCGGGATGTCCGGGCCGGGCACCAGAGCACAAGGGGCGGGTCGAGCGAGACGCTGGTAAAGCTGTTCGCCGTCAGCCCGACCGGGCCTTGCGAAGATTGCGTGGTGACGATGGTGATGCCGGTCGCGAACCGCCCCAGGGCCCGCCGGAAATCGCGGGCGGTCCCGGGGCCGGGCATGAATATGTCTTCGTTCAACGCGTCCTCCGTCGGCCATCGCAGCCCCGGGCTGGCCCCGGCCGATTGCATCTAATCCTGCCGCCATCTTAGGCAAGCCGCCCGGCAGATGCCATCGCGCCCGAACGCGAAGGCCATCAAACGCGGCAATTCCGTTCGGGTTCCCGTCCGTTACAGAACTTTCACCGAACCGTAACCAATGCGTTGTCCAGCACCCGTAGGAGGGGCCGCGAACAGCCTTGGGGGTGCCAGATGCTCGTTGTCCATGACGTGACCAAGATCTTTGGCCAGAACATTGCCGTAGACCATGCGAGTTTCGTGGTGGACCGGCCTGCGATGGTGGGGATCATCGGTCGCTCGGGCGCGGGCAAGTCGACCTTCCTGCGGATGATGAACCGCCTGACAGATGCGACCTCGGGCGAAATCCGGGTCGAGGGGCGCAATATCCTCGCGCTCAACGGGACGGAAAAGCGGGCGTGGCAAAGCCAGTGCGCGATGATCTTTCAGCAGTTCAACCTGGTGCCGCGGATGGACGTTGTGTCGAACGTTCTGCACGGGACGCTGAACCGCCGCTCGACGCTTGCCTCGATGTTCAACCTCTTTCCACAGGCGGATATCCACAAGGCGATCGACATCCTCGAACGGCTCGGCATCGCCGAACAGGCGCCGAAACGGGCCGAGGCGCTGTCGGGCGGCCAGCAGCAGCGCGTGGCCATCGCCCGCGCCCTGATGCAGGACCCAAAGATCATCCTGGCGGACGAACCCATTGCCAGCCTCGACCCGATGAATGCGCAAATCGTGATGGATACCCTGCGGCGCATCCACGAGGAAGACGGGCGCATGGTCATCGCGAACCTCCACACGCTCGACACGGCGCGCCGCTATTGCGACCGGGTGATCGGGATGCGCGCGGGGCGGATCGTGTTCGACGGCACGCCCGAGCAACTGACCACCGGCGTCGCGCGCGACATCTATGGCGCTGACGAAAGCTTCAGCGAGGCCTCCACCTCGACCAGCCTCGAGACGCTGGAAACCGCAGCTTACCGCGAGGCGATGCTGACTACCTGAATCCTTTCCCGCCCGCGTCATCCGGCGCGGGTTTTTCTTTGCAACACCCGGAGTATACCCACATGAAAAAGTTCGCTGCCCTTCTGGCGACGACCGCGCTTCTGGCCGGTGCGGCCCAGGCGCAAGAGCAGGAAATCACCGAGTTCCGTATCGGCCTTCTGGGCGGCGAGAACGCGCAGGACCGGATGAACTCGAACGAGTGTTTCCGCGCCAAGACCGAGGAACTGCTGGGCGTCCCGACCCGTCTTTTCACGGCCGCGGACTATAACGGCGTGATCCAGGGCCTGCTGGGCGGGACGCTCGACATGGCGTGGCTGGGTGCCTCGGCCTATGCGGCGATCTATCTCGAAAACCCCGATGCGGTCGAACCGGTGCTGGTCAAGGTGAACCTCGACGGGTCCTACGGCTATCACTCGATCGGCTTTGCCCGCAGCGACAGCGGCATCGAAAGCCTTGCCGACATGCAGGGCCGCACCTTCGGCTTCGGCGATCCGAACTCCACCTCGGGCTACCTGATCCCGCTGGTCGAGATCCCTGAAGAGGGTTTTTCGATGACCCCCGGCGAATATTTCAGCGACATCGTGTTCACTGGTGGTCATGAACAGACCATCGTCGCGGTCGCGAACGGCGATATCGACGCGGGCGTGACCTGGGCCGACGGTCTTGGTGACTGGCTCGACGGCTACAATTCGGGCGCGCTGCGCCGCGCGTCGGATGCCGGCATCGTCGACATGAACGACATCGTCGAAATCTGGAAATCCAAGCCTATCCCGGAAGGTCCGATCGTCCTGCGCAAGGACCTGCCGTCCTACGTCAAGGCGATGGTGACCGGCCTGACCGCGTCGCTGCCCTACATGGATCCGGACTGCGCCTATGGCGTTCTGGCCGGCGAGGCCCTGGGCGTGATGCCGATCCAGCACGACGCCTACATCTCCATCGTCGAGGCGCGTCGCGCCGCAAGCGAGTGACCCGGTAACGAGTAGCGGGCCGTGGGGGAAACCCTGCGGCCCTGTTTCGTTGCCACCTGACCTTCCGGCATCTGACGGGCGAAACACGGGGAACTGTGCATGGCCGAACTGGCGATGAACGGGCGCGACATCCGCGCCGACTACATGGCGCTGACGCAGCGGCGACGGATCTACAGCGGGCTATTGCTGCTGGTCTTCGTGCTGATGATGATCACCGCCTTCGACACGCTGGAGGCGCGCAACGCGGGCGGGTTCCTGAACGGGCTCAGCCGCGTCTTCGAGTTTCCCGCCGGCCTGATCGCCGAGGCCTGGGCCAAGGCCGACCGCCTGCCTGCGCATTTCGTCACCTATTTCCCCTCGCTGATCGAGACGATCAACATCGCCGCGGCCTCGACCATTTTCGGCGCGTTGCTTGGCACGCTTTTCGCGCTGCTGGCGACGCGGGGTCTTGCGCTCTGGCCGCGGGCGACGCCGGTCTTCCGTCGGCTGATGGACATCCTGCGCGCCATCCCCGAAATCGTGATCGCGCTGGTCCTGATCTTCATTCTGGGCGGCGGGCCGGTTCCCGCGATGGTCGCCATCGCGCTGCATACGGCCGGCGCCCTGGGCAAGCTTTTCTCCGAGGTGGCGGAAAACGCCGACCTCAAGCCGGTCGAGGGGCTCGCCTCGGTCGGGGCGAACTGGGCGCAGCGGATGTGGTTCGGGGTGATGCCGCAGGTCGCGCCCAACTTCCTGAGCTATGCGATGATGCGGTTCGAGATCAACATCCGCGCCTCGGCGATCCTCGGTTTCGTGGGCGCGGGCGGGATCGGCTATGACCTGCGCAACGCGATGACCTGGGGGCCGGGACGGTTCGACCAGGCGGCGGCGATCTTCCTGCTGTTGTTCGTCACCATCGTCGTGGTCGACCAGATCTCCAGCCACTACCGCAACAAACTCGCCAGCGCGGAGCACTGACATGGCCCTGACCGAGACCGCCATCGCCGCCCCGGACCTGCGCCAGTCGGCAGACCGCCTGTTCCGGCGCAAGCGGTTCTTCAGCTTCGGCCTGCCGGCGCTGGTGCTGCTTTACCTGACCTATATCTTCTTTGCCTTCGACGTCGCCGGGCTGGCGCAGCGGGCGCGGCTCGACAATGCGCGTATCCTTGTGGCCGACAGCTATTCGCACAAGGTTCATGTGGTGCAGGACGCCCGCAGCGGCAATATCAGCGTCGCCATCGAGGGTGAGGTCAAGGGCGCCTATCCCGCCGGCACCGCCCCCGACTGGGTGGAACTGCAAGGGCAGGGCGCCGGAATAGACCTTGGCCGGGGCCAGAGCGCCATCATCGCCGACGGGATCGTGCGCATCACCCTGCCGGATGGCGGCGTGATCGAGGCCGAGCCCACGCGCGAGGGCGTCCGCGCCATCCTGCCCGACCTCAATCCCGCGCAGGTGAACCAGTCGGACCAGCGGCTTGTCGTCTTCCTCGACGGCGCGCGGCTGATCGTGACGCGCACCAAGATCGAGCTCTTCCGCTATTTCTTCGGGTGGGAGATGTTCTGGTTCAGCATCGACAGCCCCTTCTATGGCCGCAGCCTGTCCGAGATCGCCTCGCTTGCCGTTTCCGACGAGCGTGTGGTGCCGCAGCGGTCGAACATCGCCGCGATGGCGCATGATTTCTGGTATAACCGCGTCTGGCGGCATGGCGATGTCTATTGGGCGCTCGGCGAAACGGTGCTGATGGCCTTTTTCGGGACGTTCGGCGCGGCCCTTGTGGCGCTGCCACTGGCCTTCCTTGCGGCGCGGAACTTTTCGCCGTCGGCCCCGGCGCGGTTCGGCATCCGTCGGCTCTTTGACTTCGTGCGGGGGGTGGACGGGCTGATCTGGACCATCATCCTTGCGCGCGCCTTTGGCCCGGGGCCGATGACCGGGGCGCTCGCCATGCTCGTCACCGATACCGGGTCCTTCGGCAAGATGTTCTCGGAGGCGCTGGAAAACACCGACAAGAAGCAGGTCGAGGGCATCCGGTCCACCGGGGCCAATGCGATGCAACGCTACCGCTTCGGGGTGATCCCGCAGGTGATGCCCGTGCTGCTGAGCCAGATGCTCTATTTCTTCGAGTCGAACACCCGCAGCGCGACCATCATCGGCGCCATCGTGGGCGGGGGCATCGGGCTTTTCATCACGCAGGCGATCAACACGCAGAAAGACTGGGAACAGGTCAGCTATTACATCGTGCTCATCATCCTGATGGTCATGGTGATGGACACCGTCTCCGGCTGGCTGCGCCGCAGGCTCATCACGGGGGACGGCAGCGGGCACTGACCCGGCCAGCGACCATCATCATGCCTAAACTTTCCGAAGACACGCCGCTGATCCATCCGGATTGCGAGATCACCAATGCCCGCCTTGGCCGCTATGTCGAAATCGGCCGGGGCAGCCGCATCGCCAATTCCCGGCTGGACGATTACAGCTATTGCGACCGCTATGCCGATATCGCCAATGCCTCGATCGGCAAGTTCGCGAATATCGCAAGCTTTGCCCGCATCGGCCCGACCGACCATCCGATGCAACGCGCCAGCCTGCATCACTTTCTCTATCGCTCGGACGATTACTGGGACGACGGGACGCGGGACGAGGCGTTCTTTGAACATCGCCGCAGCCGCCGGGCGCGGGTCGGGCATGACACCTGGATCGGCCATGGCGCGATCATCCGCCCCGAGGTGACGGTGGGTCATGGTGCGATCGTGGCCGCCGGCGCGGTCGTGACCAGGGATGTCGCGCCCTATCTGATCGTGGCGGGGGTGCCGGCACAGCCGCTGCGCGACCGGTTTCCGGAACGGATCGCGGCGCGGCTTCTGGCGCTCGCCTGGTGGGACTGGGACCATGCCCGCCTGCGCGCCGCGCTGGAGGATTTCCGCGGCCTCTCGGTCGAGACGTTCCTGTCGAAATACGAGGGGCAGGCGGGGCAGGGGGTCAGCCGTCGGGCGTGACGACCAGCGTGATCCGGTCGCCGGCAAAGAAGGTCTGGCCGAATTCCACCGGCCGACCTGTGGCATCCACGTTCACCGCGCGGCTGCGCAGCAAGGGCGCCCCTTCGCGCAGGCGTAGATGCAGGGCCTGCACCGGGTCGGCCGCGATGGCGGTCAGGCGGGTTTCGGCGCGGGTATAGTCGGACACGCCAGCGGCCCGCAGCGCCTCGGTCACCGAGCCCGTGTCGCGCAGCAACCCGGGCAGGCCGGGCAGCAGATCCGCGGGAAAGACGCTGACGAAATGCGCCATCGGCTGTCCATCGGCGAGCGAGACGCCCTCATACACATGGACCGAGGCGCCCGGCGCAAGTTGCAGGGCCTGCCGTTCGGCATCGTCGGCGGGCCGGGTTTCAAGCCGGAGCAGTTCGCGTTGCGGTGTCTGACCGGCGGCACGCAGGCTTTGATGAAACCGGACGCGGCGCCCCAGCGGGTAATCGAGCGGCCGGGTCGCGACAAAGACCCCCGCGCCGCGCCGCGAATGGACCAGCCCGTCCTCGGCAAGGGCAGCAAGGGCATGACGCACCGTGTGGCGGTTGACCCCGAACCGGGCCGCAAGCGCGCCCTCGGTCGGCAGGCGCGCGCCGGGGGGATAGAGCCCGCCCGAAATCTCGGACCGCAGTGTTGCGGCGATAGCGGACCAGAGCGGCGTGCGCGTCATCTGCCACACCTGCGCCGGTCAACTGTCCGCGTCATCGAAAATTCACGTTCCGGCATCTTGCCCGACTCGCATCCGACCTGTAGTTGTCTAGTTGTATAGAGACTTAGACAACTTCGCAAGATGTCTGTTTCCACGGAGTGCCCGATGACTGCCCGCACCAGCCAACCGCCAGAGTCCCCGCCCGATGACCGACGCAACTGGATGAGCGTCCTGTCCAAGGCCGATCCCGCACGGCTGGCCGAACTGCTGCCCGATCTTCCGCCTCATGACCTGCTGCGCGCCCCGGAAATCGGCGCGGTGATGGTGCGTGGCCGTCAGGGTGGAACCGGCGCGCCGTTCAATCTGGGTGAGATGACGGTCACGCGCTGTTCGGTGCGACTGCCGGGCGGGACGGTCGGTCATGCGATGGTACAGGGGCGCGACAAGGATCACGCCCGCCGCGCGGCGCTGGTCGATGCGTTGATGCAGGGGCCTGATGCCGCAGGCGTTCGCGCCCGGATCATCGCCCCGCTGGCCGAAGGGGCCGCCGCCCGCGCCCATGCCCGGGCCGCGCGCGCCGCGGCGACGAAGGTCGAATTCTTTACCATGGTAAGGGGAGAGGACTGATGCAGACCCAACCGGAGACCGCAATGCAGACGGCAGCCCTCGAAGGTGGCTTTGCCGATCTCGCGCGCCAGTCGGCCAAAGGGTTCCGCGCCTGTCTCGATGCCATGGCGCGCCCCGGCACGATCCATGCGGTGGGTGGCGCGCTGCCTCCCGCGCCGATGTCCGTCGCTGCGGGCGTGGCCGTTCTGGTGCTGGCCGACGCCACCACGCCGCTGCATCTTGCCGGCCGGCATGACTGCGGGGCGGTGCGCGACTGGATCACCTTTCACACCGGGGCGCCGCTGGTCAGGCCCGGCGAGGCGGTCTTTGCGCTGGGGGACTGGGCGGCGCTTGACCTTGCGGCATTCGCCCTCGGCACGCCGGAATATCCCGACCGTTCCGCCACGCTGATTGTCGAGATGCCGGACCTGCTGGATCGGGGCGCGCGCCTGACCGGGCCCGGCATCCGCGACACGGCCGCGCTGAACCTGCCCGAGGTCGCCTTCTTTCAGCGCAACGCGGCGCTGTTCCCGCTGGGCCTCGACTTTCTGTTTACCTGCGGCGACCGGCTGGCGGCGCTGCCCCGCACGACAAGGGTGTCCTGATGTATGTCGCGGTAAAGGGTGGCGAACGCGCCATCGACAATGCCCATGCCTTTCTGGCCGAGGAGCGGCGCGGCGACCCTTCGGTTTCCGAACTCGGCGTGCCGCAGATCCGCGAACAGCTGGCGCTGGCGGTGAACCGGGTGATGGCCGAGGGCTCGCTTTACGATCCCGACCTTGCGGCGCTGGCGATCAAGCAGGCGCGGGGCGATCTGATCGAGGCGGTGTTCCTGATCCGCGCCTATCGCACGACGCTGCCTCGGCTGGGTGCCTCGCGGCCCATCGACACGGGCGCGATGGCTTGCCTGCGCCGCATCTCGGCCACGTTCAAGGATGCGCCGGGCGGGCAGGTTCTGGGGCCGACCTTTGACTACACCCACCGTCTGCTCGATTTCAGACTGATGGCGGACGGAGAGGTGCCGGAGGCACCGCAGGCCGCGCCCTCGGCGGGGCCGGTGCCGCATATCACCAGCTTCCTCAACCGCGACGGGCTGATCGAGCGAGAGGAGCCTTCGGACGAGACGCCCCCGGACCTGACGCGCGAGCCGCTGGAATTGCCCGCGGCCCGGGCGCTGCGCCTGCAGGCCCTGACGCGGGGGGATGAGGGCTTTGTGCTCGGCCTCGCCTATTCCACGCAGCGGGGATACGGGCGCACCCATGCCTTTGTGGGGGAACTGCGGATCGGCACGGTGGCGGTCGAGGTCGAGATCCCGGAACTTGGGTTTTCCATCGAGGTGGGCGAGATCGAGGTCACGGAATGCGAGACCGTCAACCAGTTCAAGGGCTCGAAGACCGAGCCGCCGCAGTTCACGCGGGGCTATGGGCTGGTCTTTGGCCAGTCGGAACGCAAGGCGATTTCCATGTCGCTGGTCGACCGGGCGCTGCGCTGGAAGGAACTGGGCGAGGATTACATCGGTGCCCCCGCGCAGGATGAGGAATTCGTGCTGAGCCATGCCGACAACGTGCAGGCGACCGGGTTTCTCGAACATATCAAGCTGCCGCATTACGTCGATTTCCAGTCCGAACTGGAACTGATCCGCAGGCTGCGGGCGGATGCGGCACAAGCTGCCGCGCAAATGGCCACGGCACAGGCAGTGGCGGATCAGGGTGCGGCAAAGGAGGCTGCGGAATGAAGGCCATCGTTTTCGACATCGGCAATGTTCTGGTGCAATGGGACCCGCATCAGGCGTTTCTGGAAACGCTCGGGACGCGCGAGGCGGTGGATGGTTTCATGGCGCGGGTCGATTTCTATGGCTGGAACCTGGAAAACGACCGTGGCCGGAGCATCGCGGGGACGCTGGATGCGTTCGAGGGGCAGGATCGGGATCTGCTTGCCGCCTACAAGGACCGGTTTCACCTGACGATCGCCAGCCCGGTTACGGGCACCTGGGACCTGCTGGACCGGCTGTCGGTCCGCCACCCGATCCACGCGATCACCAACTGGTCTGCCGAGACATGGCCCACCGGCATGGCGGTTCATCCGCGTATCGCCGAGGTGTTCGGCGTCACCATCGTGTCGGGTGAGGTCGGGCTTCTGAAACCCGACCCGGCGATCTTCGCGCTCTTGTGTGACCGGGCGGGACTGGATGCGGGCGACTGTCTCTTCATCGATGACAGCGAAAAGAACGTGGCCGGCGCCCGCGCCTTCGGGATGGAGGCGCATCATTTCACCGGGGCCGAGGCGCTGGAACGCGACCTGACCGCGCGCGGTCTGCTGTGATGGGGATGGGGATGGACGACTACAACTTTGCCTATCTGGACGAACAGACCAAGCGGATGATCCGCCGCGCGCTGATGAAGGCGGTGGCGATCCCCGGCTATCAGGTGCCCTTTGCCAGCCGCGAAATGCCGATGCCCTATGGCTGGGGCACGGGCGGGGTGCAGGTGACGGCGGCCTGCCTGATGCCGGAGGACCGGCTGAAGGTCATCGACCAGGGCGCGGACGACACCACGAACGCCGTTTCGATCCGCAAGTTCTTTCAGCGCACGGCGGGCGTCGCGGTGACCGAGGCCACGGCCGAAGCGACGATCATCCAGACCCGCCACCGCATCCCCGAGGCCGCCCTGACCGAGGACCAGATTCTCGTCTATCAGGTGCCGATCCCGGAACCGTTGCGTTTCCTTGAACCGCGAGAGGTCGAGACGCGCCGGATGCACGCGCTGGAGGATTACGGCCTGATGCATGTCAAGCTGTACGAGGACATCGCGAAGCACGGCGAGATCGCGACATCCTACGACTATCCGGTCAAGGTCGAGGGGCGCTATGTCATGGACCCGTCGCCGATCCCCAAGTTCGACAACCCCAAGCTGGGCGGCAACGCGGCGCTGCAGCTGTTTGGCGCGGGGCGGGAACAGCGCATCTACGCGCTGCCGCCGTATACCGAGGTTGTCAGCCTCGACTTCGAGGATCACCCCTTTGTCGCGTCCAAGGCCGATCATCCCTGCGCGTTGTGCGGAGCGACCGACAGCTATCTGGATGAGGTCATCATGGATGACGCCGGCGGGCGGATGTTCGTCTGTTCCGACACCGATTACTGCGGCACCCGCCGCAGCGCAGGCCATAGCGGCGCGGCAGGAGCGCGAGAAACGGGGTCGGTAGCGGACCCAGAAACGGAGGACGCGGCATGACCCCGCTGTTGCAGGTCACGGGCCTGACCAAACGCTATGGCCCGCGCATCGGCTGCGCCGACGTGGCCTTTGACCTTTACCCCGGCGAGGTGATGGGCATCGTGGGCGAAAGCGGGTCGGGCAAATCGACGCTCTTGTCCTGTCTTGCGGGCCATGTCGCGCCCGATGCCGGGCAGGTGATCTATGACACCGCCACCGGTCCCCGCGACGTGCTGCGCATGACGGAACCGGAACGCCGGATGCTGGGCCGGACGGACTGGGCCTTTGTCCACCAGAACCCCCGCGACGGGCTGCGGATGGGGGTCAGCGCGGGCGGTAATGTGGGCGAGCGGCTGATGGCGGTCGGCAACCGCCACTATGGCCGCATCCGCGACACCGCCACCGACTGGCTGGGCCGGGTCGAGATCGCGGCCGACCGGATCGACGACCGTCCCTCGGCCTTTTCCGGAGGGATGCAGCAGCGGCTTCAGATCGCGCGGAACCTCGTGACCGGGCCGCGGCTCGTGTTCATGGACGAACCCACCGGCGGCCTGGATGTGAGCGTTCAGGCGCGGCTTCTGGATCTTTTGCGGGGGCTGGTGCGCGAGATGGGCCTTTCGGCGATCATCGTGACCCATGATCTGGCGGTGGTGCGGTTGCTCGCCGACCGGCTGATGGTGATGAAATCGGGCCATGTGGTCGAGGCGGGGCTGACGGATCAGGTGCTCGACGATCCGCAGCACGGCTATACGCAGCTTCTGGTCAGTTCCGTTCTGCAGGTGTGAGAGATGATTACGGTCGAAAACGTGGGCAAGAGCTTTACGCTCCACAATCAGGGCGGTGCGGTCATTCCGGTCATGGCCGGGGCGGTGTTGCAGGTGCGGCCCGGCGAATGTGTGGGGCTGATCGGTGCCTCGGGGGCGGGGAAATCGACGCTGATGCGGATAATCTATGGCAATTATCTTGCCGGTGAGGGCCGCATCATGGTGGGCGATCTGGACGTGGCCCGGGCCGAGCCGCGCGAGATCATCGCGCTCCGCCGCGATACGCTGGGTTACGTCAGCCAGTTCCTGCGGGTCGTGCCCCGGGTGCCGACGCTCGATGTCGTGGCGGAACCGCTGCTGGCGCTGGGGGTCGATGCCGGACAGGCGCGGGACCGGGCGGCGAGGCTCCTCTCCCGGCTGAACATCCCGCAACGGCTCTGGCCGCTGTCACCCACGACATTTTCGGGCGGGGAACAGCAGCGCGTGAACATCGCGCGCGGCTTTGCCCATGATTACCCGGCGCTGTTGCTCGATGAACCGACGGCGAGCCTCGATGCGGCGAACCGGGAAACCGTCTTGCGGCTGATCGAAGAGGCCAAGGGCAGGGGCGCCGCGATCCTCGGGATTTTCCATGACGAGGGCGCGCGGGAACGGGTCTGCGACCGGCTGGTCGATGTGACCGGGTTCACCCCGGCGCGGGCGGCTTGATGGCGGGGCGCCTTTTCGCGGTCGTCGGCCCCTCGGGCGCCGGAAAGGACACGATCCTTGCGGCGGTCCATGCGGCGCGTCCCGACCTGCACATCGTCCGCCGTGTCATCACCCGACCCGAAAGCGCCGGCGGCGAACCGTTCGAAGGTGTCTCGCCCGAGGAATTCGCCCGCCGCAAGGCACGGGGCCAGTTCGCGCTCGACTGGGAGGCGCATGGCCTGAGCTACGGCATCCCTGCAAGCATCGAACAGGCCATCGGCGAAGGGCGCAATGTGCTCTTCAACGGGTCGCGTGCCATGCTCGGCGCCGCATGGGAGGTCTTTCCGGGCCTTTCGGTGATCCACGTCACGGCCTCGGTTCCGGTTCTCGCGGACCGTCTGGCTGCCCGGGGGCGCGAAAGCCGCGACGACATCGCCCGGCGGCTGGCCCGGGCGAGCTATGACATTCCCTATGGCCTGCCGATCCGCGTGGTGGAAAACGACGGCCGGCTGGAGGACGCCGTGGCGGCCTTTCTTGCCGCGCTTCAGCCCGAAAGGGTGTAGCGGTGGATCAGATGGAACCGTCCCTCACGCTCGCCGCAAAGGCAGAGGGTATCGACGCGGAAGGGTGTGGGCAAAAGCGGGGTGATGACGGGGCGCAACGCCTCTTCCACCCCGGCTGCCTCATCGCCCAGCCGCCCGGTCAGCGTGATGTGGAAATGGAACTGGTCCATCACGTAGGGGTATCCCCAGCGCTCCAGAAGCTCGGCCTGACGGGGGCTGAGGCCGTTGGCCTGACGGCGCGCAATCTCGGCCTCGGTCGGGGGCGCGCGGAAGGCGTCAAGCTCCATCACCACCTGCGCGGCCATCGCGGCAAGTCGCGTCTGGTCCCCGGTCGGGCGCAGGGCAAGGAAACCGCCCAGCCGGTTCAGCGCGAGCCCCGGCAGTTCCACCCGCGCAAGCCCGGTACAGAGCCGCTCCATCGCCTGCGCCAGACCGGCCGCATCCGTCCCCTCCGCCAGCCGGAAGGGCGGCTTGATCGTGCCGTGCAGGCCGTATTTGCGCGGCGTGGCGGTCAGGTGGGCTATCGGCAGTGCGCCCAGATCGGGATGGCCCACAGGATGGTCCACGGGGCGGCCAAGCTGCACATCCCATCCCAGCCAGGACGCGCCGAAATCCGCCAGCGGCCCAGGATCGGGAAGGTAATAGATTGCGTAGCGGTCATATTCCGTCATCTCTGCGCCCTGTACTCGATCACGTGCCCGCCGCAGCCCCCAGCGGCGCGGCTGCCGCTTGCCATAATCCCGGTCCGTCACATCGCTGTGACAGATCCCTGCCATATCCGCCCGACCGTAACAGGAGCCTGACATGACCGAAACCATCCTTGCCAATGCCCAACTCGTCCTTCCGGGCGAGAGTTTCCTGGGGTCGGTCGTTATCCGTGACGGGCGCATCGCCGCCATCGGACAGGGCGGGGCCGTGACGCCGGGCGCGGTTGATTGCGAGGGCGACGTGCTGGCCCCCGGTCTGATCGAGCTGCACACCGACAATCTGGAACGCCATATCCAGCCGCGCCCCCGGGTCGACTGGCCCCACGCCAATGCCATCGTCGCCCATGACGGAGAGCTTGCGAGCGTCGGCATCACCACGGTATTCGACGCGCTGCGGGTGGGGTCGGTCGTGTCGAACAAGGAATCGAATTACGGCAAATACGCCCGTTCGATGGCCAACGAAATCCTGCAGATGCGGGCGCGGGGTGCGCTGCGGATCAGCCATTTCCTGCATCTGCGTGCCGAGGTCTGTTCCGAAACGCTGATCGAGGAGATGGCGGAGTTCGGCGAAAGCGACCGCATCGGCATCGTGAGCCTGATGGACCATACACCTGGCCAGCGGCAGTTCCGCGATATCAGCAAGCTGCGCGACTATTGCGTCGTCAAGCACGGCATGACCGAGGACCAGTTCCAGGCCCATGTGGCCAACCTGCAATCGCTGCACGACCGGTTCGGCGAACGGCACGAGGAAGCCGCGGTTGCGAACGCGCACCGCTACGGCGCGACGCTGGCGAGCCATGATGACACCACCGACGAGCATGTCGCGGTTTCCGCCGCCCATGGTGCGCGTCTGGCCGAATTTCCCACCACGGTTGAGGCGGCGCGCGCCTGCCATGACCATGGAATTGCGGTGATGATGGGGGCGCCGAACCTGATCCGGGGCGGATCCCATTCCGGCAATGTCGCCGCCAGCCTTCTGGCCGAGATGGACCTTCTGGACATTCTTTCGTCCGACTACGTACCGGGCGCGCTGCTGGCGGGGGCGTTCCTGCTGGCCGAGCTTTGGGACGACCTGCCGCGGGGCATCGCGACGGTGACCACCGCGCCGGCCCGTGCGGTCGGGCTTCGCGACCGGGGCCGGATCGAGGAAGGCGCGCGGGCGGACCTGATCCGCGTCCGCCGGATCGAGGGCACGCCGGTCGTCCGTGGCGTCTGGGTCCACGGCGCACGGGTCGGCTGAAACGGCTGGCGCCGCCCGATAGTGGGCGGCGCCATGAGTTTCCGTGTCGGGTCAGCTTATTCGGCGGCCTGCGCCGTCTGCGGATTGAAGTTCGTCATTCCGTTCAGCACATCCTCTGCCGTGACGCGGAAGTTCTTTACCGAACTCGTCCACTGGCCCCAGACCTCGCTGTCGATGATGTCGCCGTTCTCGCCCAGGTTCTGCAGGCGGCGCTGGTCTTCCTCGGTCAGGACCTGGCCGGGCAGGGGCTGAAGATGGCGAACGTCGGCGGGCGAGAGTCCGATGATCTCACCAACGCCCTTGCCATAGTGGTCATGCACCAGCAGGAAGTGCCAGACCATGCGTTCCTGCACGTCGCGTTCGCACTCCATCAGCAGCGCGCCCATGTTGGCGATCAGATCTTCGCGTTCCCATTCCATCATCGTGCAGAACCGGCCCCGTGCCTGCACATAATCGTTCCGGCGTTCCAGTACGCTGCGGGTCAGGCGCCCCTTGATTTCCGGCGGGTTGTTCGGTTCCTCGCGCGCGGCTTCGTGGAGGCCATTGTGGATCGAGGGCTCATAGTTCACATGCGGGTTCTGCCCCGGCGCCAGATCGCGCTGATAGGACATCTGCCCGCCCGACAGGTTGGTCGCGACCTTTGCGCCCTTGGCCTGGTTCACCGGCAGTTGCAGATAATTGGTCCCCACCCGGTATCGCTGCGTGTCGGAATAGGAGAACGTCCGCCCCACCAGCATCTTGTCGTCCGAGAAATCGAGCCCGTCCACCAGAACGCCGGTGCCCATGGCGATCTGCTCGTTCTCGTTGAAGAAATCCTCGACGTTGCGGTTCAGCGTCATGGTGCCGACATGGCGAAGGGGAAAGTCCTTTTCCGGCCAGATCTTGGTGTCATCCAGCGGATCCCAGTCAAGCTCGGGGTGGTCGTGATCCTCCATGATCTGCACATACATGTCCCATTGCGGGTAGTCGCCGCGCTCGATCGCGGTGAAGAGGTCCTTTGAGGCCGAACCGAAATCCTTGCCCTGCACCTTTTCCGCCTCGGCCTGCGTCAGGCTCGCGATGCCCTGGCGCGGGTGGAAGTGGTATTTCACCAGCACGCTGTCACCCTGCGCGTTCACCATCTTGTAGGTGTTCACGCCGAACCCTTCCATGTGGCGATAGCTGGCCGGGATGCCACGGGGGCTGAAAAGATGGGTCAGCATGTGCATCGATTCAGGCGTCTGCGACATGAAGTCGAAGATGCGGTTCGCCTCTTGCCGGAAGGTCACGGGATCGGGCTTGAGCGAATGGATCACGTCCGGGAACTTGATCGCGTCGCGGATGAAAAAGACGGCGAGGTTGTTGCCGACAAGGTCCCAGTTCCCGTCCTCGGTATAGAACTTCACGGCAAAGCCGCGCGGGTCCCGGGCGACCTCGGAACTGTCGCGCCCGCCGATCACTGTCGAAAAGCGGATTGCCAACGGGGTCTTCTTGCCGGCCTGCTGAAAGAGCTTGGCGCGGGTGTATTTCGAGGCCGGTTCTTCGCCGATCTTGCCGGTCGCCTCGAACTCGCCATAGCAGACGAAGCCGCGGGCATGGACCACCCGCTCGGGGATGCGCTCGCGGTCGAAATGGGTGATCTTTTCGAGGAACTGATAATTCTCCAGCGTGGCCGGCCCGCGGGGGCCGACGGTGCGCTGCGACTGGTTGTTGGTGATGGGGTGGCCCTGCCGGTTCGTGAGGGTGCGGTCGCTGCCTTTGGTCGGGTCGGCCATGGCTCTCTCCTTTGGTGGGTTGCGAATGGGCATGTGAAAATGGGCCCCGCCGGACCCTCTGCTATCGACTAACGCCATCTTGCCGTGGTTGTTCCCCGCGAAGTTTTGCTGCGCTGCGGCACTGGGGGCGAACTTTGCCTTGTTGTTGGGTCGGGGGGACGGTTAAACTTGCGCCACACCGGAAGGAGAGAGAATGCCTTCAGTTCTGCATATCTGCACAGGGATGCCCATGTCGGGCTCTCGCCTCGCGTTCGAAATGGCGGTTGCGGTGCTGGAGTCGGCGGGAATTCCACAACGGCGTCTCGACACTGTTGGTCGCAGGAAAGAGGCTAACCTGTTAGCTGCGCTCGACCCGAAGCGCCTTGATCCTGCCTTGGCGGAAGCTGCGGCGGGTGCCGCGCCCATCGCCATTCACAGCCACGCGTCGCCAGGTGAAACGGTTCCGCAAGAGGTCCGGGCGGGGCGCATCTCTGCCCAGATCGTGGCGCGGGACCCGCGGGATGTCGCACTGTCGCTTCTGGATGCGGCGCAGACCGTCGGCGGACAACTTAACCCAGAGAGGGAGCCGCTGGCCTCGCTGGGTGAGGCGCTCGATCTGGTGCGTAACCGGATGGAGAATTTCGCGGCATGGCGGCAGGCTGTGCCGGACCTCCTGATCCTCAACTACGAGGAACTTGTGGCAGACCCTGACGTATCGCTGGAAAAGATCGCGGCTCATCTGGGGGTCCTCGTCGATACGCAGCCGATTCTCGCCAGACATGGACGCCGGTTCGCGACATTGGGCAGGGGAATCCCCCAACGCTGGCGCGAAGAAATGTCGGTCGCGGAGGCCAATGGAATTCATGAGGAATTCGCCGAATATATCGAGCGCTGGTGCCTGCCGGCGGGGTTGCCGGGTCGCGCCTGAGGTCTTTTCAATGTTCCCTTAATGTTCTACTGTCGAGGGATGAGCATCCGCATCCCTCCACGTCAGGACCAGATCAAGGGCAGGGGCGCCCGCAGCAACGACGCCGGCCGGTATGAGCGTCATTCTGTCGAGGCCGTGGACGATGGCTGGACCCCCGACCAGGATCTGCCGCCCCTGCGCACCGAGGTGAGCGAAGAGCGTCCGCGGCGGATCATCACGCGCAACACTTCGCCCGATGTGGGGTTCGAGCTGTCGATCAACCCCTATCGCGGCTGTGAACATGGCTGCATCTACTGTTTTGCGCGGCCCAGCCATGCCTATCTCGGCTTCTCGCCGGGGCTCGATTTCGAGACAAAGCTGATCGCTCGTCCCGCCGCCGCCGAGGTGCTGGCCAAGGAGCTTGCAGCGCCGTCCTACAGGGCCAGGGTCATTGCCATCGGTACGAATACCGACCCTTACCAGCCGCTGGAAAAGCAGCACCGGATAATGCGCCGCGTGCTGGAGGTGCTGCGCGATCACGACCATCCCGTGGCCATCGTGACCAAGGGCAGCCTGATCGAGCGCGACATCGACATCCTTGCCCCGATGGCGGCGAAGGGACTTGCGCGGGTTGGAATATCGGTGACGACGCTCGACCCGTCCGTCGCGCGTGTGATGGAGCCGCGCGTTCCTTCGCCCGCGCGGCGCCTGGAGACCATTCGCAGGCTGGCGGATGCGGGGATCGAGGTGCGCGCCATGGTCTCGCCCATTGTGCCCGCGCTCACCGATCATGAGCTTGAGGCGATCCTCGCTGCCGCTGCCGGGGCGGGGGCTGTGGTGGCAAGCTCGATCCCGCTGCGCCTGCCGCGAGAGGTGGCGGGCCTCTTTCGCGACTGGGTCGAACAGCATTTCCCGGATCGCGCGGCGCGCATCCTCAACCGGGTTCGGGAAATCCATGGAGGGCGGGATTATGATCCGGAATTCGGCAAGCGCATGACCGGGCAGGGGCACTGGGCCGCGCTGCTGCGCCAGAGGTTCGACATTGCGGCGGCGCGCCATGGCCTGAACCGGCGCCTGCCGCCGCTGCGCACCGATCTGTTCCGCGTGCCGCCCCGGCCGGGCGATCAGTTGTCGTTGTTCTGACCGTTGTCCTGGCTGTGGTTCTGACGGGGCGCAAGGGCAGCGTTTTCCACCCGGATGCGATGGGTCAAGAGCGCGATGTTCAGGACGCCAAAGACCAACCCCAACCAGTCGAGCCCCAGAAGCGCGGGAACCAGAGGAATTTCCAACGCAACGACGGTGTAGTTCGGGTGGCGCAGCCAGCGGAACGGCCCCCGGCGAACCAGGGGCGCGTCCGGTAGCGAGATGATGCGTGTCGTCCAGTACGGCCCAAGCGTACCGATCACCCAGAACCGCGCGAGAAACAGCACCGCGAACGCTGCGGCAAGCCACGGATTGAGGTGCGGCGAAGGCTCGGTCAGCAGGGCCATGGCGATCAGCCAGCTTCCGTGCAGCAGGATGAAAAGCGGGTAATGCGCGGCCCCATGTTCCACAGCCCCCCGCGCCATCAGCCGCGCCGTGTTGCGCCGCGCAAGCACAAGTTCCGCAAGGCGCTGCACCGCGATCAGCGCCAACAGCGCATAGGCCCAGCCAAAGGTCATTGAAGGTCCACCATCTGGAACGCCGCGGTGAACCCTGGACCGAGCGCCGTGACCAGATGCGCGCCCCGCGCCCCGCGCTGCCGCAGATTGTCGAGCACGAAAAGCACCGTCGGCGCCGACATGTTGCCATAGTCGCTTAAAACCTCACGCTCAGCGTCCAGCCCCTGCGGTGGCAGGTCAAAAACGGTCTCCAGCGCGTCCAGCACCTTGGCCCCACCCGGATGGCAGCAAGGGCGCTCAATGTCGGCAGGCGTCAAGCCGGCGCGGGTCATGAACCCGTCGAGTGCGGCGCGGTAGTCGCCCGCGACGATCTGCGGAATGTCCCGGTGAAAGATCACATCAAAGCCCTCGGGGTCGACCTTCCAGCCCATCACGTTCAGCGTCCCGGGCCAGAGATGCTCACCCCCCGCGCCAAGCCGTCCGATCGATCCGCCGCCGCTCTCCCCGGCACCTGTCCCACGCAGGACGGCAGCGGCAGCCCCGTCGCCGAAAAGTGCCGTGGCGACAAGGTTGCTCTTGGTCAGGCTGTCATGGCGGAAGGCAAGCGTGCAAAGCTCGACCACCAGCAAAAGGCAGACCGCCCCCGGCCGCCCCGCTAACATCTGTGCCGCCCGCGAAAGGCCAAGCGCGCCGCCCGCGCACCCATAGCCGAATATCGGAAGCCGGGCGACATCGGGGCGGAACGCCAGCCGGTTCATCAGCCGCGCCTCGATCGACGGGGTTGAGATCCCGGTGGAGCTGACGAAGATCAGGACGTCGACATCCTTTGGCGCAAGGCCCGCGTCGCGCAGCCCGGCGAGCGCCGCCTCTTCGGCCAGATCGGTGGCATGGCGTTCGTAAAGGCGGGTCTTTTCTGGCATGTCCGCCGGCCCTTCGAACCACGCAAGCGGCATGGCCGACCAGCGCCGCTCGATCCGGGCATTGGTATAGACAGGCTCCAGCGTCTCGAAAAGGCCGGTGCGGCTGCCGAAGATGCGCCGCGCATGATCAATGACATCGGCCTGGTCCAGTTGGTGCGGGGGCACGGCGGTGGCAAGCCCGACGAGGGCCGCCCCCGAGGCTGCGGTCTTCCCCTGTGTCACTTCTGCGGTCTGGAGCATCTGTCCCCCTTTGTGCTCGGCCTAAGCTAGCGCGGCGCAGCGACAAGACGAGGGGCCAAGATGAGGGTGCAGCGATGGCGGAAGGCTTTGCCTGCCCACAAAAAAACCTGCCGCGGGCGGCAGGTTTCGTGATGACGGCCAAGAAGGTGCGCGTTCAGCGATCGCCGGCCTTGGCGGCCACGGCCTCGGAAACAGCCTGCGACTGCTGCGGCGCGGGCTTCGGGGCCGCTGCCTGCTGCGGACGCGGCTGCGCGCCGGTGCTGAGCGGGTCTTCCTGACGCTGGACCGAGCCTTCGAAATGGGCACCGGATTCGATCGCGATGGTCTTGTGGATGATATCGCCCTCGACCCGCGCGCTGGAGGTCAGACGCACCTTGAGCCCGCGGACGCGGCCCACGACGCGGCCATTGACCACCACGTCATCGGCGACGATTTCGCCGCGGATCGTGGCCTGCTCGCCAACCGTCAGCAGATGGGCGCGGATATCGCCCTCGACCGTGCCTTCGACCTGAATGTCGCCGGTGGTCTTGAGATTGCCGACGATGGTCAGGTCGGACGAAAGGACCGATGCGGCCGGTTTCGCCTTGGGGGCGGGGGAAGAATAGTCGTTCATCGGCCTCTGCTGTGGTTCGGGTGTGACGGGGGCCTCGGCCTCGGCCTTCTTTGGCCCCGGTTCCTGGATTCTGCTTTTAGAAAACATTGCGCGCCGCCCTGATGTAATTCATGGGATCTACCACGCTGCCGCCCACATGCACCTCATAGTGGAGATGCGTGCCGGTAGAGCGTCCAGTGCTGCCCATATCACCAATATGCTCGCCGCGCGAGACCCTTTGACCAACTGTCACGTGAACGCGACGCATATGCGCATAAAGCGTCTCGATCCCGAAGGCGTGGCGGATGCGCACCATGTTGCCGTAACCGCCTGAATTCCAACCGGCCTCGATCACCACGCCGTCCGCGGTCGACAGGATGTTCGTGCCCGACGGCCCGGCATAGTCGATGCCCGCATGCATCCGGCGCGAGCCGTTCTTGGGGTCGCGGCGCATCCCGAATCCGGAGGTAAAGCGGACAGAGCTGCTGACCGGATTCGCGAACGGCGCCTTTTGCGCGGCCATGCGATAGAGGTTCATTTCCTCAAGCCCGGTGAGGATGCTGTTCGCCCGTTCCTCATCCGTATCCGTGTCGAAATCCGCGGTGCCGCGCGTCGAGACAGAAAGCGGCGTCAGCGCCTCGGGGCCGGTATAGCCGCTGCGGACCTGCTGCAGCAGCGAATCCGTCGACAGGCCGGCGGCGCGGAACATGCGGTCCAGCGGCTCCATCGAGACGGTCACGGCCTCTTCCAGGCGCGAAAAGATCATGTCGTTGCGCTCTTCCAACAGGCGCTTTTCGAGGGCGATCATCTCGGTCTCGTTGCGGGCCTGAACGGCGAATTGCGCGATGGCGTCGCGTTCGCCTGCTGTGTCGCCAAGCGCGGCCGCGAGGAAGTCGAGCGTTTCCTCCATGTCGCGGATGCGCGAGGCGTCGGTCCGGGCCGATCCGGTTTCCTCGGCAAGGGCGACGGTCAGGGTCTGCGCCTCTTCGCGCGCCTCGTCCCGTTCGCGGATGGTGCGCTGAAGCGTGCGCTGCACGACCTCAAGCCCGGTCTCCAGTTCGCGCGCACGGTCTTCAGAGGCAAGCAGCGCCGACTGCATGTCGGAAATCTGGCCCATCGCGATCGCGAAACGTTCCTGCGCCTGCACGGCCTCGGCGGCCCGGCGGTCGCGTTCGCCAGAAAGCGAATTGAGCCGGGTCTCATAGACGGCCTGTTCACGCTTGGCCTGATCGCGGTAGTTGCCGGAACCGATGCTGTCCATCATCAGCACGGCCGAGGCGACGATGGCCCAGCCCACGACGGCCGTGCTGCCTGCAAGAACCCCGATCTGGGTCAAGGGCCGCAGCCGGATGAACCGCGTCTCTGTATCCGAACGAAGGAAGAGCCGCCGTTCGGGGAACCAACGCTCAAGCGATGCGTTCAGACGGTTAGCAATACGAGTTTTCAATGGATCTGTCCCGTTTGTCCCACCCCTGCCGGCTGCGCCCATTTCATTTCCGGGTCATCAGCCTTGGAATTGGAGTACAAACGGCGCGGCTTTCGCGCAACAGCCGCGAAAAATGATCGGCGGATCAGCGCGGAGACTCTGTATCGGTCGGCAGAAATCCGCCGACCGTTTCTTGTCAACCGATTTCCTCGGCCAGCGGCCAGTAAAAATCCGGCGGAAGGCCCGCCTCGGCGCGTTTCTCTTCGTTGAAGGGGGGTTTGAGCGCGCCATGGAAGTAATGCCGGACGAGGCCGTGAAAAACCTCCTTCGGGTCGCTGTTCTCGCGGCCGCAGAGAAAGTGGAACCATTTGGAGCCATAGGCGACATGCCCCACCTCTTCGGCATAGATCGTTTCCAGCGCCGCGATGGCGCCGGTTTCGCCCGCCTTGCGAAAGACGTCGATCATGCCGGGGGTGACGTCGAGGCCGCGCGCCTCCAGCACCATCGGCACGACCGCCAGCCGGCCCATCAGGTCGCTGGCGGTGTCCTCGGCGGCGCGCCACATCCCCGCATGGGCCGCAAGGGCGCCGTAATGGCTCCCCATGGCTTCAAGACAGTCGCACATGAGGTTGAAATGCTTGGATTCCTCATCGGCGGCCTTGACCCAGTCATCATAGAAGCCCATCGGCATCGGGACATGCCCGAACCGCGCGATGATATCCCAGTGAAGATCGACGGCGTTCAGCTCGATATGCGCGACCGCGTGCAGCAGCGCGATCCGGCCCTCGGCCGTCCCCGGCCGTCTGCGCGGCACATCGCGGGGCGGCAGCAGTTCGGGGCGCGCGGGGCGGGACGGGCGCAGCGGCGGATCGGCCGTGCCTACGGTCAGGGGTGCACCCGCTTCACGCGCCGCGAACCATTCGGCCGCGTGCTGCCGGGACAGGGCCGCCTTGGCACGCCCGTCGGCGGTGGTCAGAACCTCGACCGCCCGTTCCGCGAGCGTCTTCATAGGGCACGCACCGCTGTCAGGAGCTCTTCCACATGACCGGGGACTTTCACCTTGTTCCAGACCTGACGCACGGTGCCGTCGCCGCCGATCAGGAACGTCGTGCGCTCGATCCCCATATAGGTCTTACCGTACATGCTCTTTTCCTTCCAGACGCCATAGCGTTCGCAGACGTCGCTGGCCTCATCCGACAGAAGCGCGATGCCCAGCCCGTGCTTGGCGACGAATTTGTCGTGCTTGGCCACGCTGTCCTTGGACACGCCCAGAACGACGGCCCCCGCGGCCTCGAATTCTGCCGCGCGGGCGGTGAAATCAACCGCCTGGCTGGTGCAGCCCGAGGTGTCGTCCTTGGGATAGAAGTAGAGAACCACGGGCCTGGGCTGCAATGCGGAAAGCGTAACCTCTTTCCCCCCGTCGCGGGGAAGCGTGAAATCAGGCGCAACGGCCCCCGGCGCAATCGTGCTCATGTAGATTTCCTTTGCTTGCGGTTTCGAAATCAGTCCTGTTTTAGCTTTTCCGAGGCAAAGATAAAGCCGTGACAGGGGCAGGCGACAAAGCGACGGGGCAGTTGGACAAAGAGCCGGCACATCGGCAGGGGGCACCTGCACAGAACCGGCAGAAGGCCGGGCGCCGCTCCACGGGCCGACGCGCCAGGCGGCGCGGCAGTTTCAGCATCTGGCTTATTTCCACGACGCTGTTCCTTGCAATTCTCGTGGGCGTCGTGGTGTTTGCGGCCACCGAACGCGGGCTGCCGGCTCCGGGCTGGGTGCTGGAAAAGGTCGAGTCCCGGCTCGATGCCGGTCTGCCGGCGGGCATGGCAATCCGGCTTGGCGCGGCTGAGGTAGAGATCGAGCGCGGCTTTACCCCCCGTCTTCTGGTCCGCGATCTGGAGGTTTTCCTGGCCGAGACACCGACCGAGCCGCTCGCGCGGTTCTCGGTGATCGAGGCGCGGCTGTCGCGCGAGGATCTGCTGGCCGGGCAGTTCCGCCCGACCGTGCTGCGGATCAGCGGCGGCCATGCCCTGCTGCGCCGGGATGAAGAGGGCCGGTTCGACCTGTCGCTGGGTGGCGACGGCGCGTTCGAGACGCCCGGATCATTCGCCGAGGTTCTGCAGGCGGTCGATACGGTCTTTGACATGCCCGCACTGCGCGGGGTGCAGCGGATCGAGGCCGATCGGCTGACCCTGACACTTGCCGATGCGCGGGCAGGCGAAATCTGGCAGGTTTCCGATGGTAGGGTATCCCTGATGCAGGATGATGAGGCGGTCGCGCTCAGGCTGGGCGTCGGACTGATCGGAACCTGGGGCACGCCCGCAAGCGCCGAGATGAGCTTTGTCAGCCGTCGCGACAGCCCCGAGGCCGAGCTTTCGGTACGGATCGAGGATGTGGCCGCCGCCGATGTCGCGGCCCAGAGCGCGGCGCTGAGCTGGTTGTCGCTTGTCGAGGCACCGATTTCGGGTGAACTTGCGGCGCGGATCGACGAAGCGGGCGAGGTCGTGACCCTCAAGGGCGGGCTGCGCCTGGGGGCGGGCGCGCTTCGTCCGCTGGACGGAATGCGGCCGATCGCCTTTGACGTGGCACAGCTTTCGCTCGACTATGATCCGCAGGCGCGGCGCATTGTCTTCAACGACGTGGTGATCGACAGCCCCACCTTGCGCATGGCTGCAGGCGGGCACGCCTATCTTGAGGAGATGGAACACGGTCTTCCGGGGGTGCTGCTGGGGCAGTTCCGTTTCTCCGATGTTCAGATAGACCCGGAGGAGATATTTGAGGAACCAGTCCGGTTCAGCGAGGGCGCAGTGGATGTGCGGCTGCGGCTCGATCCCTTCACGGCAACAATCGGGCAGGTGACGCTGATCGAGGACGGCCGGCGCCTGATGGCCGAGGGGGAGATCGGGGCAGAGGCCGATGGCTGGCGCGTGGCGCTCGATCTGGCGCTGAACGAGATCACCCATGACCGGCTGCTTGCGCTCTGGCCGCCGGGGATCGTGCATGGGATGCGCAACTGGCTGGTCGAGAATGTGCAGACCGGCCTGATCTACAACGTTACCGCGGCACTGCGGCTTGCGCCGGGGCAGGAAACCCGCCTTGCCGTAGGGTATGAGTTCAGTGACGCCGAGGTGCGGTTTCTGCGCACGATGCCCCCGATCCTTGACGGGCGCGGCTATGCGACGATCGAGAACACGTCTTACGTCATGGTTCTGGACGAGGGCGAGGTCGCGGCCCCGCAGGGGGGGCGGATCGCGGTACAGGATTCGGTCTTCCGCGTGGCCGACGTGACCGAGCGCCCGGCCACAGCCGATCTGGACCTGCGCACCGAAAGCAGCATCACCGCGGCGCTGTCGTTTCTGGATGAGCCTCCGTTCCAGTTCCTGACGCGCGCCAACCGCCCGGTCGATCTGGTCGAGGGGCGGGCGACGCTGGAAGCCAGGATGCGGATACCCCTGCGGCGTGGGGTGCAGCCGGTCGATGTGGATTATCACGTCACCGGCACGCTGCATGACGTCACCTCGGACCGGATCGTGCCGGGCCGCCAGCTGGTGTCGGAAAGCCTGCGGCTGGAGGCGACGCCCTCACGGCTTCAGATCGGCGGGCCGGGCCGCCTGGAGGGCGTGCCGTTCGATGTGGTTTTCTCGCAGCCGCTTGGTCCCGGGACGCAGACGATGCCCGCTCGGGTCAGCGGCTGGGCCGAGCTTTCGCCCCGTGCCGTCGCGGCCTTTGTCCCGGCGCTGCCGCAAGAGATGATAAGCGGCCGTGGCCGCGCGTCGCTGGAGGTGGAGTTGCCGCGCGGCGGGCGCCCCCGGCTTTCGCTGCGCTCTGACCTTGCGGGGGTCGGGCTGCGTCTCGACCCGGTGGGCTGGCGTCTGGGCGAGGCTGCGACGGGGACGCTTGATCTCGACGTGACGCTGGCCGAGGTTCCGCAGGTGGACCGGTTGCGGATCAACGCGCCGGGCCTTTCCGCCGAGGGGCGGATCGACCTGCGCGCGGGTGGCGGCCTCGATGCGCTGCGGTTGTCGCGGGTGCGGCTGGGCGGCTGGCTCGATGCGCCGGTCGTGCTGCGCGGGCAGGGAACGGGCAATGCGCTGACGGTCGAGGTCGCGGGCGGGACGCTCGACCTGCGGGGGGACGGCCTGCCGGGTTTCGACGCGGGCAGCGGCAGTGGCGGCAGCAGTGGTGGTGGCGGGATGCAGGCAGGGCCGCTTCAGGCGCGGCTCGACCGGGTGATCGTCACCGATCAGATCAGCCTGACCGGCGTCACGGGCCGGTTCAACCCCCAGACCGGCATGGCGGGCCGGTTCGAGGGGATGCTGAACGGCGCGGTTCCGGTCTCGGGTCAGATCGCGCCCGCGATGGCGCCGGACGGGCGCCTGCTGGGGCGGAACCTGATACAGGTCAGCGCCAATGATGCGGGCGCGGTGGTCGAGGCCGCCGGCCTTTTCCGGGGCGCGCGGGGCGGGGCGCTGGACCTGCGGCTATTGCCGCTGGGCGGTGGCCATTTCGATGGCTGGCTGCGGGCAGGGCAGGTCAATGTCCATCGCGCGCCCGCGCTGGCGCAGATCCTGGGGGCGCTGAGCATCGTCGGCCTTCTGGAACAGCTCGACGGGCAGGGGATCGTGTTCGACGAAACCTCGGCCGAGTTCCGCTTGACCCCGGACGGGATCGAGATCATCAGGAGCGCCGCCACCGGCCCCTCGCTTGGGGTGACCCTTCAGGGTGTCTATCGCAACGCCACAAGGAGCCTCGATATGCAGGGCGTCGTCTCGCCGGTCTATCTTGTCAACGTGGTGGGGAGCCTTATTTCGCGCCCCGGCGAGGGGCTCTTTGGCTTCAACTATGGTCTGAGCGGTCCTGCCTCGGCCCCGCGTGTCAGCGTCAACCCGCTGTCGCTGCTGGCGCCCGGGGCGGTGCGGGACCTTCTGCGTCCGCCGCAGCCCAGCCTTTCGGCGCCGGCGGTGGCCCAGTCGAACCAGAGCCCGTAAGACCTGTCCGCCGTGCATACGGATGCTGAAATGAAACTTTCCGACTTCGACTTTGACCTGCCCGAGGAACTGATCGCCACCCGGCCCGTGCGCCCGCGCAGCGCCGCGCGGCTGCTGGTTGCGGAAGGCGCCGGCCAGCGCGACCTGCGGGTGGGGGACCTGCCGTCGGTCCTGCGCCCCGGCGATCTGCTGGTCCTGAACAACACCCGCGTCATTCCGGCGCGGCTGGACGGGCGCCGCCATCGCCCGACCCCGGAAGGTGAGGTCGAGGCCGGCGTCGAGGTCACGTTGCTGGAGGTCGCGGCGCAGGGCGGCTGGCGCGCGCTGGCGCGGCCGTTGCGCAAACTGAAGCCGGGGGATGAGATCCGCTTCGCCGCCGGGCTGGTGGCCAGCGTCGCCGAACGGATGGAGGACTCGGTCCGCCTGACCTTCAATCTGGAAGGCCCGGCCTTTGACGCGGCGCTGTCGCAGGCCGGCGCGATGCCCCTGCCGCCCTATATCGCCGCGCGCCGGGCCGCGGATCCGCAGGACAAGGAAGACTATCAGACCGTCTTTGCCCGCCATCCGGGCGCGGTCGCGGCGCCGACGGCCTCGCTCCATTTCGATGCCGATCTTCTGGCGGCGCTGGCAGAGCGGGGCGTCGCCACCACCGAGGTCACGCTGCATGTGGGCGCGGGGACCTTCCTTCCGGTCAAGGTCGATGACGTAACGCAGCACCGGATGCATTCCGAATGGGGCGAGGTCACGGAAGAGGCCGCCCACGCCATCAACCGCACCCGCGCCGCAGGCGGACGTATCATTCCCGTGGGCACGACCGCGCTGCGCCTGATCGAGAGCGCCGCCGCGCCCGACGGCACGCTTGCAGCCTGGGCGGGCGATACGGATATCTTCATCTATCCCGGCTACCGTTTTCGCGTGACCGATGCGCTTATGACGAATTTCCACCTGCCGCGCTCGACCCTTCTGATGCTGGTTTCCGCGCTGATGGGAAAGGAACGGATGCTCGATCTTTATGCCCATGCCATAAAGGAAGGCTACCGCTTCTTTTCCTATGGCGATGCCTCGCTTCTGGTGCCGGGACGCTCCGTTGCGCCGCAGGGGGCGCAAACGGGACGCGGAACGTCGCTGGGTTAGGCGCGGTTGACCGGCGGGGCGGCTATGCCCGCGACCGAGGATAAGGAGACGAAAGATGCTTGTCGTTCTGGCCAATTCATGGGCGCTCTTGCTGGGCGTCATGCTTCTGATGGTCGGAAACGGCGTGCAGGGAACGCTGCTGGGCGTGCGCGGCGCGATCGAGGGGTTCTCGACCTTCGAGATGTCGATGGTCATGTCGGCCTATTTCCTCGGGTTTCTCTTTGGCTCGCGGCTCGCACCGGAACTCATCCGCCGGGTGGGACATGTGCGGGTCTTTGCAGCACTCGGCTCGATGATCTCGGCGCTTCTGGTGCTTTATGCGGTCGCCCCCAATCCCGTCGCGTGGATCCTGATGCGGGTGGTGATGGGGTTCTGCTTTTCCGGCGTCTATGTCACGGCGGAAAGCTGGCTCAACAACTCGGCCACGAACGAGACGCGCGGGCAGGCGCTGTCGGCCTACATGATCGTGCAGATGATCGGCATCATCGGCGCGCAGGGCCTGATGAACGTGGGCGACGCGGGCGGCTACCTGCTCTTCGTGCTGCCCTCGGTGCTCGTGTCGATAGCTTTTACGCCGATCCTTTTGTCGGTCTCGCCCGCGCCCGTGTTCGAGACGACCCAGAGCATGAGCTTCCGCAAGCTCTTCGTCGCCTCGCCGCTTGGATGTATCGGGATTTTCCTTATGGGGGGCGTGTTTTCCGCGCTCTTCGGCATGGCCTCGGTCTGGGGCACGCAGGCGGGGCTTAGCGTTGCGCAGCTTACGATATTCATCGCGACGATTTATCTGGGCGGCCTTTTGTTCCAGTATCCGATCGGCTGGTTTTCCGACCGGATGGACCGGCGGCGGCTGATCCTGATCGTCTCGGCGGTGGGCACGGGCGCGATGGTGCTGCCGGTGCTGATCAATCCGCCCTTCGAGGTTCTTCTGGTGCTGGCGCTGGTGATCGGCGGTGTCTCGAACCCGCTTTATTCGCTGCTGCTCGCGCATACGAACGATTTTCTGGATCAGCGCGACATGGCCGCGGCCTCTGGCGGGCTGTTGTTCATTAACGGCGTGGGGGCGATTTCGGGTCCGCTGATCACCGCCTGGATGATGTCTCTGGTCGGGATCAACGGGTTCTTCCTTTACATCGCGGTGCTGTTGGCGGTGCTGACGGCCTATGCCGGCTGGCGCGCGACGCAGCGTCCGGCCCCGGCGGTGGAAACCACGGGCGGCTTTACCACCGTCACGCCCGTGGGGACCGCCGTTGCGCTTGAAGCGGTGATGGAGGTCGCGCAGGACAGCGCGCCGGATTCCGATGCCGCGGCCTGAACTGGTTTGCCTTTCGCGACCGGACGTGCATCTTTGGAGGTGACAACCTTGGCGAGCGGAGAAGCGACATGCCCGATACCAACCGGATCCTCGATTTCTGGCTGAACGAGGTAGGGCCGAAGGGCTGGTATGATCCGCCCGAAGGCCTCGACGACGACATCCGCGCGGAATTTCTGCCTGCATGGGAAAAGGCGCGCGAGAAAAAGCCCGACCGTTTCAACTGCAACGCCGAGAGCATCCTGGCCTTCATCCTGCTGACCGACCAGTTTCCCCGCAACATGTTCCGGGGCGATGCGCGCGCGTTCGAGACGGATGAACTGGCCCGCAAGGCCGCGCAACGCGCGATCCACCATCGCTGGGACATGCGCATTCCGGAACCGGAACGACAGTTCTTCTATCTGCCGCTGATGCATTCGGAAATCGTGGCGGATCAGGAACGCTGCGTGCGGCTGTTCCTGACGCGGATGCCTGAAACGGGTGCCGAAAACCTGCTCCATGCCCGCGCGCATCGCAACATCATCCGTCAGTTCGGGCGGTTCCCATATCGGAACGCAGCCCTGGGCCGCACAACCCGACCCGAGGAGCAGGCCTTTCTGGATGCAGGCGGTTATCAGCACGCGGTCGCGCAACTGGGGCCCAGGAAGCTCGCCGGGTGATTGATCCCCGCGCCCAGATCGTTTAACGCTAAACCATTCTCATGCGGAGGGATTGGCATGGCAGCGAAAGCCTTTGACGTGATCGTGATCGGGGCAGGGCCGGGGGGCTATGTCGCGGCCATCCGTGCGGCCCAGCTCGGCCTTTCGGTCGCGATCGTGGAACGGGAAAATCTGGGCGGTATCTGTCTCAACTGGGGCTGTATCCCCACGAAGGCGCTGCTGCGGTCGTCCGAGGTCTTTCACCTCATGCATCGCGCGGGGGAATTCGGGCTCAAGGCGGACAGCATCGGTTTCGACCTTGACGCGGTGGTGAAACGCTCACGCGGGGTGGCCAAGCAGCTTTCTTCGGGCGTCGCCCACCTCATGAAGAAGAACAAGATCACCGTCGTGATGGGTGAGGCCCGCCTGACCGGCAAGGGTAAGGTCAGCGTCAAGACCGACAAGGGCAGTGAGGATCTGACGGCCAGGAACATCATTCTCGCCACCGGGGCGCGCGCGCGGCAACTGCCGGGGCTGGAAGCGGACGGCGATCTGGTCTGGTCCTACCGCGAGGCGCTGGTGGCGAAACGGATGCCGAAAAAGCTTCTGGTGATCGGTTCCGGCGCAATCGGGATCGAATTCGCGAGCTTCTTCAACACGCTTGGGGCAGACACCACCGTGGTCGAGGTGATGGACCGCATCCTGCCCGTCGAGGATGAGGAAATCTCGGCCTTCGCGAAAAAACAGTTCGCCAAGCAGGGCATGAAGATCCTCGAAAAAGCCGGCGTCAAGCAGCTTGACCGGGGGCAGGGCAAGGTCACGGCCCATATCGAGCAGAACGGCAAGGTCGAGACGCAGGAATTCGACACCGTGATCTCGGCCGTGGGGATCGTGGGCAATGTCGAAAACCTCGGGCTGGAGGAACTGGGCGTCAAGATCGACCGCACCCATGTTGTTACTGACGAATACTGCCGCACGGGTGTCGAGGGGCTTTATGCCATCGGTGACGTGGCCGGCGCGCCCTGGCTCGCGCACAAGGCCAGCCATGAGGGTGTCATGGTCGCAGAACTGATCGCCGGCGGGCATCCGCACCCGATCAAGCCGAACTCGATCCCCGGTTGCACCTATTGCCACCCGCAGATCGCCAGTGTCGGCCTTACCGAAGCCAAGGCCAAGGCGGCGGGGCACGAGGTCAAGGTCGGCCGCTTCCCCTTCATCGGCAACGGCAAGGCCATCGCGCTTGGCGAACCCGAAGGCATGGTGAAAACGGTATTCGACGCCAAAACGGGTGAGCTTTTGGGCGCCCATATGGTAGGCGCCGAGGTGACGGAACTGATCCAGGGCTACGTCATTGGCCAGACGCTGGAAACGACTGAGGAAGACCTGATGCACGCCGTCTTCCCGCATCCGACGCTGAGCGAGATGATGCATGAAAGCGTGCTGTCGGCCTATGGAAGGGCGTTGCACTTCTGATCTGCCGGCGCAGGGGGCAATCCCTGCGCCACTTCCCGCCTGTTCACGTCCTGTTCACTTTTTGGGGTTGGAGACTCGGACGCTCTCGCCTATCTCTGTGGCTGTTGCCGAAGGGGACCCGCGGAATGGCCGAACAGAAGATGATCGAGGTGCGCGGCGCGCGCGAACATAACCTCAAGAATATCGACGTTGACATTCCGCGCGACCAGTTGGTGGTCATTACCGGGCTTTCGGGGTCGGGAAAGTCGAGCCTCGCCTTCGACACCATCTATGCCGAAGGTCAGCGGCGTTATGTCGAAAGCCTGAGCGCCTATGCTCGCCAGTTCCTCGACATGATGCAAAAGCCCGATGTGGACCATATCTCGGGCTTGTCGCCCGCGATTTCCATCGAGCAGAAGACAACGTCGAAAAACCCCCGCTCCACCGTCGGCACGGTCACGGAAATCTACGACTACATGCGGCTTCTCTTCGCGCGGGTCGGCACGCCCTATTCGCCCGCCACCGGCCTGCCCATCGAGGCGCAGCAGGTGCAGGACATGGTGGACCGCGTGATGGCAATGGAGGAAGGCACCCGCGCCTATCTCCTTGCCCCGATCGTCCGGGACCGCAAGGGCGAATACAAGAAAGAGTTTCAGGAGCTTCGCAAGCAGGGCTTTCAGCGGGTCAAGGTGGACGGCGCCTTTTACGAACTGGACGAACCGCCGACGCTCGACAAGAAGTTCCGCCATGACATCGACGTGGTGGTGGACCGGATCGTCGTGCGCGAGGGGCTGGAGACTCGGCTGGCCGACAGTTTCCGCACCGCCCTTGATCTGGCGGACGGTATCGCCGTTCTGGAAACCGCGCCGGCCGAGGGCGAGGCCGAACGCATCACCTTCAGCGAGAAATTCGCCTGTCCCGTCTCGGGCTTCACCATCCCCGAGATCGAGCCGCGCCTCTTTTCGTTCAATGCTCCCTTTGGCGCCTGCCCGGAATGCGACGGGTTGGGGGTAGAGCTTTTCTTTGACGACCGGCTTGTCGTGCCCGATGCGGCGCTGTCGCTGGCAAACGGGGCAATCGCGCCGTGGCGCAAGGGCAAGAGCCCGTATTTCACGCAGACCATCGACTCGCTCGCGCGGCATTATGAATTCGACAAGAAAAAGGCGTGGAAGGACCTTCCCGCCAATGTGCAGCAGGTGATCCTGTTCGGGTCGGGCGAAGAGGAAATCCCCTTTCGCTATGACGAAGGCGGGCGCGTCTACAATGTAAGTCGGGGGTTCGAGGGGGTGATCCCCAACCTGGAACGCCGCTGGCGCGAGACCGACAGCGCCTGGGTTCGTGAGGAATTCGAGCGCTATCAGAACAACCGCCCCTGCCATGCCTGCGGTGGCTACCGGCTGCGCCCCGAGGCGCTGGCCGTGCGGATTGGTGGATTGCACATCGGGCAGGTCGTGCAGATGTCGATCCGCGAGGCGCTCGCCTGGATCGAGGCCGCGCCCGAGGGGCTGACGCGGCAGAAGAACGAGATCGCCCGCGCCATTCTCAAGGAGATCCGGGAAAGGCTCGGCTTTCTGGTGAATGTCGGGCTCGATTATCTGACGCTGGCGCGCAACGCCGGCACGCTTTCCGGGGGCGAGAGCCAACGCATCCGGCTGGCAAGCCAGATCGGGTCCGGACTGACGGGCGTGCTTTACGTGCTGGATGAACCGTCCATCGGGCTTCATCAGCGCGACAATGACCGTTTGCTGACGACGCTGAAGAACCTGCGCGACCAGGGCAATACGGTGCTGGTGGTCGAACATGACGAAGAGGCGATCCGCGAGGCGGATTACGTCTTTGACATCGGCCCGGGGGCTGGCGTGCATGGCGGTCAGGTGGTGGCAAGGGGTACGCCCGCCGAGATTACGGCGGACCCTGCAAGCCTTACCGGGCAATATCTTTCGGGCGCGCGAGAGATCGGTGTTCCGAAAAAGCGCCGCAAGGGAAATGGCAAGAAGATCAGCGTCGTAAAGGCCACGGGTAACAACCTGCGCGAAGTCACCGTCGATTTCCCGCTTGGCAAATTCGTCTGCGTGACCGGCGTTTCCGGGGGCGGAAAATCGACCCTGACGATCGAGACGCTGTTCAAGACCGCGTCGATGCGGCTCAACGGCGCGCGGCAGACCCCGGCACCCTGCGAGACGATCAAGGGGCTGGAGCATCTGGACAAGGTGATCGACATCGACCAGCGGCCCATTGGCCGCACGCCCCGTTCAAACCCTGCCACCTATACCGGCGCCTTCGGCCCGATCCGCGACTGGTTCGCCGGTCTGCCCGAGGCCAAGGCGCGCGGCTACAAGCCCGGTCGCTTCAGCTTCAACGTCAAGGGCGGGCGCTGCGAAGCCTGTCAGGGGGACGGAGTCATCAAGATCGAGATGCACTTTCTCCCCGATGTCTACGTGACCTGCGAGACCTGCAAGGGCAAGCGCTATAACCGCGAGACGCTTGAAGTTCTGTTCAAAGGCAAAAGCATAGCCGACGTTCTTGATATGACGGTCGAGGATGCGCAGGGCTTTTTCCAGGCAGTGCCGAGCATCCGGGAAAAGATGGACGCGCTGATGCGGGTGGGCCTTGGCTATATCAAGGTGGGCCAGCAGGCGACCACGCTTTCAGGGGGCGAGGCGCAGCGCGTGAAACTCTCCAAGGAGCTTTCGCGCCGCTCGACCGGCCGGACGCTCTATATCCTCGATGAACCCACGACCGGCTTGCATTTCGAAGACGTGCGCAAGCTTCTTGAGGTTCTGCATGAACTGGTGGAGCAAGGGAATTCCGTGGTGGTGATCGAGCATAACCTCGACGTCATCAAGACCGCCGACTGGATCATCGATATCGGACCCGAGGGTGGCGATGGCGGCGGGCAGGTCGTCGCGACCGGAACGCCCGAGGATGTCGCGGGGGTAGAGGCGAGCCACACAGGCCGGTATCTCGGTCCGATGCTGCGGCCACGTATGGCCGCAGAATAAGTCGCAGAGCAGGTTCCGGGAGGGTCAGCGCAGCAGGGCGCTCTGTTCCGTCACGCGCTCCAGAATTTCCGCCGTGCCTGCATGGACGCGGAAGATATCCCCGTTGACGCGGTAATAGCGCCAATGTCCGTTGACCACGGGCAGGCCGTAATATTCCGGGTTGATGAGGATGTTGTAGTCATAAATCGGAAGCGTATCGCCCACCTCATAGACCGGTTCTTCCAGAACCGCCTCGGTGGCGATGGTGTTTACGGGGGCGACGCAGGTATCTGCGACAAGAATCGAATCGCAATCGGCGAAGACGGCGGTGGCTGGCAGAACCAAGGCCGCTGCCAGGCTAAGGGCGCGGAGCTGCATGTGTTTTTCCCTAGATCAAGCAAGGTTGATGCGGTGTGAGTTGCAGGGAAAACTGCGCTTGGCGGCAAAAGGTTCCGGAGGAAATGTCAACGAAAATCACTCCGCGCGCGCGGATTTTCGCGAACGGTGAGAACCGCTGTCGCATCCGGGCCCGCGGGACCGGTGCCTAATCCTCTTGCCATTCTTCGGCGCCAAGGGGGGCGAGCATCGTCTCGACCTCGGCGCGTGGGACATCGGCGGCGGATGCGTGGCGCCAGCGCGGCGTCCTGTCCTTGTCGATCACCACGGCGCGTGTGCCTTCGGTAAAGTCCGACAGGGTCTGCGCCCGCCAGGTGAAGCGATACTCCTGCCGCAACGCCTCGGCCATTCCCGGCGCAGGGCCAAGCCTTTGCAGCATCTCGGCCGTGCAGGCCATCGACAGCGGTGAGTTCCGCGAGAGCGTGGCGTGAACCTCGGCGGCGAAGCGGCTGTCGCGCGATGCGGCAGCCTCAATGATCTGCGCCACATCGAAGCTGGAAAAGAGGCTGATCAGTTCGGGCAGCAGACCAGCAAGGCGTCCCGACGGCGGCGGATGAATGGGGATCGCCGCAGGATCGCCGGTTTCAGCAAGCGCCAAGATCAGGTCGGGCCACTCGGCCTCGGGCACATGATGATCCGCAAAACCCGCCAGGATCGCGTCGCCCGCCCCCATCCGCGCGCCTGTAAGGCCGAGATATAGCCCCAGCCGCCCCGGGGCGCGTGCCAACAGACGGGTGCCGCCGACATCCGGAACCAGCCCGATGCCACATTCCGGCATCGCGACCTGACTGCTCTCGCCCACGATGCGGTGGCTGACATGGCATCCAAGGCCAACGCCACCCCCCATCACGAAACCCTGCATCAGGCTGACGACCGGCTTGGGATAGCGGCGGAGCTTGAGATTCATCCGGTATTCGTCGCGCCAATAGCGCCGGGCGGGCTCGAACCGGCCCATCACTGCATGGTGGTAGAGCGCGGCGATATCGCCCCCGGCGCAGAAGGCGCGGTCGCCCTCGGCATCGATGATGACCAGTTCGACGGCGTCATCATCGCGCCAGCTGTCCAGCGCCGCCTCGATCGTCAGGCACATCGCATGGCTCAGCGCATTGAGCGCGCCGGGCCGGTTCAGGGTGATACGCCCTGCGCGGCCTTGCCTGCGGATCGCGACCTCAGCCATGCCCGCGCCCCGCGGTCACTCCATCGCGCGGAAGTTGAATTCCCCGCCTTCCTTGATGCCGCTCGGCCAGCGAGAGGTGATCGTCTTGGTCCGGGTGTAAAAACGGAAGGCGTCGGGGCCATGCTGGTTGAGATCGCCGAAGGCCGATTTCTTCCACCCGCCGAAGGTGTGATAGGCCAGCGGCACCGGGATCGGCACGTTGATCCCGATCATCCCCACATTCACCCGCGCCGCAAAGTCACGGGCGGTATCGCCGTCACGGGTAAAGATCGCGGTACCGTTGCCGTATTCGTGATCCATGGCATGGGCCAGCGCCTCTTCATAGGTTTTTGCGCGGACGGTCGAGAGGACAGGACCAAAGATCTCTTGCCGGTAGATGTCCATATCGGTGGTCACGTGGTCGAAAAGATGCGGCCCGACAAAGAACCCATCTTCATAGCCCTGAAGGCTGAAGTTGCGCCCGTCGACCACAAGCTTTGCGCCCTGTGCCACGCCGCTTTCGACCAGCGAGAGGATCTTGTCGCGCGCCTGTGCCGTGACGACCGGCCCGTAATCCACGTCTGCGCCTGCGGTATAGGGCCCGACCTTGAGCTTTTCGATCCGCGGGATCAGCTTTTCGATCAGCGCATCCGCCGTCTTGTCGCCCACGGGAACCGCGACCGAAATCGCCATGCAGCGTTCGCCCGCCGCCCCATAGCCCGCGCCCACCAGCGCATCCGCCGCCTGATCCAGATCGGCCTCGGGCATGATGATCATGTGGTTCTTGGCGCCGCCAAAGCACTGCACGCGCTTTCCGTTGGAACAGCCCCGCCCGTAGATATATTCCGCAATCGGGGTGGAGCCGACAAAGCCCACCGCCTGGATCACCGGGTTGTCGAGGATCGCGTCGACCGCTTCCTTGTCACCGTTGATCACCTGCAGCACGCCGTCCGGCAGGCCCGCCTCCTGCATCAGCTCGGCCAGCATCAAGGGTACCGACGGATCGCGTTCCGACGGTTTCAGGATGAAGGCGTTTCCGCAGGCGAGCGCGGGCCCCATCTTCCACAGCGGGATCATGGCGGGAAAGTTGAAGGGCGTGATGCCCGCAGCCACGCCTACCGGCTGGCGCATCGAATACATGTCGATGCCGGGGCCGGCGCTGTCGGTAAATTCGCCCTTCAGAAGATGCGGCGCGCCGATGCAGAACTCGATCACCTCCAGCCCGCGCTGGATGTCGCCCTTGGCGTCGGGAAGGGTCTTGCCATGTTCGCGGCTCAGCGCCTCGGCAAGGCTGTCCATGTCGCGGTTCAGCAGATCGACGAATTTCATCATCACCCGCGCCCGTCGCTGCGGGTTGGTGGCGGCCCATTTCGGCTGCGCCTCGGCCGCCTGGGCGACGGCGGCGTCAAGCTCCTCCCGGCTCGCCAGCGGAACGCGCGCCTGAACCTCGCCCGTTGCAGGGTTGTAGACATCCGCGAACCGGCCCGACGTGCCTTTGACGTGTTTGCCGTTGATCCAGTGGGTCAATTCCTGCATCGCGATTCCTCCTGCATTGGTCATCCTGACCCTAGCCTTGCAAATTTGTCGGGAAAAGGCGCAAGATGACAAAAGCATATTGCATTTCCGCAAAGGCCAGGGCGTGGACTGGGATGATCTGAGGGTGTTTCTGGCCGTCGCGCGACAAGAGAGCCTGTCATCGGCGGCCCGTGTGTTGCGGATCGACCCGGCCACGGTGGGGCGGCGCATCGCCCGTCTGGAAGAGGCGCTGGGGCAGCCGCTTTTTGCGAAGTCGCCGCAGGGCTATGCGCTCAGCGATGCGGGGCAGCGTCTTCTGGATCATGCGGTCCGGGCGGAACAGGCGATGGTGGGGGCGGCGGATGCGCTGCGGGGCAGCAGCGCGGGGCTGACGGGGCAGGTGCGGATCGGCGCGCCGGACGGATGCGCCAACTTTCTGCTGCCGCAGGTTGTCGCTGCGATCTGCGATGCGAATCCGGGGCTGGAGGTTCAGATCATCGCGTTGCCCCGCGTCTTCAACCTGTCCCGGCGCGAGGCCGACATGGCGGTCGCGGTGAGCAGGCCGGGGGCAGGGCGCCTGTCGGTGCAGCGCCTGGCCGATTACCGGCTGCATCTGGCCGCCCATCGGGATTATCTGGACCGCCATCCGCCGATCCGCTCGCTTGCAGATCTGCGAGGCCATCGGGTGGTGGGCTACATTCCCGACATGATCTTCGACAAGGAACTCGACTATCTGGCAGAGGCGGAGCTCAGCACCGTTCCCCTCGCCTCCAACTCGGTTTCGGTGCAGTTCAACTGGCTGCGGACGGGGGCAGGGATCGGGATCGTTCATGATTTCGCGCTGCCGGCGGGTCCGGGGCTGGTGCGCGTCCTGCCCGGACTTCTCAGCCTCCGGCGCAGTTTCTACCTGATCCGCCACGCGGATGACCGCCGTCTGGACCGCCTGAACCGTTTTGCCACTGCGCTCGCCCATGGATTGCGGCAAGAGCTCGTGCGGCTTGAAACCGCCGCCCAACGGATGACTTGACAGACCTGCACCCCCGGGCCGACGCTGAACGGACGCAGCCAAAGGGAGGTAGCCATGCTCGTTCGCCAGATACTCAACCTCAAGGACAGTTCGGAGGTCTTGTCGGTCGGCCCTGATGACACCGTGGCCGAGGCCGCGCGCCGGCTGTCGCAGCATCGGATCGGGTCGCTAGTGGTGATGCGGGATGGCGAGGTGGCGGGGATCATCTCCGAACGGGACATCGTGCGGGAACTGGGGCGGCGCGGACAATCCTGTCTCGACGATCCGGTGCAGGCGCTGATGACCGCCCGCGTCGTGTCGTGCCAAAGCGACGACAGCGCCGACGCGGTGCTGGAACGGATGACCGAAGGCCGGTTCCGCCACATGCCGGTGATGGAGGACGGGCGAATGGTCGGGCTGATTTCCATCGGTGACGTGGTCAAGGCGCGGCTTTCCGAACTGCATATGGAGAAAAGCGCCCTTGAAGGGATGATCATGGGGCACTGAGCCCCGGGCGGGGTGGCGGTCCCGGCGTCCGGGCGCCGGCTGCCCCTTGCATTCTTCCCTTGTATTCCGGGGCGCAATATTGTTGCGTGCCTCCACGAAGTGCCCGGCCCCCGGGCACAGCCGCAAGGGAGGAAACCTATGCGCATCGGTCTTTACCCGGGCACCTTCGATCCGGTGACGCATGGTCATATCGACATCATCCGGCGCGCGGCGCGCCTTGTGGACCGGCTGGTGATCGGGGTTGCGATCAACCGGGACAAGGGGCCGCTCTTTTCGCTCGACGAACGCGTAGCGATGATCGAGGCCGAATGCGGCCCGCTTGCACGCGAAACGGGCGCCGAGATCGTCGCGCATCCGTTCGAGAACCTGTTGATCGACTGCGCGCGCGATGTGGGCGCGGGCGTCATCATCCGTGGCCTGCGGGCCGTCGCCGATTTCGAATACGAGTTTCAGATGGTCGGCATGAACCGCGCGCTCGATGCCTCGATCGAGACGGTGTTCCTGATGGCCGAGGCGCGGCATCAGGCGATCGCATCGAAGCTCGTCAAGGAAATCGCCCGGCTGGGCGGGGACATCTCGAAATTCGTGCCCCCTGCGATCGATGCGGCCCTGCGTGAACGGTTCCGCACCGAGCGCTGAGGCGCAGGCGAAGGGCTTCAGGACTTCACATGCCGTATCTGCAAATTCGGCAGACCCAGAGGCATCACGCCGAAATCGCGGCACATCCGCCCGAACCCTTCGGTTTCCAACAGATCGTCATAGGGAAGCTCGGGGAACCTCAGGCCGGCCCGGTGAACTGCTGCGTGTACCAGCAGCATCGTGCCGCCGACCGATGACAGCGGCACCCGGTCCAGAAAGCGCAGGTCGTGCAGATGGCGGCGACGGTCATGGCTTGCGGGCGGCATGTAAAGCCCCCGGTGGACATGGCGATAGTAGCGATGATCGCGCCGCTCGGCGCTGTCATGGAAGGCGTTGAGGTCATAGCTCGGCCCGCCCCAGTCGCGTACGCAATCCGGGGTCACGACCTTGTGCCTCTCGGCCAGCAGGCGGTTCAGCGTGTCGGGTGCGTAGTCGCAGACATCCACATCGAGCCACAGCGCCCAGTCATCCGTCGCGTCCAGCCCGTGGTCGATCAGATGGTTCCGCACACGCGCGAGGTTGGCGCGCCGTTCATGCTGAAGCTTCGGAATGGAACGCCGCGCCCGATCAAGAGGTGCGCCGGTCCGGTGTTCGGTCAGCACGATATCGCGGAAGCCGCAGGTTCCGGTGGCAATTTCGCGCAGTCTCTCGGCGCTGCGATCCTTGCTGTCCCCCTCACAGAAAACGATCTTCAACCGGTCGCGCGGGTAATCGAGCTGGTGCAAAAGCTCCATGCAGCGATCCAGGAACGGCTCTCCGTCGCGGACGGGAATCAGGACCGCGACGTTCCGGTCGGTCGCAGTAACGGGGCGGTGCAGCAGGCTGACGTCGATATTGCGCGCGGCCTCGTCCCGGTCAAGGAAGGCGCCCCGCGTCAGGCGATAGCGCGCGCGGGCGATGGCGCGTTTCAGCCGGTGCCGGCGGTGTCTGCCCTTGGGAAACCACGATCCGCGCCAGTAATGGGTGCAGAACCGCGTGTCGCCATGGGGGCCATGCGGACGCCCGGCGCTTTCCCCGCCTTTGGCGGTCATGGCCGTGAAGATGTGGCAGGAATGCAGCGCAAGCGTTTCCGGCCGGTCAAAGCTTTCGACGGCGCCGGTAAAGGCAAAGGGGCCGGTCGATTCCAGCACATGGTCCCGCGCATGGCGGCACCGGACGAGCGTCGCGATCACATGCCCCCAAAAGGGATGGCCCTGCGGGCTCGCCATGACCCCGTTGAAGAACAACCGGTCCATCCCGAGAGGAATACCATTGTAGCGATGCTCGATCGGCTCTTCGGCAAGGACGACGCGGGAGTCCGCTGCCAACGGATCAAGGGGTATCAGACACTCGGTATCGAGATCGGCATAGATGCCGCCGCAATGATGCAGGATCAGATACCGGCCCATGTCCGCCCGCTGCACCGGGCGCGGATAGGAGAGATACAGTTCCTCAAGCTCGGGATAGTACGTCCGGACGAGATCGAGCAGATCGGCATCCGTCCAGAGCCTGTATTCCCATTCCGGGTTGAGTTTCTTCCAGCTTTCGGGCCAATGTCGCGGCTCCGGAAGGTCGTGGTCGCGCCACGTCTGATGAATGATTTTGGGGATCAGGGGCGTCACGTTGAAGACCGTTCATGTTGTTTTTGAATCGCCGCAGGCGCGATCGTCCGGCGCGGCCCTGCGCAACCGGGCGCTGGGATCTAGCCTTTCGCGCCTTGGTCCGTCCAGCCTTATTGCGGTGCAGGATCATTTTGCCGGCGGCAACGGGCGCCCCGAGCGCAAAGCCTCTCGGATCGAGGCGCGGATACCGGCCGAGGTCATCAAGAGCGTCCTGCACGCCGTCGCGGCGCAGGCACCCGATGCGGTCATCATCGACGGGATCTATCTGGGCGATGTGGCCCATGCGCTGGTCGAGGCTGGGCATCGCGTGATCCTCGACATGCACAATATCGAAAGCGCGTTGCAGCAGGAAATCGACCTCGCCCGCCGCGGATGGATCGCACGGCTTTTCTACCGCAACCGGTGGAAACAGGGGCGCGACGCCGAAGGCGCGCTTGCCAAACGGGTGGCGGGGGTCTGGCTCTGCTCCGCGCAAGACGCGGATATTCTGCGGCGGATCGCGCCGGATCATGCGCCGATTGCGGTCGTTCCGAACCCGGTGCCGGAGTGGTGTCAGGCGGCGGACCCCGCGCCTGCAGCGCAGAGCGGTGCGAATGCGATCTTTGTCGGTCACCTCGGTTATCGGCCGAACGACCGCGCCGCACGACGGCTGATCCGGCAGATCCAGCCGATTCTGCGCGCGCGGCTGCCGGACTTTTCGCTGACGATCTGCGGCCGCAGCCCTGGGCGCCGCCTGCGCGCCATGGGGGCGGGGCAGGCGGGGGTCGAGCTTGTGGCGGACCCGCCCGATCTTGCACCGTTCTACAGCCGGGCTGCGATGACCCTGATCCCGCTGACCGAAGGCGGCGGCACGCGGCTCAAGGTACTGGAGGCGCTGGCGCTGGGTGTGCCGGTCATCGCCACGGCCAAGGCCGTCGAGGGGATCGCCGTCGTGGATCAGGAAACCTTCCTCGCCGCCGAGACGGATGAGGATTTTGCTCGCGCCGCCGAGCGCCTCGCCAGGGACGACGCGTTGCGTGCCGCACTGGCCAGACGGGGCTACGACTTCGTTGCAGCCCATCATATGGCCCCGGCGATCGACCAGGCGGTGGCGGCGGGGCTTGGGCAACCGGGCTGATGATTTGAAACGTAGCCCCGGGTCCGATGCGCATAGGGGCAGGTTTGGCGTCGACTTCGGGACGTGCCTTCCGGCGCCTGGAACCAAACGGGTTCCGCCGGAATCCTGGCTTGACCGGGGATAAACAGGTCCGTTTTTCGGGAAAGGAAGCCTCGGTCGCCTCCAATGGTCGGGGCGAGAGGATTCGAACCTCCGGCCTACGGTACCCAAAACCGTCGCGCTACCAGGCTGCGCCACGCCCCGACGCGCCTTCCTTATCCGCTGGGCCAGACATTGAAAAGGGGGCGCGACCCCGCCCCGGATTTTTCTGAGCGCGGGCGCAGGCCGATCGCGCCTCGCTTCTTGACTCCGCACCCGCCGCGAAGGATACAGCCAGTCGATGCGGGCGTGGCGGAATGGTAGACGCGAGGGTCTCAAACACCCTTTCCTCACGGAGTGTCGGTTCGAGTCCGACCGCCCGCACCAGTTTCAGCAGGAGGATCGAGATCGCCGGAAGGTGGGTTCCTGACGCGGGTTTTCGCGGCAGCGTCGCCTGAACTGGCTGCTTTGACGCCGGCTTGGCAAATTGCAGGACAACCGCCCGAACAGGAGTAACGCTCACAACCGGTTGCCGCGTCCCGGATTGTGTCCTGACAACGGGTGTTTCGCCATGATTTACTTGAAAAATAGGACCTTAAGCAGGTCTCATGGCTCCGGCGGTAGGGATCGAACCTACGACCAATTGATTAACAGTCAACTGCTCTACCGCTGAGCTACGCCGGAACACGGGGGCGATATAGCAACCGATTCCGGGGGCGTCCAGAGGCAATTTGCAGAAAAGATGACAGCATCTGCGGGTAGGCCGTGCCAGGGTCATGGCCTGTGGAATCTCGCCTCCGGATGGGGCGCGGGATGACAGGCGACAAGACCCCTTTCGTGCAGGTCGATCAGGTGGGCCAGCACATTGCGTTCTGCCGCGGTAAAAAGGGCAGGGGCCAGATCGCTGCCATAGACCCTCTGCCGCAGCTCGGCCGGGGTCGCGCCTGCGGGCCCTGCGGCCAGAACGGCGGCGAGGATCGCCCTCTCACGCGAGCGGCGATGGGCGACAAGCTCTGCCAGCCGGAATGCGGGATCATCGACCGCGTCGCCATGGCCGGGCCACAGCCGGCGCGGGCCGAGCGACATGATCCGCGAAAGCGAGGCCATATAGGCCCCCATGTCACCATCAGGCGGAGAGATCAGCGAGCTTGCCCAACCCATCACAAGATCGCCGGTAAAGATCTCGTCGCCCCATTGCAGGCAGATGTGGTTCCCGAAATGGCCCGGAGTCCAGAGCGCCCGCAGCACCCAGCCTGGCCCCGAGATTTCCTCTCCATCCCCCAGGCACCGATCGGGGACAAAGCTGGCATCGACACCCTCGCCCCCGCCGATGCCCGCCTCGGCCAGATTTTGCATCAGCGGGCTGCGGCCCGAGGTCCAGTTGCCGAACGCAAGCACAGGCGCACCCGTCCGTTTCGAAAGCCCGCGGGCGAGCCCCGCGTGATCCAGATGGGCATGTGTGACCAGAATGTGGCTGACACGCTCATCCGGCCCCAGGGCACCCAGGATCGCGTCAAGATGCGCAGGCAGATCCGGGCCCGGGTCGATCACCGCAACCTGCCCCCGGCCAACCATATAGGTATTCGTGCCCGGCCCCGTCATGGGCGAGGGGTTCGGGGCACAGAGCAGGCGCAGGCCGGGGGCGATTTCACGCGCGGCGGTCACGGCTGCCCTTTCTTCCTGCGGGCGTGGCGGATAGGGTTCTGCAATGGTCTTCGGCTGGTTCAAACGTACGATGCCCCGCGGTCTTTATGGCCGGGCGGCGCTTATCCTCATCGTGCCCATCGTCACGATCCAGCTCGTCGTGTCCATCACTTTCATCCAGCGCCATTTTGAGCGTGTGACGCAGCAGATGACTGCAAATATCGTGCTGGAACTGAACTATGTGCTGCGGCTGATTGACGGGGCGGCCAGTGTCGAAGAGGCCCGGGAACGCCTCGAACCCCTCGCGGATCCGCTCGCGCTGCGGCTGGTCCTGCCGGCGCCCGTCCTGCGCGAGGATGCACGCCGCTTTTACGATCTTTCGGGGCGCCAGGTCATTGCCACGCTGCACCAGAGCCTGCCGAACACACGCGCAGTCGATCTTCTGGACGATCAGCGTCTGGTGCAGGTGCAGATCGACACGGATCTGGGGCTGCTGGAGGTCGGGCTGTCGCGTGGTCGCGTTTCGGCCAGCAATCCGCATCAGCTTCTGGTGTTGATGATCGTGACCGGGGTGCTGATGACCTTCATCGCCTATGTCTTTCTGCGCAACCAGATGCGCCCGATCCGCCAGCTTGCGGCAGCGGCAGAGGCGTTCGGCAAGGGCCGCTCCGTTGCCTATCGGCCACGCGGCGCGATCGAGGTGCGGGCCGCAGGCGCAGCATTTCTCGACATGCGGGCGCGGATCGAACGGGCGATCGAACAGCGTACATTGATGCTCTCGGGCGTCAGCCACGACCTTCGCACACCGCTGACGCGGATGAAGCTGGGTCTCTCGATGCTCGACCCGTCCGAGGATGTCGCGGCCCTGGAACAGGACGTGGCCGAGATGGAGCATCTTCTCGATGCCTTTCTCGCCTTTTCTCGGGGCGAGGCGCTGGACGATCCCGAAAGCTGCGATCCTGCGCAGATCCTCCATCGGGTGGTGGAAAAAGCGCAGCGGGCCGGGCAACCCGTGGCAATCGGACTGGTCGAGGGGCAGGGGCGGGCCATGCTGCGTCCCATGGCGGTAGAGCGTGCGCTGGAAAACCTGATCTCCAATGCAGTGCGCTATGGCTGTCGCGCCGAGGTCCATCTGACCGTGACCGACCGCGCAATCCGCTACACGGTCGAGGATGACGGGCCGGGCATTCCCCCGGATCAGCGCAGCCTCGCGCTCCGCCCGTTCACGCGGCTTGATGAGGCGCGCAACCAGAACAAGGGGTCGGGGGTGGGCCTCGGCCTGTCCATTGCGCTCGATGTGGCGCGGGGGCACGGCGGGACGCTCCGCCTTGGCCAGAGCGACCGGATGGGCGGGCTGCGGGCCGAACTGGTTCTGGCGCGCTGATCGGCCCCGGCCTTGTTCCGTCGTCAGGCCCAGGGCCCGCGATCCCGGCCGCGCTCACGCCCGGTTTGGGGAAATCGGCTCTGCCCCGCGGCCCGTTCCGGTGCCGTCGCGGGGCGAGCCTGTTCGCCGCCGGCCATCTGACGCAGGGCCGCGATCCGGTTCGCGGTGGCGGGATGGGTCGAAAACAGCTTGTCATGCGCATGGGCATGAAGCGGGTTGATGATGAACATATGTGCCGTTGCCGGGTTACGCTCGGCCGCCTGGTTGTCAATCCGCTGCGCAAGCCCCTCGATCCGCCCCAGCGCGGAGGCGAGCCAGAGCGGCTGACGACAGATTTCCGCGCCGATGCGGTCCGCCTCATATTCCCGGGCGCGGCTGATCGCCATCTGCACCAGCGCCGCCGCAAGGGGCGCCAGGATCATCACCGCCAGCGTCCCGAGCATCCCCATGGGCCGGTCACGGCTGCCCCCGAAGAACAGCGCGAAATTGGCGAGCATCGAGATCGCACCGGCAAAGGTCGCGGTGATCGTCATGATCAGCGTGTCGCGGTTCTTGATATGCGCCAACTCATGCGCCATCACGCCGGCCACCTCTTCGGCGGTCAGCTGCTGCAGCAGCCCGGTGGTGGCCGCAACGGCGGCATTTTCGGGGTTCCGCCCGGTCGCAAAGGCGTTCGGCTGCGGCGTGTCGATGATATATACGCGAGGCATCGGCAACTCGGCGTTCCGGGCCAGATCCCGGACCATCCGCCAAAGCTCGGGCGCGGTCCGTTCATCGACCTCGCGCGCGTTGTGCATCCGCAGCACCGCCTTGTCGGAATTGTATAGCGCAAAGAGGTTCATGCCCGCGGCAAAGACCAGGGCCATGATCATCCCGCTCTGCCCGCCCAGCATGAGGCCGATCCCCATGAAAAGCGCCGTCATCGCCGCAAGCAGAAGTGCCGTCCGCGTATATCCCATACCTGCCTCCATGTTCATGATGGATATGGAGGGGGCAGCAACGGCTGGCAAGCCCGGCCCCGCCTGTCACAGTTCGCCGGGCGTCGCGTTTGGCAGAAGCGTCGTGGCCGTTGGTACAGGGTTGGTTGCTCGGCTTTCGCCTCTCGCGCATCCTTCGCAGACACGCGAAAGCGTGGTGAGCGGAATCGTCTGCCCATCCCCTATCCGGCACGAAAACGCCGTTTGCGGGAGGCGACGGCGTCTCGCTTCCTGCCGCTCGCCCCACTTGCCGCCCCCATCAAAACAAATCAAAAAAACCGCCGCCTTGCCCGCCTGCCAGACGCTCAGAAAACCGCTTGTTCTCACTTCCCTTGCCCCTTATACGGGTCGGCGGAGACGTGGCCGAGTGGTCGAAGGCACACCCCTGCTAAGGGTGCAGACGGGAAACCGTCTCGAGGGTTCGAATCCCTTCGTCTCCGCCACTTCCTTTGGACAGTATCGCGCAGATCCCTTTGTTTGATCGGCGTCGGCTGCATTCGTCGCGTTCTCGCCTGGGAATCCGCCATACATTTTGCGCTACGATATGCCATGCATCGCGCAAGCTTCAGCATGCGCACCGGAACCGTCCGATGGCCGTCAAGGCTCGCTCCGCTGTCGAGCTGTGCGGGATGGCTCAAGCCATGGACCGCCGCAATGATCTTCTTCTTGTCACCGCTTTCGCCGACACACTTCGCGAAACACGTCAGGCGGCTAGCCTCGCGCAAGAGGATCTGGCGGAACGCGCTGATGTGTCAGCGCGCTTTATCTCGTTCCTGGAGACGGGAAAGCGCCAGCCCTCCTTGAGCGCAGCCCGGAGGCGATGGGCACCCGGGGAGTTCTCCAGCGGAGCGCATGTGATGTCGATCTTTCCAAGATATCCGTCGCGCACTGATCGACGTCGCCGGCGCAGCGGGGGACTTACCGATAAAGCAGCACGGGGATCTGGACCGCCTGCACCATGGCCGTGGTGGTCGAGCCGATGATCAGGCTGCGGATGCGGCTGTGGCCGTAGGCGCCCATCACCAGAAGGTCATGGCCCGCATCGGCGACCACGGATTGAAGCACATCTTCCGGTTCTCCCTCGACGATCCTGGCGCTGGTCTGCAGCCCGGCTGCGGAGAGGGTCAGGACGGCATCGTCCAGCCTGTCGCGCATCGCCACCCTGTCGCTGCCGGCGTAGAGCAGGGTGACCGCGAGGTCCCTGAACACCGGGCTTTGCGACATACGCTCGACCGCCTTCATCGCAGAAGGGCTGCCGTCATAGGCTACCAGCACCTTGCTGATCGGCCTGAAGGCCCGCGAGGCCACAAAGACCGGCACCTTCGACGTCCGCACGATGCGTTCAAGGTTGGAGCCCAGGTGTCCGGCCGCGAAATCAGCGGCCTCGCCGCGCTTGCCGATGACGATGGCCCGAAGATCAGGCTCCACGTCCCGCACGGCGTCCAGAATATCGCCCTTGCGGAGGTGAGCCCTGACCGTCCCGACATTCTCCGCCTGCAGGATCTGTTGCGCATCCTCCAGGATGGCACGGCCCTTGGTCATGGCAAGCCGCGCGCGTTGTTCGTCGGCGGCGGCCAGTTCCTCCAGAAGGGCGGACCGCGCGCCCAGCCGCAGCGATCCGGACAGATCCTGCCGGGCCGCGCCTTCACGCCGGCCAAGGACGTGCATGACGTCCACCGATGCCTTCAGGCGGCCGGCGATCCAGGCGGTGTGGTGGCAGACGCTTTCGGAATAGACCGATCCGTCCACCAGTGCGAGTATCTTGCTGGTCATTGTGTCCTCCCTCAATGCGCCATCAGCTTGTCGAGCGCGCCGGGCTTGTCATGGATGGCCAGCTTGTCGACCAGCGTTTCCGATGCCTCGTTCATGCCGATCAACTGAACCTCGGCGCCCTCACGGCGGAACTTCAGGATCGCCATGTCCAGCGCCTGGACCGAGCTGATGTCCCATATATGTGCGCGGCTGACGTCGATGATGACCTTCTCGACGGCCTCCTTGAAGTCGAAGGCCGCGGCGAAATCCTCGGCCGATCCGTAGAAGAGCTGCCCCTCGACGACATAGGTCCGCGTCCGCCCGTCCCCGGACAGGGTGGAGCGGATGCGGAACAGTTGCGCGATCTTGGCGGCAAAGAAGATCCCCGACAGCATCACGCCGACCAGCACCCCGATGGCAAGGTTGTGCGTGTAGACCACTGTGACGACAGTCGCGATCATCACCACGGAGGACGACCGCGGATGCGTCCGCAGGTTCTTCAGCGACGACCAGCTGAACGTGCCGATCGACACCATGATCATGATCGCCACCAGCGCCGGCATCGGGATGATCCCCACCAGATCGCCGAGCCCTACGACGAGGATCAGAAGCACGACGCCGGCCGTGAAGGCCGAGAGCCGCCCGCGCCCGCCGGACTTCACGTTGATGATCGACTGGCCGATCATCGCACAGCCCGCCATCCCGCCGATGAAGCCGGTCGCGGTATTGGCGATCCCCTGGCCGATGCATTCCTGGTTGCGGTCCGATTTGGTATCGGTCAGGTCGTCCACGATGTTCTGCGTCATCAGGCTTTCCAGCAGGCCCACGACCGCGATGGCGGCGGAATAAGGCAGGATGATCAGCAGCGTCTCGACCGTCAGCGGGATATCGGGAACGAGGAACACGGGCAATGTATCTGGCAACGCGCCCAGGTCGCCCACCGTCCGCACGTCCCAGCCCATCGCGACCACAAGCGCGGTCAAGGCGATGATCGTGACCAGGGGCGAAGGAACTGCGGTCGTCAGGCGCGGGAAGAGGTAGATGACCGCAAGCCCCGCGGCGACAAGCGCCCAGGTCAGCCAGGTCACGCCGGGGGTGCCGAAATCGAGTTCCGGCAGCTGCGCCATGAAGATCAGGATCGCCAGCGCATTGACGAACCCGGTCATCACCGATTTCGACACATAGCGCATGAAGCGGCCCAGCTTCAGCAGCCCCGCGCCGATCTGCAAAAGGCCTGCCAGCACGGTGGCGGCAAACAGGTATTCCAGCCCGTGGTCGCGCACGAGCGTGATCATCAGGACGGCCGTCGCCGCCGTCGCGGCCGAGATCATCCCGGGCCGCCCGCCGACAAAGGCGATCAGCACCGCGATGGAAAAGCTGGCGTAAAGCCCGACCTTGGGGTCCACGCCGGCGATGATGGAAAAGGCGATCGCCTCGGGGATCAATGCCAGGGCGACGACAAGCCCCGACAGCAGATCGCCACGGATGTTGCCGAACCACTGGTTGCGGTATTCCGAGAGTGTAATCATGAACTGTCCAATGCCCCGCGTCGGGAGGTCTTTCGCAAGACGTTCCGGTGGTCCGTTCGGGGTTCTTCAAAGGATTGTCCGGCGGATCAGCGGCCGGAAGAGCCACCCGGAATCTCACCGGGTCCTTGCGTTTGGCAATGTTCTAGACGGGGGCGGCGCCGAAGATCAACCTGCAAGATGCATTTGGGCCGGGCTTTGGCCAACGGTGACGAGCGGCTGCCAACCAGAAACATGCTGGCGCCCGTGACGGGTTCATCCTTGTCGGCTCCTCAGGGCCATTGCGGTCGGATTGCGGCGGGCCATCCCGACCGTGTCCAGGGGCCCGTCCTGTCTTCGTTTTCACCCTGCAGGATGCCACCGTTTTGGTCGAACTCGCCGAAGCTCTTCGCCTCCTTGATACGGCGCTTTTCGCGCTGCTTATCAATGGCTGGCGACCGTCCCTCGCTGATCGCTCGCTGGGTGTCCAGGCAGAGTTCCCGGCGCGCCAGCGAGATTCCATCTCGGTCATACTTGCTCAGGTAGACCGTCTCGCGTCGCCGATTCAGCCGACAGTCCAGCCTGAACGAAACGGTGCCGATGGCCCGACGCGCAATACATGCCGTCGGGATCCGTCACCTTGCACGTTTTACTGTGGCGTGATTCCGTATACATCCGGACAGGCCAAGATCATTCCCACTCGATCGTGCCTGGCGGTTTCGACGTGATGTCATAGGTCACGCGGTTGATGCCGCGCACCTCGTTGATGATCCGGGTCGCGGTTTCCCCGAGGAATTCGTGGGTAAAGGGGTAGTAATCCGCCGTCATCCCGTCGACCGAGGTCACCGCACGCAGCGCGCAGGCATAGTCATAGGTGCGCCCGTCGCCCATCACGCCCACCGTGCGCACCGGCAGAAGGGCGACAAAGGCCTGCCAGATCGCGTCGTAAAGCCCGTGCTTGCGGATCTGGTCGATATAGACCGCATCCGCCTGCCGCAGGATATCGAGCTTTTCGCGCGTGATCTCGCCGGGGCAGCGGATGGCAAGGCCGGGACCGGGGAAGGGGTGGCGGCCGATGAAATGGGCAGGCAGGCCAAGTTCGCGCCCCAGCGCGCGCACCTCGTCCTTGAAGAGTTCGCGCAGCGGCTCCACCAGTTTCATGCCCATCTTTTCGGGCAGGCCGCCGACATTATGGTGCGACTTGATCGTGACCGACGGCCCGCCCGAGAAGCTGACGCTTTCGATCACGTCCGGATAGAGCGTCCCCTGAGCAAGGAATTCAGCCCCGCCGACGGATTTCGCGTGTTTCTCGAACACCTCGACAAAGAGGCGCCCGATGGTCTTGCGCTTGACCTCGGGGTCGGACACGCCTTCGAGCGCGCCGAGGAAGAGGTCGGCCTCATCCGCGTGGATCAGGGGGATGTTGTAGGTGTCGCGGAACATCGCCACGACCTCTTCGGCCTCGTTCTGGCGCATCAGCCCGTGATCGACAAACACGCAGGTCAGCTGGTCGCCGATCGCCTCATGGATCAGGACGGCGGCGACCGAACTGTCGACCCCGCCCGAAAGTCCGCAGATGACGCGGGCATCGCCCACCTGTTCGCGGATCTTGCGGATCGCCTCTTCCTTGTAGGCGCCCATCGTCCAGTCGCCGGAAAATCCCGCCAGCCGCACGAAGTTCTGCAAAAGGATCCGCCCGTTCGGGGTGTGATGCACCTCGGGGTGGAACTGCACCGCATAGAAATGGCGGGATTCGTCGCCCACGATGGCCAGCGGCGCATTGGGCGAGGTCCCGATGACCTCAAAGCCCGGCGCGAGATGCGTGACGCGGTCGCCATGGCTCATCCAGACTTCTTCGCGCCCGGCGGCAAAGAGCCCGGCAAAGATACCGTCCTTGCGATGCCCGGCGGCCGGTTCGACGAAGGCGCGGCCGAATTCGCGGTGATGGCCGGATTCGACCTTGCCGCCCAGCTGCTCCATCATGATCTGCTGGCCATAGCAGATACCCAGAACCGGCAGGCCAAGCTCGAACAGCTCTTGCGGGGCGCGGGGGCTGCCTGCCTCGGGGACGCTTGCCGGTCCGCCCGACAGGATGATCGCCTTTGCGCCGAAATCGCGCAGGAAGGCGGCGTCAACCTTGTTGAACGGATGGATTTCGCAATAGACGTTCAGTTCACGCAGGCGCCGCGCGATAAGCTGCGTGACCTGGCTGCCGAAGTCGATGATGAGAAGGCGGTCATGGGCGATCTGGGTCATGGCCAGCCTTTAGGCCCTCGTCCCGTTTCGTGCAAGGCCCTGCGCAAGGGCAGGTGGCCCGATGTCGGATTCGCGTCGCAGATGACGCAAAACGCCTGTGCCCGGCCGGACGATGGGCGTATCAGGGGCGGAATATCGCCGTCAGGAGGTTCAGCATGAGTGACGTTGCAGCAGGTCGCCGGGTTCGCGGGGGTGGGGGTGCCGCACGTCGTGCCGAGCGGTCGGCGGTGAGCCTCGATACTGCCCGTTTCATCGAGCGCAACATCCCCAATCTCGAAATTCTCAACGAAGAGGCGCTCCAGATCATCGAATGGAACGCCGAGACGGTGCTGGAGGAAGTCGGCGTCAATTTCGTCGAGAACCCCGCCGCGCTGGAGCTTTGGCGGGGGGCAGGGGCCCAGGTCGAAGGAGAGCGGGTGCGCATCCCGCGTGGCCTTGCGCGCCAGCTTTGCGCCACGGCGCCGTCGCGCATCGTGCAGCACGCCCGGAACCCGGCGCGGAACGTGGAGATCGGGGGGCGGTCATTGGTGCTGGCGCCTGTCTATGGCCCGCCTTTCGTGCGCGACGCCACGGGCGGCCGGCGCTATGCGACGATGGAGGATTTCCGCAATTTCGTGAAGCTGGGCTATATGTCCAAATGGCTGCACCATTCCGGTGGGACGGTGTGCGAGCCGACGGATATCCCGGTCAACAAGCGCCATCTGGACATGCTGCTGGCGCATATGACGCTGTCGGACAAGCCCTTCATGGGGTCGGTGACGGAACCGAGCCGCGCGCAGGATTCGGTCGAGATGTGCGAGATCCTGTTCGGGCGGGAGTTTGTGCAGCAGAACACGGTGATGACCTCGCTCATCAACATCAACTCGCCGCTGACATTCGATTCGGTGATGATGGGCGCGCTGGAAGTTTATGCGCGCAACAACCAGGCCTGCGTGATCTCACCGTTCATCGTAGGCGGGGCGATGGCGCCGGTTTCGGTCGCAGGGACGCTGACCCAGGTGCTGGCCGAGGTTCTGGCGGGCGTCGCCTACAGCCAGCTCGTGCGCAAGGGTGCGCCGGTGATCTTTGGCGCCTTCGTCACCTCGATCGACATGAATTCCGGCGCGCCGACCTTTGGCACACCCGAGGCGAGCCACATCACCTATGGCGCCGGGCAACTGGCGCGGCGGCTCGGGCTGCCCTATCGTTCGGGCGGGGCGTTCTGCGGGTCGAAACTGCCCGACGCGCAGGCGGCCTATGAAAGCGCGAACAGCCTGAACATGGCGCTGCTCTCGGGCGTCAACTTCATGCTGCACGCCTGTGGCTGGCTGGAGGGCGGGCTGGTCAGTTCCTACGAGAAATTCGTGATGGATGCCGATCAGCTGGGCGTTCTGCACCATCTGGCCAAGGGCGTGGACGTGTCCGAAAACGGCCAGGCGATGGGCGCGATCCGCGAGGTCGGACCGGGCGGGCACTATCTGGGGTGTGCCCATACGCAGGCGAACTTCAAGGATGCCTTCTGGCGGACCGACCTTCTGGACTACAAACCCTTCGAGACCTGGGAAGAAGAGGGCGCGCGCGATACCGTGGCGCTCGCCTCGGCCCGGGTGGACCGGCTGCTGCGGGACTACCAGCAGCCGCAGATCGACCCGGGCGTGCAGGAGGGGCTGCAGGATTACGTCGCGCGGCGCAAGGAATCGATGCCCGACGCCTTTGTCTGATCAGCCGGGACGCTGATCAGCTGACAAGGCGCAACCGCGCCGGCCCGGCCCCAGTGTCCCGTTGCAGGGACAGGGGTTTTTGGGGCAGGGCGGGACGCGGCAGCAGCCGCGCCTCGCACAGGATGGCGATCATCACGCCGACATGGCGCAGAAGGTCATAGCACCCGTCATCGGCCCGGCGCTGTTCGTCCAGCCGCGCCTCTGCCTCCAGCAGCAGTTCCAGCGCCCGGACCGGGCCGGGCAGCTCCCCCACGATTCGCAACAGGCGTCGCAGATCGCGCGTGCGCCGGTAATCCGCCGTGCCGATGCGCGCCGTCCGGATCAGAAGCGGCGGGCGGCGCAGGGTCTGCAGCACCTCCAGCACGTCCAGCCCTGCGAATGCGGCAATATCTATCTGGCTCATCGGTCATCCCCTGAATAAAGCTTCGGGGTGAGATTACTCAACCTATGCGTGTGTTGCGGAATCCGCCATCCTAGCGTTCGCACCTTTCAGAAGAGTTTAGGAATTTCCGCCAATCATCAGTAACTGTTCGATTATTAACCGCCGAGTAACGATTGCATCCAATTTTCGTTAACCATCTTCTGGATGAACGAAGACGCAAGGAGGCTACGCATGACCGCTGCGCAACAGGATATGACACCCCTTCCGGCGTGGCTGCCCGATGCCGTCCGGATCTACCTGTCGCATACCGAGCGGGGCGTGTCTTTGCGCGCCCTTGCCCGGGCCGAGGGGTGCCACGCGTCGACCGTCTTGCGTCAGGTGCGGAGGTTCGAGAACCGCCGCGACGATCCTCTGGTGGATGAGGCGCTTGCGCGCATCGGCAGGGCCGGGCTGGCCCGATCGGACAAGACCGTCCCGGTTTCCACGGGTTCCCTTTCCAAGGATATGACAATGACTGCACCCATTCGCGCCGACGCCCTTGTTTCCGACGAAGTTACCCTGGCCCGCGAGGCGCGGCGCGTCCTGCGCCGGCTGTGCGAACCGGGTGCCGTGCTGGTCGTCGCGCCGGGGATGGAAAAGGCTGCCGTGCTGCGGGAACTTCCCGACGGCATGACCGCCCGCGTGGCCGTACTGGATCGCCACATCGCCGAGGCCTTCGCGCTCAAGGACTGGATCACCTGCCGCAGGTCGGGCCGTGTGGCGCGGTATGAGGCGACCGCCGCCGGCCGCGCCGCCGTCCGCCGCTTTCTGGCCGAGGACGAGGCGCAGGCCGCACGGGGCATGGCAGGGGGCATTGCGGAAGCCGCGATGCCCTTTGCCGCCCAGCATCGCATCTGGGGTGAGAAACTGGTCGAGGAGGGGCCGCACCAGCCCGCCCGCAAGATGCGTTACAACGTGGCGGAAAGCCCTGTGGCGGCGCTGGCGCGGCGGCGCGACAAGGACGGCACCCCCTTCCTGAGCGCCGATCTGGTGGCGGCAGGCGAGCGGCTGCGAGAGGATTTCGAGCTTGCGCAGATGGGGCCGCGCGTCGCCCAGAACTGGGACCGCTTTCTGACCGGGGGCGCGCGCGGCGCGTTTCAGCCAGGCGCCGGCCCCGCCGATGGCCCGCGCGGTGCCCGGGACCGGGTTGCGGCGGCGCTGCGCGATCTCGGCCCCGGGCTGGGCGACATGGTGCTGCGTTGCTGCTGCTATCTGGAGGGGTTGGAGCAGGCCGAGCAACGCCTCGGCTGGTCCGCGCGGTCGGGCAAGATCGTGCTGCGCATCGCCCTTCAGCGCCTTCGCCTTCACTACGACGAGGTCGCGGGGCCCGAGCCGCTGATCGGGTAAGGCTCCGGCTACCTGGTGTGCGGGTCCGGGTCTGGCCGGAGGCCGACCCGAAGCCCGCCCGAAGGCCTTCCGGTCAGCGTGATCCAGAGCGTGCTGATAGGATGCATGCCGCATATCGCCCAACACGATCGGGAAGTGGTGGAATGGCCCGTTGCACAGCTGCAGTTGGGAGATCTGGCGTTTCGCGGCTCGACCTCCCGCCCTGACGCAATCAGGGGGTGGATTTGCTACAACTCCGTGCGCCATTGCGAAATGACAGGTTGGACGCATCCGTTGGCTTCAAATGGTTACATGTGTTAGAGGGTTTTCAAAATACAGGGTGGCACAACTGTTGCCGCTTTGGCGTGACATGAAATCAATATGACCAAACAATATCTTAAAGGCGGAAAAGTCTTCGCTGTCGCCCCCATGATGGATTGGACGGCTAATTCTTAAATTACTCTATGTAATCAAATGATAAGGTGATCCTCATCTGTACCAAGTACCAAATTCTTACTTGGTGCGGGTCTGATGTGCCTGGAGGATGATCAAGGGATCAGGGCGTGTACCAAGGTCTGGCTGGCCCTTGGTGTCAGCTAGGCGATCAATCACAAACTCCGGCCACGCGTGTCGTAGCCGCTTGAGCAGCTTTGCGCTTGGGTCTGAATGCGGGCCGCCCGTCTCTGAGATGCATTCTAGTAGAGGCCAGGCGCTGCTTGAAGACCTCGACGCGATTTCAATGCGGCGCGCTAGAGCTTTGCTTCAGGGTAGTGCCCCTTAATTTCCGCATTGAAAAAACGACCTAGAGAGTCGGCGGTTATTAGGCGCTCGTACATGAAGGCAGGCACGTTGAAATACTGATAAACTCCGCCATGCCTGAATTGGACTTCGAGCGTCTCTAATTCCGGGTCGTAGCCGACCTCTGCCAAGTTGCTGGAAGTTACTGGCTGTCGTTCCATCAATTTCCTCCCTCGTTCTCGCCTTCGTTCTCGCCCACTTCTGGTGGCTTCCACTTTGGATCCTGCGCACGCCATACCGCGACAAGCTCATCATAGTTTTCAGGCCCCCGGAGGCGCTTCCAACTGTCAGCTACAAGCGGGTCTTCGCTGTTTGGGCGACGGTCTTTGGGTGGGAGAGTGACGCGGCAGCGAACTGGAAGTCGCGCAGCCTCGCCGGTTATGATCGCTTCGCCAGTCCTTAGAACCGAGAGGCTATCGGCAATGCCGCTCAGGTTGTCGGGCAACGCGGCTTGTACCTTGCTGCGGTCAGTAGAGTTGGTGAGGCGCAACGCGACAAAGGTCCCACACTGGGAAAGAATGGTGTCGTCAATTTCCGAAGGACGCTGGCTGACGATCATTGCGCCGATACCAAATTTCCGTCCCTCTTTTGCGATTCTCTGAACCATCTCGCGCGCAGGGTTGTCGGATTCTCGACCAAGATACCGGTGAGCTTCCTCCATAACAACGAGTTGAGGCCGCTTTCGGCCGCCCTCATCGCGCTCGCGACCCCAGAAGAGCGCTTCATAGATAATCGACAGAATCGCCCCGATCAAATCTAGAAGAACCGCGCTAGGAATACCCGACAGATCAAGCACCGTTATCGCCTTCTCGTGGCCGATCCAGCTTTCGAGGAGGGATGGAAGGTCATTCGTTACGTGGCCCGTCAGGTCAGGCTCCCATTCACCGGGCTTGAGCAGGAACTCGAACTGACGATCGAGCATTCGTGATCGCATTCGATCGAGCTGCTTGCGGATTCCGAGCACACCGATGTTGTTCTGGTAAGGTGCTGAGTTCGTTGTTGTGTGCGGCTGGTAGGCTGGTTGACGAAGTGTGATCGCATCGCCAGGCTGAATGATCGCCGGCTGTGTCTTGGCCTGATCGAGCCAGGTTTTGACTTCTGGTTCGATCAGCTCGAGCCAGAGGCTACGCAAGCTGTACGGAATAGGGCTGTCGACGGTCATCGAACTCAGATCGACACCAGGCAAATTGTCTGCTTGAGCAATCGCGCTTTTGGCAGCGAAGATCTTGTCGAGTATTGCGGTCGTTGCGCGATCATCCAACTTCCCGCACAGAAAATTGAGTATTTCGGCCGGCCGTAGTGCCCAATACGGAATGACCAGCTGCTTCTCGCCCACTCCGGGTGTGATCCGAAAAATTTCAGCGTTGTCGGCGAGCGCGCTGGCATATTCGCCGTGGATATCGAGTAAGAGAACGCGCGCGCTCGGAAAGCCTGCTCCGTCAGGCGCCGAGATTGACCGCAACAAGCTAGAGACGGTCGTGGACTTGCCCGACCCGGTCGAGCCGAGCACTGCGCTATGGCGCGTGACTAGCTTGTCGAGGTCCAGGCGGACTGGGATGCTCTCGGCGTTAGCAAGTCGCCCGACTATCACTTGTCCGGAAAACTCTGCACCGTAGATCTTGGCCAGATCCTCTTCTGTGACCAGATGCACTTCATCGTTCACGTTCGGATACTGGCTGATGCCTCGCTCAAACGAGGCCTCGACAATCTCGCCAATAAGCTGAACGGTCAGCCATCGTTCGCCGCGGTCTAGCGCATCGACTAGCGTCACCGGTGTAGCACTTGCTCCGACCTCTGATATGATAGCATAAAGATCATGATAACCCTGTGGTATCCGCACAAAGCTGCCGACCTGACCTACCCGGTAGCTTCGTCCTCCGATGATCGCGATACCCGAAGCGACGCCCTCGAACTGACGCACACTTACGGTCGAACCTGCGACAGAGCCGACATGGCCGAGAAGAGTAGGGGCGTTCATTTGGCCTCCGCCGCGGTGACGGCTGTCGGTAGTGGCACCTCTGCTGCCAATGCTGCTAGATCCGGTTGTGTCGGAAATGCTTGAACCGATCGTGATGCCGCGAAGAAGCGAGCAAAGGGCTCTATTGCACCGAGCGTGAAGTTTCCTTTGTCGTCCATGTAGGTCGACCTTATCGGCCCCCAATCCTTGCTCGGAAGTTCGGCCGGAGCTTTCCATGCGCCGCGCGTGCCGTTCACCTTGGCCTGGTCACGTGCATAGACGCTAAAGTTAGGCAGACGGCGCGCGAGGTCGCACGCCGGACCCTCTTCATCTAGAATCTTGTACTGGAATGCGAATACGCTGGCGGATGGATTGGCTGCGAGCGCTTCATCGATCCGGGCCGCGATGTGTGCATCGGCAAAAGAAAATCCGATAGAGATGAGTAGCGTGTCGGGGGTGAGCAGGAACGTACGAAGGCGATCGAGCAACGCTGCGTAGGGCGCTTTCTGTGTTTGATCGTATTTCAGGTGTTCGGGGAAGACGAGGTGACTTGCTGAGCTTTGGCCCGTGCGGATCACTTCGCCCTTCGCGCTTGCACGCCAGCCGAGCGATCCATGGAGCTTCCATAGCCGCGTCCAGCGAGCGGGAAGATCGCTGCGCGACACTGAGACGGGGTCGAAGAATGGTTCGCGACCGCCCGTGAAGCCATCGAAGTACGGCGCTCGTACAGATTCGAAGGCTTCTTCGAACAGCAAGTCGTAGTTCGTGGTGAAAATCTCAATAGGATAGTCACGCGTTGTGCCCGTGATCCAATTCACGAGATCTGCATAAGCTGATCCGGTCTCGGGCAATCGGACGTCCACGATCTTGCCTATCTCGGAGCAGATCGCTTCTCCGAAAGTCACAAAGCCTGGGCCGTCGAGATCGTGGACTTTCGACGAACCAATCACCTGGCTCAGGGAGCGAATCCTCGAAAGGATCGTCTCGATGTCGTGCTGCGCGAGCTCGGCTTTCAGGCCATCAATTTGTTTTTGATAGGTTGGGGCAAGTGTTGTGAGGACTTGGTCCGTGAGCCCCGCAACTGCTGGGATGAGCGGATAGGTGCCATCGGGCTTGGCCATTCCGGCAGAAGCTCCAGCGCCAACTAGCAGCCCGATCCGCTTGCGGCCCTGCGCGACGATCGTCCTAAGCGCCGCCATATACTGATCGGGATTATGAACACTTACAGTCAACTTACGCTCCCTCAACGCTTGCTTCTGCATCCCTGCATCTAGCTCTGGTTCAATATTCCACGCCCGATCTCACCCGTCTATTGTAATCTCTTGAGAAAGCTATGGTTTCCTAGAAGGATTGGATGTGATCGCGGTTGCGAGCGGCGGAATTTAGTTTGCATACAAAGGAGGCAAGTCTTGCACATGCTCCGGATCTGGCTGCGCCATGATTTTTTGCTCTGTCGGGTCTCCATTCGAAAGGACGTCTTGTTGTGTGGATTTGACTAATCTAACTCGGAAAACGGATGCTGTATGATTAACTGCTTTTCAAAGCCGGCGCGGCGCTGAGTTTCCAGTGTGTTTTCGTAGCGCTAACTCACGAATCCAATTCTTCGATCATATCTAGTTCGAGACGGGCATTATTTTCATTGAGACGCCATCGTCTTACGACGTAGAATGCGAGCGCTCTTCGAGTTTTGACCGTAATATGTGTTTCCTCTTGAAATCCGTATTCCCGACGGACAACGCGCGCCTGTGCATCCGAAAGGCTCGAATGCGGACGTATCCACAAACGCACGATGCTGTGCCAATCAGTGTCAAAGGGTAGGGGAGAGGGCCTCTCCCGCGTCTCTGCTTCGGATTGTTTAGTTATTCTTATAGGGAGATAATCCCGGTGCGTGTTGTGTTTGTAACTCCACGCACGGAGATGGATCGCCTCTCCATCGAAATGAAACCGCACCGGACTAATCCACTGCGGGTCCGAGAGGCCGGTTGTCATCGAGGTGTAGGTAATCTGGATGTCTCGCTCAGCCATCATTGCGCGGTAGAGCTGCGAGACGACAGTGTGATCCATCACGCGATTGGGAAGCGGGATGCATGCGCCAAGGGATGTTGTCTTACTATCGAGCAATTCGAAAACCTGTTCCGGGCCGGCGTTAGTCAAAGGACTGTGGTTGCTCGTCGAGAAGTAAGCTTTCTCCGCGGTATCGTAGACCGGCGGCGTACCCGTCAGGGAAAGATAGGTTCGAAAGTCTACGGCAGCCTGTGCCATTGAGATATCAAAACGTTCCATCACGTCACGGCGGTTTGCTTGACCTCTCCAGGTCAGACATTGGTCAAGGAACAAAATTCGCTCGCGTTGCGCGTGTTTGAGGTCTTCTAGGCTCATGTGCCGGTAATACTTGACTCTTGAAGCGAAGTCCATACACTTACTGTACGTATAGAAAGTGGATTGACCTCATGCGAGTACTTCATACGGCAGATCTGCACCTGGGGCGGCAGTTCATGGGGTTGAGCCTTGAGGAGGATCATGAGGTCATCCTTCGCCAGATCCTTGAAACGCTTGTGGTCGAACGGGCCGATGTTCTTGTCATCGCAGGGGACGTTTTTGACCGTGCTTCGCCGCCAAGTTCGTCGATTCGGCAGTTCAATCGCTTCCTCAAGCGCGTAGCAGAGGAGACCGAAGCCGCTGTGGTGATGATCTCTGGAAACCACGACTCTGGCGACCGGATCGAGGCAATGTCTGTGTTTTCCACTGCGTCGCGGGTGCTGGTGCGTGGGATTGCCGACGCGGTCGAAACTCCGCTTGTGCTGCGAGACGAACATGGCGAGATCGCCTTTTCCGCACTGCCCTTTTCCTATGAATACGCCGCACGCGAGGTGTTCGGGGATGAAAGCATTAATGCGCCGTCGGAAGTCGTCGCCGCCCAGATCGCTGCGGCGAGGGGGCAGGTGCCTGATGGGGCGCGTTGGGTCGTCGTGGCCCATGCTTTCGTCGCGGGGGGGGCGGTCGGCGAGACCGAGCGCGCCCTGACGCGAGTCGGGGGCATCGAAACTGTTCCCTCCGATGTCTTCGATGGGGCGGACTATGTTGCACTAGGGCATTTGCACAAGCCGCAGGAAGTGGGTGCGAGCCATATTCGTTACTCCGGCGCCCCGCTCGCTTTCGGTTTCGACGAGGCGGGAAGCGAAAAATCCATGACTGTCGTCGATCTGAAAGCTGGAGGGGCCGAGATCCGCACCGTACCGTTCCGACCGATCCGACAGGTGCGTTCGCTTACCGGGGCATTCTCTGATCTTCTGGAAGGAACGCCGTCTGACGATTTTATCCAGGCTATACTGACGGATGAGATTCCTCTGATCGATCCGATGAAGCGTTTGCGCGCGACCTATCCCAATGCTTGCCATCTGGCCTACGCCCGGCAGGAGCGCGCGAGAGAGACCAAAGTGCTCGGCAACGGGCGGGCCGCGGTCACGCCGATCGAGATGATTGGCGATTTCATGACGGTTGTGCGGGGCCGGGAGCCAAACGCCACCGAAGTCGCGATCGTCGCGGAAAAGCTCCACGCAGCCGCCTCAGGGGAGGAGCAGACGTGAGACCCATTCGCCTATCGCTTCAAGCCTTCGGGCCGTTTGCGACAACCGAGGTGGTCGATTTCCGGTCCGCGCTGGAGACGGGTCTGTTCGGAATTTATGGTCAGACTGGCGCGGGAAAATCGACGCTGTTTTCGGCGATGTCCTTCGCGTTGTTCGGGTCACCAACCAAGACCGATCAGGAACCACGTTCACTACGCTCGGATCACGCAGCGTTGGATCTACCTACCGAAGTCGAATTTGTCTTCGAGTTGGGCACCAAGACCTACGTGATCCGTCGTCGTCCGGCGCAGGAACGTCCAAAGGCACGTGGTGAAGGGACCACTGAGGACGCGGCAGAAGCCTCGTTGTTTGATGTCACAGGGATTCCGGTAGACGCTCTTGGTCCGACTAACTCTGGCCGTGTCATTGCCGAAAAGAAGGTTTCGCTAGTGGGGCAGCAGGTCGAGGCGCTCCTTGGCTACGGGGCAGATCAGTTTCGGCAGATTGTGCTCTTACCGCAGGGCAAGTTTGAGACGTTCCTGGCCGCAAAAACGGATGCGCGGGTCGAGATATTACGGGATCTCTTCGACGTGAAGATCTATCGCGATCTCGCCGCACGGCTTAAGGAAGAAGCCTCCGAGGCAGAACGAGCGTTGCGCGACCAGCGCGCCCTCTACGTGGCTCGACTCGAGGAACGTGGCTTCGAGAGCGCCGAAGCGCTGGAACTCGGAATTGCCACAGCCGAAGCCAAAGTCGAAGAAAAGCAGGGTATTCTGCGCGGCGCGGAGATGGCTAACGAAGCCGCGCGCAAAGCTCTGACCGAAGGCGAGCAAATCGAAAAAGCATTTTCTGCTGTCGATACGGCACAGCACGCTGTCGATGATCTAGAAAAGAAAACGGGCGAGGTCGAAGAACTCGCCAAGCGGATTGAGGCTGTCCGGAATGCCTTGCAGGCCCGTTATCTTGAGACGGCTTGGCGGGATGCGGAGCAGGAAAGCCGGAATGCGGTGGAGGCTGTCACGAAGGCCGAGGCGGAACTCAACATCGCTACTGGCGCGAAGGAATTGGCGGAAAAAAAACTTGTTGAGGCACAGTCGGGCGAGGACCGGCGGCAACAAGTTCAAGCTGACCTGACAAGGTTGGAGGCGATCGAGAAGCAGGTCGGGCAGGCAGCGGATCTAAGAAGCGCGTTTGACGACGCTGCGAAGTACGAAGCTTCAGCGAAGAAGGCTCTGACCGAGGTCATAGATGCCCGAGAGAAGCTGAAGTCTAAGCGCGATGTGACCGATCTGGCGCTTGATCAAGCGCGAAAGACCGAAACGGTGCGAGGCCAGCTGAACCGTGAGCTGGCCGAGGTCAACCGAGAAAGAGCCAAGGCAGCGGCGCAAGCTAAGGCGCAAGAAGCTGTCGCGGATGCTCAACGAAATGTCGAAGTGGCATCGAACGAACTGGCGACAAGAACCGATGCGGCGCGAGCCGCTGACGCGGCCTTACTTGATGCCGAGGCACGGCTTTCGCGCACGCAAGCGATCATTCTGGCGGAAAAGTTGACCGAAGGGGCGCCATGCCCTGTATGTGGTTCCCATGATCATCCTGCGCCTGCCCATGGTACGCCCGAACAATCTGGTTTGACCGAAGCGTTTCGGAGCGCGCAGGTTCTGGCGAGAACCGCCTCCGAAGCCAGAGTTCGGGCCGAAAGTGAACTCGGCAATTTCCGAAGGCGGCTCGACGAAAAGAAGCAGGCGCTGGAGGAACAGGAACGTCCTGAGCGCACGTTGGCGGAACTCGAGGCTGAAATCGCACGGCTTGAAGGCGACGTCGCCGGGCTTGGAGAGGCGGTCGATCTGGACGCGATGGCGGAGCGGTTGGCCGAACTCAAGCGGAAGGTGATTGAGGCAGAAACCGCCGAGGCTACGGCGCGCACCGCTGCGGGAAAGGCCGAGACCGCTCTTGCCGGCGCGCGCGCCAAGCTGGACACAGTGATCGAGGCCCTGCCGGAAGGTCTGCGCACGCCCGAGGCGGTTGTCGCGCGAAGGGAGGCTTTGCAGAGAGTGCAAGGGCAACTCTCCGAGGCGCTGGAAGTGGCGACGCAACAGGACCGAGCCGCCAGTGAAGCGCTCACCCGTGCGCAAGAGCAGCTTGAAGCAGCAAAGCGGGCGCGCGACGGGCAGCAGCGGCGCGTGAAAAAGGCGCAAGGCGATTTTGGCGCTCGGCTAGCCGAGGTTGGGCTGGACAAAGCGGGATATGATGCTTGCAAGGCGCATTTTCCGACCCTCGATGCCGACCAGAAGACGGTATCCGATCATCGTGAAGGCCTGATCGCGGCGCGCACGACACTTCAGAACGCCACAGCCGCTTGCGCAGATCGTGAACGCCCGGACCTTGCCCTGCTTCAGCTGGCGTTGGCAGACGCCACCCAGACCTTGAACGCGGCCAACGCTGCACTCGCCACAGCGAGAACGAATCTATCGTCACTGACCAAATTCAAGGAATCGCTTGCCGCGGCTCTGACCGAAACCGAGCGGCTAGAAACCGAGACCGGTCCGCTTCGGGGGCTGGCTGATCTGGCTAACGGCAAGAACGATTTCAAGATGACACTCGAGACCTTCGCGATCGGAGCAATGTTCGACCAGGTTCTCGAGGCGGCGAATATGAGGCTCGACCCTATGACACGTGGTCGCTACCGGCTGACGCGCGGGCTCGAGGCATCTGGCGGTCGCGGCAAGCGTGGGCTCGAAATCGAGGTCTTCGACATCAACACCGGCAAGGCGCGCCCGACAACAACACTGTCAGGCGGCGAGACCTTTATCGCGGCACTGGCCCTCGCGCTCGGATTAGCTGATGTGGTCGAGAGCCTTTCGGGCAAGATCCGGATGGACACAATCTTCATCGACGAAGGCTTCGGGAGCCTCGACACCGAAAATGGGGCGGGCACGCTGGATCAAGTGATCCAAGTTCTTGCCGCGCTGACAGAGGGCAGTCGTGCCGTGGGCCTGATATCCCATGTGGGGCTGGTGCAAGAGGCTATTCCACAAGGCTTCTATGTGCGTTCGACCCCAAGCGGCAGCCGGGTCGAGGAAAGGAAGGGGCTGGGATGAAGGACCGTTGGTATTACCGGAAGGCACACACCCGCCGTCTGTCGACTGGGCGCACGGTGTCCGTTCGCGGCGGTTGGGCAGTTCGAGGCGATCGTGAAGGCAAGGAGGGCGCATCCTTCAGGCGGACTTGTCCAATATGCGGGGCGCTGATCGTAAGCGTGGGCATGCCCAGAGGAGGGTGGGTCCATTTTGAGGGCGGCAAAGGCCTGACACGTATTAAACATCCGTGCCTGCATCTTGGTGAAGGCCTGAGCAGGCGGCGCGACGAAGACACGCCAGACCTTTTTGAGGCGAGGCTGCCATTTTGAAATGTCACTGAAGAAGGTTGCGAAATTTGGCTCCAATCCCACATCTAGTCTCTAGAAGTAAACCAAACACCACATGGAGGATAATATGGCGGTAAATCGTAAAGGAACTTCGACCAAGGTTGCCTCGCTTGCAGCAGACACCCTTTTCAAACCTGGCTCTTCACAGATCGCCCGCAAGCTTGCTGGTTCGGCGTTGTCTCAGTCAAAGACCAATCGGCAAACCGGAGCGAAAATGGAGGACCTCGCGTCAAAGGTACTTCGCAGCGACCGTTATTCTGAAAAGACAAAGACACTTGCCGCTTCGGTGTTGTCTCAGTCGAATAAGAAGCGCTGACTGTAGACAGTAGAACAATGGTTTCGGGCTCAAGCGCTACAGGCAGTGTCTCACGCAGGTAGCGCTTCGGGTATATCATGAACAAACATTAAACATTTTGAGTTGAGCAGATGCGGGCATTCATTTCTTATTCTCATAACGACAAGGCCGCGCTTGATCGGCTGCACGTCCACCTCAAGAACCTTACAAGGGAAGGGCGTATTGAGACCTGGTATGATCGCAACATCTTGGCTGGTGGCGAACTGGACGCTGAGATTGAACGGGAACTAGAGGCTTCCGACCTGTTCCTGCTTCTAGTGAGCCCCGACTTCATCGCATCAGACTACTGTGTCGAGCGCGAAATGAGACGCGCGCTTGAACGCCACGACGCAGGGACCGCCCGTGTAGTGCCGATCATCGTGGAGGAATGCGATTGGAAAGCGATGAGGGAGTTGCGCCAACTGAAGGCCGTGCCAACGGACGGCAAGGCGATCAGTGCATGGGCCAATCCAAACACCGCTTACCTAAATGTCGTGCAGGAGCTTCGACGCATCATCGAAGCTGAAGCCGTACCAGCAGCTGCGGCGAAAGTAGCCGATGAGCCGTCGGCCACACGCCCCTCGATGGCACGCTACCGCGCAAAGCGGCAGTTCGACCACATCGACAAGGGTGATTTCCGCGATGCTGCCTTCGCCACCTTCAAGGATTACTTCCGACGAGCGATCATCGAAATCGACTCAATCGATGGATTTCGCGGACGTTTCGTTGACAGAAGTGCGAGCTCTTTTGGGGCAACAGTTGTCAACAGCGGACATCGAAATGGTACGGCCCATATCTCAGTGCACTGCCGTAGCTCGCAGGTCGCTCTGGGCGATATCTACTACTCGTTCAGCGAAAACGCTGGTGACAACACAGCGAATGGCGGTTTCAATATTTCGGCCGATGATTACGAGCAATTCCTGATTCAAACCATGAACGTCTTCGGCAAAGCTGACGAACGGCTGACTCCAGAGCGAGCGGCTGAGGTGCTCTGGAATGAGTTCATTGGTAACGCAGGTATCAGCTATGACTGAGCGTGTTCATTTCCGCTGCAACAATTGTGGGCACCGTTTCGAAGTCGAAGTGCTTGATGAGTACGAACGTCGCGAGGCTCGACGTGAAAAGCGGCCGACTAGCGCGGTGCATTGTCCCGAATGTCACCGTACCGATATTCGGCGGGGCTGGGATTGATCGATCTTCGGAGGGCTGTACATGCGAAGCACGTTGAACGCCAGATCAGCGATAATCGCCGAGGAGCCGAAAGGTGCCTTGTTTCTCCTCAAGAGATACGGTCACCAGGCGATCTTTGGCATTAAGCTTTCTGAACCATTGGAGCAGCCTAACAGCAAGCCGACAGTTCTGCTTTTGAATCCAGACTTCGGGCGCGCGGGCGAAGCCGACTGGCATCGGGTATTCCAGTGGGAAGCGGATGAGTGGTGTGTTTCATTCGGGACGGACTGGATAATCCAGCCCGATTTCGCGACATCTGCGCTGTCTGAGATAAACGACCCGCAGCCAAGGGCATGTCTGACGATCGGCCCCCCGGGCATTCATTTCCGTGCGGCACCTGGCGAAGGATTCCGAGCCAGCTATCGCCATTTTATTCACGTGGATACGTTGGATCTGGTCAAAGATCTCAGTAATTCATCCTTCCATCTTACAGGATACAGAATTTTCCTGAATCGAGAGGATTGGGATAATGGGCGTGCCCCAATCTATCAGCATGGCGTTTAGGTTTTGGCTGCCGTTTGCTTTGGTTGGTCAGAGGGCCCTGACAACGACCTCTTGATAAGGCTAGGTATTTCAGCTGGCTCTTATTTTCCGCGTAAATGCCTTAATGAAGCGCTCGGCACTTTGCGCGCTCGGCAATGGATGCGCAACGTTCGATGAGGTCGTCGAAACGCTCGGCGTCTTCAAGCAGGAGACCGTCGTGGACCATATGCGCGTAATCGGCCGCGAGCGCGGTGCGAGCCTCTCCGTTTGGAGCCAGTTGCAGATTGCCGTGAACCGCGGCTTCATAGTCCACGGGGGTTCCGCCGGCCGTCTTCTCCGGGAAGAACATACGCTTGTGCCGCGCGACTGCTGAGGCGAGGTCTCGGTCGGAAATAGCCACATCCGCGATGCCTGCATCGTCGAGGCGTACCAGGTCATGCCAATGGCGCGCGAAGCGCTCCCCGCGGAGCCGTCTCTGGACGCAGAAGACATGGATCGCCGTGGCTTTCTCCCAAAATGTCCGCTCGGCATGCATTACGCGCGGTGTCGCGGTCGGAAAGGTCACGCCCTCAATCAGCCCGTTTGCGTCGCAGGAGACGTCACGCGGGCTCGCCGGTTCGCCCGTCGACCTCGCACCGAATTCCAGCATGACGCTGGGGGCGACATAGCCGGAGCCAGAAGAGGCGGCCTCGTAATCGATGAAAAGCTTGTCGCCATCTGCCCGTGTCGAGGCTGATAGCCCTTGCGCTGCAATGGCGTCCTGTATCAAGGGCTGCGTCGTTTCGACGACCCATTTCGGCAATCTATCCCGAACAGCTTTCGACCAGCGCTTTTCCTCACTACGTGTGGTTGGCAGGGCTTCGGCGTGTTCTCCCACCAGATCAGGTGCGATTGCCCGTATGTCATAGGTCAGATCGACATCTTCAGAGAAGCGCTGGATCACCCCATAGGCTTTGGAAAGGGATGTTCCGCCCTTGAAGACGAGGTGCTCACCGAGCTCGGAACTGAAGAGGGTCTGAAGGGCCCAGACAACCCAGACGTCCTTTTCGAGCAGGTGCGCGGGCCGCCCGGAGCGATCAGCAACTACGGCCAGGGCGTCCTTGCGGTCGGCAGACGACAACGACAGGAAGGGCTCAGACATGCGCCGTCTTTACGACGCTGCGTGCAAGCCAGGTCGGGAACTGCGGTGCAGCAATTACCAATTCGTCAAAGGCCGCTGCCGGCAGTTTCTGCTTCAGCGATCTAAGAGCTGTCTCTGCCTGTTCCGGCCCGAGCCAGGCCAGGGCGCGAACAGCACTGCCTGCCGGCCGCTTCCCAAGGGCAAGCTGCCATCGGGGAGCGTGGCGCAGTTCGACGAGTTGTTTGCCCAAGGAGAGCGTGCGGCTGCGACCCGAGGTCAGGTACACGGAGCGAACAGGCACTTGCGTGGTCAGCCCGAGCGCATTCGCTTCAGCGGCGCCGGTTGGAACGATGACTTCGCCACGTTGCGCCGCGAGGGCCTCGACAGCCTGTTCCACGGACGGCGCGCGCGTTCCAAACCGGCTTTTGATCGGTCGCAGGTAAACGCCGCGCCCGGCACGGATCAACTGGCCGCGCTCGGCAAGGCGCGACAAGGCCTGATCCACACCGGCACGGCTGCCGAGGTGCAACAGGCCCTTTGCGGCAAGTGGCGCTCCTTCCGGAAGCCCTTCTGCATGGGTCAATATCTGTTCGGCAAGGTGCTGCATGATCGTTCTCCTGTCAGAAATATACGCAGCTTTCTGACAGAATTCAATCCATGCTGTCGGACAAGGCGAGGAGGGTGGTCGCTTGGTGCCATGGGTAGCAGGCAGGTCTTTGGCGATTTTCAGAGGGGAACATGCTTATCGAAGGCCCTGCAGTTGCAGGCATTCCTTGACGGCTGCAGCCCGCCGCTTGTCTAGGTACTCGGCCAAATCGTCGATATGGACGCCTTTGGCGCATTTCTGGGATGCTTCCATGCGGACGAGGGGGAGGGCGATGGAACCAGCCGAGACTTTGCGGATGAACTTGTCGGTACTCAGACCGAAAAAATCCCTGGCGACATCCTCAGCGGGAATGATCGGTCGCCCGGAATACATTGCTATCAAGAGAAACGCCGTGTTCATGATCCCGGAGTGAAACACGATGGCATAGCTGGGAGAAGGGCGCGCAGCGGGTTGGCGGGGAAGCGGATAGCATGGCGCGCAAATCGGACGGGGGCGTTGGATCGGGGAGATTATCTGAAGCGTCTGAAGGGGTAGGGAATCCGTGCCTGGGTGGTCGTGCATAAGGCGTACCTCGGGCCGCAAATATCCTCGGGTGATCGAATGCGAGCACCTTCGGTGCATTCGGCATGATGCCTTTCACGCTTTTGGACCCTTCGACATCAGTTGCTCTAGGGTCGGCGGTGGGTCCGTGTCGTTTTGGATCAGTGTCTGGGACCAAAGGATCGAGGTTTCGTAGAAACTCCGACACACCGTCTCACCGTCCTGGTCGAACCAGTGTGTTGCCTCCGGCAGAAGCTCAAATGGCAAGGGGTGGTGCGCGAACGGATTGTGAAAGACCTCGATTTCAGCCGACCACGGCTCACTCCCTATCGGCCAGAGGTTGCGATACTCATCGCTGGTCACATCAAGGCAGAACGGGATGCCCCTGAGAGCGCCTGGCGTCCTGTCAAAGAAGTTGCCAATCCGCATGTATCGCAGTCCACTCGGTGCGCCCTGACCCGATACCGCAACGCGATTGAGCTTGGCCATCGAACACGCGTTCGAAAAGATAACTGCGGAGAGCTCGGCATGTCCCGCATCGGCAAACAGGCCGGCGGGAAATCTGGCCTTGCCCTTGAGGTGGGATGCATTCGTCGGACGCGCATGCATGCGCCCGTCGATTTCAACCTCTTCTGCGCCCTCGCCATAGAGATATCCGATCAGTCCTTCCCGGCTCCAGATCATCGATGCCGGTGCCTGAAAGTCCGCAATTGCCAGGGCGAAGGGCTGTCCCTGTACATGCGGCAACTGATCATAGTTGCGAGCAAGCTTGTTGCCGATCGTTTTGGCAAAGCGCAAAGCTCCGGCGCCGAAAAATGCCTCTTCCCGGTCGGCTGGCAAGGCGCTCGGCGGCGCGTTCACATGGTTGTAAGGATCTGCGGGATTGGCCGTTACGGCTTCCACCCATGCCGAACCGCCAAGCCTGTTCTCGATGCGGAAATCCGGGGACTCATATGGTTGGGTCACGAGCAATCCCTGCTCGCGAAACGTCGCCAGCAGCTGCGCCTCCCACAACCGCGTGTGAAAGTTGTTCGTCTGGCAATCTCCTGCCCAGTTTCGATCTGGCTTTGGAAGCGCGAGATAGAGCTGGTTGAGCGTCCATGCCGCGGGGCGATGGGACGGCAGCGTCAACGTCGCGAACACTTCGCTCGCCGTCCTCCCTTCCAGATCATAGAGCGCGGGCCGCTGCATGACGCCGGGTGGAACAGGTTCCGGAGGCTCGCCGTCTTTCAGGAGAGGTGGCAACTGGGCGAGGGCTTCTTTTTCAGCGGCATAGCCTTCCCGCTCGGCCGTCACCGTCCAGACTTGGTCGGTTCGCCGCCGCATGACCAGCACCCCATAGGAGCGATCGTTCAGATCGTGCCTGAGAATGCCACATGAGAGACCGTCTTCGCTGAGCCATGCGGCGACAGGGGGCCGGTTTCCGAACCCATGCCCCTTGGGAAGGGACAGCGCATAGATGCTGAATTCCCATTGCGGTAGCGCTCTCAAAACTTCGTTCCGTCAACTCAATTGGGGGGCGCCGATTGAGCGTTTCAAGTCTGCTTCCACGACGTCTAGAGACATCCAGTCCTAGTCTTTAATGTCCTCGGTGAACAGCCGGGAGGGGAAAGCCTTCCCCCTGGTCGGCACTGGCGTTGCCGACGCACCCCCATCAGCGGGGAGACCCCGCAACGCCCCCTTCAGAGTGAAAGTGCGGGCGGGTTTTCCGTGACGGGTTGAGGGCTGGAGGAGAGGCCTCCGGCGCCCGTCGCGGAGATCATCCCGATGGCCAGAGAGCATCGCGCGGCCCGCAAGAGCGGTCCGCGCACGAACCTTTATGACGACATCACCGACAAGATCATCGCCGAGCTGGAGGAAGGCCGGCTGCCCTGGGTTCAGCCCTGGGGGACGGCGGCGGCGCAAGCGCCGCTCGCCATGCCGTGCAACGCCAGCACAGGTCGGCAGTATTCCGGGATCAATGTCCTGATCCTCTGGGGCGCGGTCATCCAGCAGGGCTATCCAACGCAGCACTGGCTGACCTTCCGCCAGGCGCTGTCGCTCGGCGGTAATGTCCGCAAGGGCGAGCGGGGTACCACCGTCGTCTATGCCGACCGTTTCACGCCTGAAGACGAGAAGCGCCGCGCCCGGGAGAGCGGGGAAGACGCGAACAGCATCCCGTTCCTGAAGCGCTTTACCGTGTTCAATGCTGCCCAATGCGAGGGACTGCCAGACGACATTGCCATCGAGGCGCCGCCACCGCCGCCCGGGCTGATCGAGCCGCGGGTCGAAGCACTGATCGCCGCGACTGGTATCGACTTTCGGATCGGTGGCAACCGCGCCTTCTATGTTCCCGCGCTCGATTACGTGCAGGTGCCACCTCCGCAGGCCTCTTTCGAGCCAATCAACTGGCACCGGACCGCCCTGCACGAGATGGGGCACGCGACAGGACATGCCTCACGGTTGGGGCGGGACTTCTCGGGGAGTTTCGGCACGAAGACATACGCTTTCGAGGAACTAATCGCCGAGATTTCGAGCGCGTTCTGCTGCGTCTCGCTCGGCATCGTGCCGACGGTGCGCCACGCCGATTACATCGGTTCCTGGCTGGAGGTGTTGCGCGAGGATTCCCGCGCGATCGTTCGTGCAGCCTCGCAGGCCAGCAAGGCGGCCGACTGGCTGCTCGCCCATCTGCCCGACGACAGCGCCGATGTTGATCGGCAAACCTCGACGGACGGGAGGGCCGCGGCATGATCCTTCTGACGGCGTCACAACGCGCGCAGCTTTTGGCCAATGGTCGCCAGGCTGACACCGACCACATTCCGATCGTGAAGTTCTTCAATCCCTTCGGCGCCGGTGTCTGGCTTGCGACCGAGCTCGACGAGGACGGCGACATCATGTTTGGCCTGGCCGACATTGGCTACCCCGAACTTGGCTCCTGGAGCTTTGAGGAACTGTGCTCGATCCGGCTGCCCTTCGGCATGGGAATCGAACGGGATCTGCTGTTCACCGGCGACGTGCCGGTCTCTGTCTGGGCCGACACCGCGCGTCAGACCGGAAGCATCCGCGATGCCGAGCGCCTGCTTTACCGCTCGGGTCGCCTGTCAAACGGGACACGCCCCGATACGGAGCCCCCGCGTTCCTGAGGGGGCAGCAGCTTAGGCGCCGCTCTCTTCGCAGGAAGAGGGCGGCGCTTCTCCTCGTGACGCGGTGAAAGCTCCGGCGCCCGGCCGGCTGCCGTCGGAGAACAGCACCATGACACGAACCATGAGAACACTCACCATCGAACCGCAGCCGCTTCGGTTCTCGGCCCAGGAGCAGGCCGTGGTCTACGAGGCCCGGCAGATCCTGCTGCGCCACCTCAACCAGAACCCGGTCCTGACGTCCTGGCAGGCGGTGCTCGACTATTGCGCGCTCACCATCAGGGGCGATGTGGAGCGTTTCCATGTCCTCTATCTCGATCGCAGGAACCGGCTGATCTCTGACGAATGCCTGGCCATCGGCACGGTCGATCATGTCCCGGTCTATCCCCGGGAGGTGCTGCGGCGCTGCCTGGCGCTCAACGCCTCGGCGCTGATCATCGTCCACAATCATCCGGCCGGCGATCCCGAGCCCTCAGCCGCCGACCTCGCGATGACGAAAGAAATCCGAAACGCCTCTGCGTCCCTGGGGGTGATACTGCACGACCACATCATCACCGGGGCTGGCCGGGAGACCAGCCTGCGCGCCCGCGGCGACCTCTGATGGGTATTCGCGATCATACTCGGCTCGGCCATGAGAGGGAAAGGAGGGTGGGGGTTTCGTGACGGGCTGGTTGCCGGAGAGAGAGGCTCCCCGGCGTCCGTCAAGGAGACCCTGACATGGCCACTGCCACGCAGAAAATCACCCTGTCGTCCTCGCGCGACATCCCCTTCAACAAGCTGGTGCTCAGCCAGTCCAATGTCCGGCGCGTGAAGGCCGGCATCTCGGTCGAGGAACTGGCCGAGTCCATCGCCCGCCGCGGGCTGATCCAGTCCCTGCATGTCCGCCCCGAGCTCGACGCCGAAGGGCAGGAAACCGGCCTCTTCGAAGTGCCGGCTGGCGGCCGCCGCTACCGTGCGCTGGAGTTTCTGATCAAACAGAAACGCCTGAACAAGACCGCGCCGGTGCCCTGTGTCGTCTCGGAGGCCGGAGACGATATCCTGATCGACGAGGTGTCGCTGGCCGAGAACATCGAGCGCGCGCCGCTGCATCCGCTCGACCAGTTCCGCGCCTTCCAGGTCCTTCGTGAGAAGGGCATGAGCGAGGAGGAAATCGCCGCCGCCTTTTTCGTCGATGCCAAGGTGGTGAAGCAACGTCTGCGCCTGGTTTCGGTCTCGCCGACGCTGCTCGAGACCTATGCGGAGGACGGCATGACGCTGGAACAGCTCATGGCCTTCACAATCTCCGACGACCATGCCCGGCAGGAACAGGTCTGGGAGGCGATCAAGGATAGCTGGCAGAAGGAGCCCTATACCATCCGTCGCATGCTGACCGAAACCACGGTGCGGGCCTCCGACAAACGGGCGCTCTTCGTCGGCATCGAGGCCTATGAGGCGGCGGGCGGCTATATGCTGCGCGATCTCTTCCAGCAGGACGATGGCGGCTGGCTTCAGGACCCGGTGCTGCTCGACCGGCTGGCCGGCGAGAAGCTGAAGGCCGAAGCGGAGACCATCGCCGCCGAAGGCTGGAAGTGGATCGAGGTCGCGGCGGATTTCCCCTACGGCCACACCAGCGGCTTGCGCCGTCTGGCCGGTACCACCATCGACCTGACCGACGAGGAGCGTGCCGAGCGTGAGAAGCTGCGGGACGAGTTCGACGCGCTGGAAGCGGAATATGCCCAGGCCGACGAGTTCCCCGACGAGGTTGATGCCCGCCTCGCCGAGATCGAGGAGGCGCTGGAGGCCTTCGAGGCCCGGCCGATGCGCTATGACGCGTACCAGATGGCCCGTGCTGGTGTCTTCGTCAGCATCCGCCACGACGGCCAGCTCGCCGTTGAACGCGGCTATGTCCGTCCCGAAGACGAGGAGACGGAAGGTCCCGAGGGCGATGACGCCGATGGTGCATCTCCCGAAGGCGGCGAGCCTGGCGGCGTCCAGCGCGCTGTCATCACCTTGGGTGGTACGGCGGCCGAATCCGAAGAGGACGAGGACGTCGAAACCATCCGGCCTCTACCCGACCGTCTCGTCAGCGAGTTGACCGCGCATCGCACGCTGGCGCTCCGGGATGCCTTGGCGTCCAACCCGCATGTTGCCATGACGGCGCTACTACACCGGCTGGTCACCGATTGCTTGCTGCCGCACTCCACCAAGGGCTGCCTCGAGGCCCAGGTCCGGGAAGTTCATTTCCCGGCGCAAGCCGACGACCTCGGCGAAAGCGTCTCGGCGCGCGCCATCGCCGAGCGGCACGAACGCTGGGGCGATCACATCCCTGCCGAGGATGTCGCGCTCTGGGACTGGCTGGCCGATCAGGACGATGACACTCGCATGGAGCTGCTCGCCCATTGCGTCAGCTTCGGCGTCAACGCGCTGCACGAGAAGCCCAACCCCTATGGCGGCATGGGCGTTAGCCAGCACGGGCTCGACGTGCGCCTGTCCCAGGCCGACAGGCTGGCCCGGGCGACGGGCCTCGAAATGGTGGCGGTGGGCTGGCGCCCGACCGTCGCCAACTATCTCGGCCGCGTGACCAAGCCGCGGATCATCGAGGCGGTGCGTGAGGGCGCCGGCGAGCGAGCGGCCCAGCTCATCGATCACCTGAAGAAGGGTGACATGGCGGAGGAGGCCGAGCGCCTGCTGGCTGAAACTGGCTGGCTTCCGGAGCCGCTGCGCATGGTGGAGCGCGATGCCGAAGCCGACAGCGCCGTAGATGGCGCAGCGGATGCCGTCGATCTGCCTGACTTCCTCTCCGTGGACGATGAAGACGACGAAGCTACCGAGGAGGAAGACGTCCAGTCGATGGTCGCCGCTGAATGATGCTCAGGCGGGGTGGCCTTCGCTACCCCGTCCACCACTGTCCCGTTTCCCACATCGCCCGGTCCTCGTGACCGGGCTTTTCTTTCTGGTCTTTACGGTGGACATCTCTGCCGCTCCGTGACTGGCTGCCAACTGAGAAGCTCGGCCCAAAGCCGACCTTCTCTGTACTGGTGGGCGCCGCGGCGCGGCTTCGTCAAAGCGGCCGTTCGGGCCCCGCCGCGGCATTCCCAACGGTTCAAGGTCGGCAGAGCGGACCTTTTTGCCGTTCGCCGCGAGTGCTCGATTTGCGCTGCGGCGGCAAAGGCCCTCAGGAGAGAGCGCGGAGAGCCGACCTCCGCGGCGTCTTGGACAAATGCCAGTGATGCGCAGGAAGTGGATGCGGCTCGCGGCGCCCCGTACCTCTCGCGCTTCCGGCAAAGTCGCCGACGTTGGACCGAAGCGCAACCAACAGCAGATCTGGGCGCTCCCGACCCGTGGTCCCGGCTCAGTGACAAGCTAATATCGCACGTAGGCCATTGAAAATCTGTCAGGCGAACACCATCTATAAGAAGCCTAAGTTTCTTCTCTTCGTTATTCCGCCGCCATTGGCTTGGTTTCGGTTGATCGGCTTGGATCGACTATGCCGGGCTGCCGCGATCGTGTGGGCAGCGTTCATCAAGGAGACCACGGATATGGCCAATGGCACCGTGAAATGGTTCAACAGCACCAAAGGCTTCGGCTTCATTCAGCCTGGAAATGGCAGCAAGGATATTTTCCTGCACATCTCTGCCGTCGAACGCGGCGGGATCAGCCGGATTGAAGACGGTCAGGCTGTCACCTTCGACGTCGAGAGCGGTCGTGACGGTCGCGAATCCGCCACCAACCTGGCACTTGCGTGAAGACGAAGCTGGAAGACCTGCTTAAAGGTGTTCCGGCTCAAGAAGGAAACGGTGGGCGGCTCTTGGCTCCCACGGTTTCCGCTTCGGCTGCAAAAGCCGCTGAGCCGGTGACTGCGATAGACAAGACGACCGCAAGCGCAAAGCGCTTGCTTGATGACGAGGCTCTGGTCCGGCACGGAAAAACGGCTCGCCTGAAGGCTGCCCGCGAGGCTCGCGACAAGGGCGAAGACGACTGATCTCCGGCCCCACGCCGCCGCTTTCCACGTTCCTGCCCGCGCGAAATTCTCCGAATGAATTCGTGTGGTTCATCGTAAACAAAACAACACGAGGAGACGGTCATAGGCTATTCCCAGCCGAAAAAGCAACTCGATCTCAAGGAGTTCCTCAGCACTCCTGCGAAGAAACGTCCCAACAATCGCAAGTTTGGCGCAATGAAGCCGCAAGCGGCAGCGTCGAAGCCGACCGCGACGTCGGCAATCGAACCGGACGACGCGGCAAACTGAGCCTTGCGACGTCTCTGCCTCCGGATCCCGGAGCTGCATAACAGGGTTGGTTCCGAGCTTTCGGAGCCGACTGTATCCCCGATGCGGGACTTGGCACGACACACGTCGCGCCGAACAGGCGATCTCCTCCATTTTTGAAGAGCGTTGCGGACTGCCCTGCGGGGCAGGCTTCGCCGGGATCGCGTTAACAGACAAGGGAAACGAATGTTTGAAATACAATGGGGTGCCCCGATCACCCTTTACTCGGCGCACAATTGTGTCGCGGAACGCTTCAGTACGATCGAAAAGGCGCGTCACTGGCTGCGCCGCAACTGGCCGATCGTGGACGATGCGCGTCATGCCGCCTTGGAAAAGATCGACTCTGCCATGGACTGTATGAGCCCGGTGAAGGAAGCACGAAGCGCCTTCGTCGCTGCGGCATTGTCTGCCGGGTTCGTTCCCGACCGCGCGTCCTGAGGCCCGCCGGGCATTCCGAGACGCGCACTCACCAATGGAAGTTCGGTATCAGGTCAAGTACCTTGCGCTGGAACCACTCTTCCGGCCAAACGCATGTTACCCAATATTGATCCCCTCCAAGAAAGCATCCGGCAGGTCGATCTTGTCTCGGATCTTTCCATGATCCTCGATGCCTGCGGCACGGCAGCCGACATGGGGTTTGTCGCTGTCGCCCGCGTGACCGAAGACCGCTGGCTGACATGCGCGTCCCGCGATCAGGTGAATTTCGGCCTGACGCCCGGTGACGAGCTTGATGTCGCAACGACCATCTGCAGCGAAGTACGCGCCTGTCGCAGCAGCGTCATGATTCCGGATGTGGATGACAGCGCGGTCTATCGCGATCACCCCACGCCCCGGAAATATGGCTTCAAGAGCTACATCTCGGTTCCGATCCTCAGAAACGATGGGAGTATCTGGGGCACCCTCTGTGCTATCGACCCTGAACCGCGCGAAATCGGGCCGCAGGCGGAACAGCTCTTCACGATCTTTGCCAGATCAATCGCCCGCGAGCTCGACCGCCAGGACGAGCTCGCCACGGGTCGGCAACAGATCGCAGAGGGTCGCGCCAGCCTTCAGACCGAGCGCGATACTGCACGGCTGCGGGAAGAATTCATTGCCATCGTCGGGCACGACCTGCGCAATCCGATCGCTGCGGTCACATCTGGCTTGCGGATGATCGAGAAACGCGACCTGTCGCCGGAACGCAGGGCGATGCTGGTGCTCGAGATGCAGCGTGCCTTGACGCGGGCCAGCCAGATCATCACCAACCTGATGGATTTCGCCCGCGGCCGCCTTGGTGCCGGGATCGAGGTCAATGCGCCTGAGCCGGTCGATCTCGCGCCGGTGTTCCGTGACGTGATCGGCGAGATCGAGCAGGTTGCCGGTCAGCCCGTGCATTCTTCGATCAACCTGCCGCGTGCGTTGGTCGCCGATCCGCAGCGGCTTGGTCAGCTTTTGTCAAACCTTCTGGGCAATGCCGTGGCCCACGGTGCCCCCAATCAACCAATTACGGTCGACATCGCTGAGCGCGACGGTGAGCTGGTTGCCAGCGTCACGAACCAAGGCATGCCGATCCCGCCGGAGGTGCAAGCGTCATTGTTCCAGCCGTTCTCGCGCAATGAGAGCAAGCAGAAAAGCCTTCAGGGGCTCGGGCTTGGCCTTTATATCGCTTCGCAGATCGCATTGGCGCACGGAGGACGAATTGATGTTTCGTCTTCTGCGGAGGCAGGCACGACCTTCACCCTCCATATGCCAGCCAAGCCTGCCTGAAATCACGGTATCCGAACAAGCGCCGAAACGATGTCGTTGGCTGCCAGGGGTTTTGCAAGAAATGGACTGTGTTGCGGCATCGTATGAGGTTCGGGAGGCGTGCCACCCGACATGATGATGATACGGCAATTGTCAGACCGCCGCCGCACTTCTGATGCGAGGGAGATACCGTTCATTTCACCGGGCATGTCGATATCGGTGACAAGAACATCGACCGCATCGCTGCCGTCCATGACGCGCAGTGCCGTTGCCGCATCTCCCGCTTCCAGAACGTTGTATCCCAAATCCGCAAGACCGAGCGCCAGGTCCATGCGAATTATCGGCTCGTCCTCGACAACGAGGATCGTCAGGCTCTTGTCGATCATGCGGGCGTTCCAATGCTACAGGAGATCTGCAACGCAGCCCGCACTTGCGCGCCCTACGATACCAAGGCCAACGGTTCAGCGGGCCTAGGCGTTCCGTTTTCATTCACATCAGTGACATTTTTCGAGTGAAGCTGACGGGGCAGGCCAAACATCGTTCAGCCCAGTTCCACACCCCGTGACGAATATTGCGGGCTGAACCCGTGGTCGAGGCAAGGCGAAACTGTTCCCCGAAGAGAATGCCCTGCGCCCGGATACGATGATTGGATACACAATACGACCAGATGTCCTCGACCTTTTCAGACAGCGCCGTTGTAATTTAGGCGAGACTTCCCATATGTAGTCCAAGAACTACGCGAATATCCCAAATTTTGAGAGTTTCAGAGAAGAGCGGACCCCGCCGATTGTCCGGCAGTCGCTATCCCACGACCGGAACTCTCATCGGCCTGCGCGTTTCCGTAAAACGACCCTATCCTCAGACATCTGCCCAGCCCGCGTGGACGTGCCTGGTGGGATGGCTGTCAGGCAGATCTGTGCTGCCTCGCCCTTGATCGAACAACTGCAACGACCTCTTGCGAGGTACTGAAAGGATCGTCCGTGAACAAGGACACCCGCCTCTTGTCGATGGCTGACGGCACGTCGGCGCTGCGCATGAATATCGGATGCCGCATCACCCACACCCTGACCCAGCCGACCCCATTGATCGCGTTGCTGAATGTGCATTATTCGCGGTTCGGCGATCTCGAGCGCGCGGATTACCTCGTGACTCAGCCCAGCGTTCCACTCGAAAGCTACCGTGACGGCTTTGGCAACTGGTGTACGCGCATGGTGGCCCCTGCTGGCGAATTCACCCTGACGACCGACGGGATTTTCCGCGATGCAGGTCATCCAGACCCCCATTGCCCGGATGCACGGCAACATGCCGTGGAGGAGTTACCCTTCGATACGCTCGTCTACCTGCTGGGCAGCCGCTACTGCGATACGGACCTGTTGTCCGAGCGCGCATGGGAGCTGTTCGGAAAGACAGACCAGGGCTGGTCGCGGGTGCAGGCAATCTGCGACTATGTGCATGACACCATAACCTTCGACTACATGAAAGCCGACGCAACCCGTACCGCGGCGCAGACATTGGCTGGCGGCTTTGGGGTCTGCCGCGATTTCACCCATCTCGGCATCGCGCTGTGCCGCTGCATGAACATTCCGGCCCGGTACTGCACAGGCTACCTGAGCGAGATCGGCGAACCGCTTCCCCATGCCGAAGACGATTTCGCTGCATGGATGGAGGTCTATCTGGGCGGCCAGTGGTGGGTGTTCGATCCCCGAAACAACAAACGGCGTACCGGGCGTATTCTCGTAGCGCGCGGCAGAGACGCCGCAGACGTGCCGCTGACACAGATCTTCGGGCCGGGAACCCTGTCCGGGTTCGAGGTGTGGACCCAGGAAGTTCACGGCGAAAGGACCGTCACGCCCGACACCTGACCTTCAGGGCCGCAAACCACGTTCGGGGCGCGCGGCAACCGGCCCAGTCCTTTCAACCTTTCCAAGGAATTTTCAGATGACCCTTCAAATCGAAATGACGACCCTTCCGCGCCTGTCAGGCGAGTATCCCATCAATCCTGCGTCACCGAATGATGATTTCGGCGGCCGACCGGCGTCCTGCAAACAGCATGACGCACGCGCCAGAGTCCTTGCCGCCCTGCGGCGATCAAACCTCGCCGGACGCAGCGCCGTTCAGATTTTGCCAGCAAGCAGCAGCGATGGCACCGAAGGCCTGCATCCGGACGGGGAGCCGACTGCACTCTACGTCGAACGGATGTTGGCCGACCCGATGACCCGTCTTGTCATGCTGGCGGATGGTGTGTCGGAACACGAGATCAGGAGCCTCTATGGGACGCGCCTCCCGACGAGGATATGCGGGCGTGTCCGACCTGATACATCGGTCGTGGCAGTGCAGGAGAGGGTCATTCCCGAACCGGGGCCGCGACCGGGCACCCCTCGGCCTGGTATCGGTGAATGAGCCTTGCAGGCGAACATCCTGCTCGGAAGGCTGCCAAGGCACAGGCTTTGGCGCGAAGAGGAAACGGCACGTGACGGAAGGGCACCCCACATTGCGCGAAGATCTGATCGCACCTGCCAAAGCGGACGTGGCTTCAGATCGCTTGTGCCTGTCTTGCCGCAAGACCTTTCCGAGCGAAGGGTTCGGACACCGGATCTGCCCTCGCTGCAAAGGGTCGAGTGCCTGGCGGAGTTCCGTCCAGGATCGCGGCTCGACCGGGCGCCAGCGCGGTGCCCGATCGTCGTGATGTCGCCATGACCCGTCTGTGCATCACCCACAGGACACGCTATCGCTTTCACAACCCGGTGGATCTGGCTCCACACCGGATGATGCTGCGCCCCCGCGAGACACCCGATCTGAGGCTTCTTTCGTTCAAACTCGACATTCGGCCTGCGGCGCTCATCGACTGGTCGCATGACGTGGCCGGCAATGTCGTGGCTTTGGCCAGTTTCCAGTCCAGGGCGCAGGAGCTGGAAGTCCTGTCTCAGTCCCGCGTTGATCTGCGCGCGCCCGTCTGGCCGGTCTTTCCCATCTCGGCTTCCGCAGCATCCTATCCTTTCGTCTATTCGCCCGACGAAAGCACTGACCTCGGCGCGCTCATCCTGCCGCAGTACGAAGATCACCGGCAGCGTCTGCGAGGTTGGGTCGGGTCTATCGTCGCGACGAGGCCGACCGACACGCTGTCCCTTCTGAAGGACGTCAGCAACGCGATCACCACGCAGATCGCCTATCAGGGACGCGAAACCGAAGGCACACAGGGCCCGCTCGAGACGCTGGACCGTGGCTGGGGCACCTGCCGTGACTTCGCCGTACTTTTTGCCGAAGCCGTCCGGACCTTGGGGTTCGGAGCGCGGCTTGTCTCGGGTTACCTGTTCGATCCCTTCGAAAACAGGGTCGGAACAACGGAGGCGGGCGCAACCCATGCCTGGGTGGAGGTTTTTGTCCCGGGAGCGGGATGGATTCCATTCGATCCAACGAACAGGTCCTTCGGTTCCGCAAATCTCGTGTCCGTCGCTGTTGCCCGGAATATTCAACAAATCTCACCGGTTTCGGGCAGTTTCAGAGGCACCAACTCTGATTTCCGCGACCTTGACGTTACGGTGGATGTTCGCGCTGATGACAGTCACCAGAATGCGGACGTGAGCGAAGGAAACTGATGAGGTGAAATCGGAAGACTGTGTTACGGAATTCGCGCATGGCCTTCGAGTATAGTCATTTTGACCTGTTTACCTGCGTCAAAACGCTATCCGTACACCTGATTTTTTTACAGGTTCTGTGCCAACGAATTCTCGGTTTCTTGGCGATACTCTCCCTTGGCCTCGCGGCTCTACCACAACTCCACATCCCCGATGGACTTTGCGTCCGAAGCACTGACGCACCGAACGCGGCGAGATGGAAGAGGGTATGGCTAGCGAAAGCGGCCCGATGTCTGGATAGGGTCTGTTGTGACTGGCCTTCCGATGCTGCAACAACGAAATCAAACAATGTCGACGCGTTCAGTTTGGGCTCGAGGCCGCCTTTCAGCGGTGCAGCGCCAAGCCCGCGTTCGAGGTGGTCTGAATGTCGGCTTGCAACCTCACAGCTTGGAAGGCTCGCTGCTGCGGCGAAGGTCGGCTGTCCGCCCATCGGAACAGATACTCCGAGCTGCGTGGGCGTTTCGGAAGGGCTCATTGGCTCGCCCGACTTCTCCATCTCCAGCTTCACCATACCTTCGTTTCACCCTGCTCGAGCAAGCAGGTGGCATCCCCGACCGGGTCACGATCTTGATAGCCGCGTGGCGGCAAGGCTGGCCGGGCGAAGCATCTGCAGTGGGGGTCTCCGGCGCCTGTCGGATGCAAAACACCACCCCCGCTTCCATTCGCTAACCTTGGTCTGATCCGTCTCTTTGACATTCAACCCCCGAGGGGTCGGCTTACGCATACTTGCCGCCCTCGGGGATTCGGAAAAAGTCCGAACGCCCGAGGGTGAGTGCAGATTCGGTCAGACACGTCGGGCGCCTGTCGCGCGGGGAATGGTCCCCCGCCTCCAGAGACAGGAGCCAATCCCGATGTCCTATGCAGATGCCACCGCTTTCGCCGCCAGCCTTGCCACCACTCTGATGGTCGAGATCGTCGTGTTTCAGGCCGGGGACGGAACCCACGGTGCCATGCCCGCCGACGAGTTTGACGGCGATGAGGACATGGTGAAGCTGGAACTGGATCCATGGGAGTAAGGCGCGAAAGCGTCTCACCCCAAACGGCCCGAGCGCGGAGACCCGCGCTTCGGGCCTTCAGTGCCTCTTGATGGTCCCCCATCGTCGGCAGCGGAACCGGGAACAAGCCCGGTCAGAGAGGAAGAGTCCGGGCCTTTCGGCTGTGACGGGTTGAGGGCTGGAGAGAGAGGCTCACCGGCGCCCGTCATGGAGTGATCCCGATGACCTTTGCCCTTTCCGAAACCTTCCACTCCATCGGCCAGATTCTGGCGGCCGATGTTCTGCCCGCGCTTTATCGGTCGCATAAGCTGCCTCTGCGCATCTCTTGCCTCGGCGTCGCCAGCTATGACGCCAGTGATGCGGCGAGTAGCTTTGACCGCGTGATCCCGCTTGGGGAATGCCCGTCACCGGAGGAGGCCATCCAGGCCGCAGCCTTGCGCCTGTCGCGCGGTGATATTTGCACGGGGCCGGATGGCTTTCCGTATTTCCAGCCGCGCATCATGCTCATTCAGGACCGCGATCATCACCTTGTCCTGGGCGGCGAAATCCGCGCCGGCATTATCCTCTGGCAACAGCCGGTCGCATCCGATGCCGAGGCACGCAGGATTGTGACCGAGGCCAGCCGACTGCGCGGTATGGCATTCCGAGCCTCGGAGCCCGGGGATGCGAGACGGCTGCGTTACCGCGCCGCTGCGCTGGAGGCACGGTTGGTCGATCCCTTCTGGCGCGAGATCGCGGCCGATCTGCTCCGCCTGCCGCAGGCCGCCTGAGCTTCACCCTTTCCATCCCATTTGGCTCGGTTCCACGCCGGGCCATGTCATGCCCGGAGACCATCATGGCCGACTATTTCACACACTTTTCTTGCCTGCTTGACGTGGGCACCCCCGAGCGGGCCGCCCGCGCGCTCGATCTCTACAACGCTCTGGCGGATGACAATGCCGCCGAAGATCCGCCTTCGGACGGGTTTCTGCTCTCCATCCAGCCAGAACATGGTGGCACTCAGCTCTGGATGCGTGATGACGTCACGGGCGATCCCGAGCATGTCGTCCAGTTCGTCAAACGCTGCGCGAAGGAGTTCGGTCTGACCGGCCTATGGGGGATGCAATACGCCAATAGCTGCTCACGCCTGAGGATCGACGGGTTCGGCGGCGGGGCGCACGTCCTCGATCTCGCTACCGGCGAGACGGTGGACTGGATCTATACCGATGGCTGGCTTTCCTCCGTACTGGGGGGAGGCAATCCCTATGAGTGAGGTCATCGAGATCACTGTCTATCGCCTCGACGAGCTTTCCGATGCAGCCAGGGACAAAGCCCGCGTCTGGTATCGTGAGGGTGGCTTCGACGATGACTGGTACGATGCCGTCTATGAGGATTTCCAGCGCGTCGCCGAAATCCTAGGGCTGAACCTCAAGACCCGAACCGTCCGGTTAATAGGCGGCGGCACACGGCAGGACCCCTGCATCTGGTTCCGGGGCTTCTGGAGCCAGGGGGACGGCGCGTGCTTCGAAACCTTCTATGCCTACCGCAAGGGCGCTCCACGCCGGATCAGGGAATACGCGCCGCAGGACACCGAGCTGCACCACATCGCAGATGCCCTGCAAGCGGTCCAGCAGCACAATTTCTACCAGCTTCGCGCCGAGGCCACCCATCGCGGCCATTATTACCATGAGTATTGCATGGGGATCTCGGTCGAGCGCGACAGCCCGTCGTATCAGGGCATGACCGCCGATGATGAGGACACCATAATTGAGGCACTGCGTGATCTGGCTCGCTGGCTCTACCGCCAGCTCGAGCGCGAATACGATTATCTGTCCTCGGATGACGTTGTCGATGAAGCCATCATCGCCAACGGCTACACCTTCACCGAAGCCGGCCAACGGTTTGGGTAAGGAGGCTCGACCTCAGAACTCCTCCTGCAACTCCGCATAGATGGCTTCGATCCGGTCGGCCTCCTCGTCGGTGAGAGCGGCGAACTCCTTCGCTCTGGCGCGTCCGGAAAGCCTGCCATCGTTCTGGTGCAGGAAACGAAACAGCAGGTCAAGCACGCGGTCCGGCATGTCGATCAGGCCCGAGACGTGGGACTTGAACCTGTCATAGGCACGCAGGAACCGGGTCTCTGCTGGCAGGTCATGGTCGATTGTCCGGGCTACGCAGGCGAAGAGGAATTCGGCATGGGGCGTGGCATCGAAGAAGCGATAGAAATCGCCGGTGTCGTTCAGCACCTCGACGTTCCCGCGATCGGTTGGGCGCCAGCTGACATGGGGCAGCAGCCGACGCGAATAGCTCTCGAGGACCTGCCGATAAGCCTCAATCCGCTCGAGGATCACCGCCGACACCGGGAAAACCAGCCCGGGCGGATTGAAGCCGCGTGCAGCAAGCACGTGGTGGATCAGGTAGCGATGGAGGCGCCCGTTGCCGTCCTCGAACGGGTGGATATAGACGAAGCCGAAGGCGAGGCCGGCGGCGGCCAGAACAGGGTCGAGCCTGGTGGCGATATCGCGGTCGAACGCTTCGAGCCCGGCGATCAGCGCGGGCAGGTCTTCATGCCGGGCGCTGACGTGATCGGGCAGGGGGGCGCCGGTCGTGCGGTCGTGCTCGCCAATGAACCCGCCCTCCTGCCGCAGGCCCAGATGGACGAAGCGGGCATCGCCGATGACGATGCGTTGCAGGCGTTCCAGCTCTGCCCGGTCGATTGGATGCCGTCCGGCTTCGCCGATGATCTGGCCCCAGCGCCGGATGCGATCCTGGGGCGGGTTCTCGCCTTCGATCTGAAAACTCGACCGTGAATCCTTGAGCAGCAGGAAGGCCGCCGTGCGCGCCAGCAGATCGGCGGGCACCTCGGCCAGCACAGCGCGGGCTTCGGCTGCCAGATCGCGGGCAATGAAGGCCTCGATTGCCGGAGTGCGGAAGATCATCGGGCAGAAATCGGGGGTGCCGGGCAGGTTGTTGCGGACCCGGTGGCGTGGCGAGGGGGCGCCCTCTGCGTCCCATTGGAGCCTGGCATCGACCACGGGCGCGTAATTGCCGCGCGTGGCGTCGGGCAAATCCAGTGCTTCGCCGAGGAGCCACTCATAGAGGAACCAGATCCTGCGCGCGTAGCTGCCCGTCGGGGCGGCCTCGACAATGGCCTGGATCGGCTCCGGGCCGGTTGCCTTGAACAGCCGCTTGAGAACTGCGAGATCCAGCCCCTCGTAGCGCAGCGCGAAGGTCAGGTGACCGATGAGGCTCGCCTCGGGTTCATGGCGGGGCGTGTAGAGGCGCCAGCCGTCGGCCGCGTAGACCTTGTGACGTGGGCCGATGGCGGAAAGTGTCCGGGGCAGGGGCGTTGCGAGCGCATAGGCATCGATCAGCGCAGCATAGCCCGCAGGTGTGGCCTCCTCGGGGAGCCAGCGCTCGTGAAAAACGGTGACGGCACCTGAAAACGGATTCCTTTGCGCCTGTTCCATGAAATTCAGTTCTTGGTCCCGATGATTGATCTTAAGTGGGTGTATCTCATGAATATCGATTAAAATCAATGAGGCCTTGCGAAAGTTGATGGTGCAGCGCTGTCGCCCTCGGGTCTGCGAGGTGATGGGGCATGAGGTGCCGAGTCAGAGAGGGGCCGGGACGGGTTGAGTCCGGGTGGTCGAGAGAGCGCTGTCCGGGCTTGTCCCTCCCGCTCTCCGAGGATCCCCAACATGAACATCTCGTCCCCCGTGACCGATCCGGTCACGCCGCTCGGCGCCGCACCCGCGATCCTGGCCGCCGCCAATCTCCTCCTTCCCCATCTCGAACGCGGTCAGCGCGTCGATGCCGCGATCCTGCGCGATGCGATGGAGACTGCTTTCGGTGCGTCCGACACCGCCGGCGCCTGGGACTGGAAGCTCGCCTATGAGGCCTGCGAAGTCGCCACGGTGCTGTTCCTGCGCAAATACGGAAAGGCGCTGTTCCGCAAAGTCGCCTCTCCGGCATCCCGGCTCGATGCTCTGGCGAAGATCGCGGGGTTGCTGCCGACGCAGACCCGCCGCTCCGAGGAAAGCCAGACCTTCCAGCAGTTCAGCACGCCTCTGCCTCTCGGTCTTGCCGCGTTGGCGGCGGCCGCGATCACGCCGGACGATGTGGTACTGGAGCCCTCGGCCGGCACCGGCCTGATGGCGATCTTGGCACAGGCTGCCGGCGGCCCGCTGATCCTCAACGAGCTTGCCGAGACCCGCGCAGATCTTCTCTCGTCCCTCTTTCCGGCCTTTCCCGTCACCCGGTTCGACGCCGCCCAGATCGACGACTATCTGACCACGGACGCCATGCCGTCCGTGGTTCTGATGAACCCACCTTTCTCGGTCATGGCCAATGTCCAGGGACGGATGGCGGATGCTGCATATCGTCATGTCGCCTCGGCGCTGGCCCGTCTCACGCCCGGTGGACGGCTGGTCACGATCACCGGCGCGAATTTCGGACCGGAAGCCAAGGCTTGGCGCAACGCCTTCATACGCCTGCAGGACCGCGGCCGCGTGGTCTTCACTGCGGCCATCGACGGAGCGGTCTTCGCCAGGCATGGCACCAGCATCGACACGCGGCTGACGGTGATCGACAAGCTGCCCGCCGACGATCCGTCAGTCTTCCCGGCCTCAGCAGGAACTGCACCCGACGTTGTCACGCTGCTCGGCTGGATCGAAAGCCAGCTTCCGCTGCGTTTGCCGGTGTCGCTGCCGAAGGTCGCTTCTCCCGTGCTGGCGGCTGCCCCGAAGACCTTGCGCGGCTATCTCGCTCGCGCCACAGCGTCCCGACCCCCCGCTGCACCAGCGTCCGATCCCGAGGGGGTGGAGCTCGAGTATGAGACCGTGGACTGGGCGCCGCCCGAGGGCGCGCGCTTGTCGGACGCGATCTATGAGGAATATGCGCTGCAATCGCTGCGCATTCCCGGTACCGAGCCGCACCCGACCAGGCTGGTGCAATCCGCCGCCATGGCCTCGGTCGCGCCGCCCAAGCCGTCTTACCGGCCAATGCTGCCTGCCGATATCCGCACCCGTCTGTCGGACGCCCAGCTTGAGACGGTGATCTATGCCGGTGAGGCCCATGCCGATCATCTTGCCGGTGCCTGGACTGTGGATGAGCATTTCGACAATGTGAGCGCCGCGCCCGAGGATGCTGCCGGATCGATCCGGTTCCGCCGGGGCTTCATGCTCGGTGACGGCACCGGCGCTGGCAAGGGCCGCCAGTCGGCCGGCGTCATCCTCGACAACTGGTTGCGCGGGCGCCGCAAGGCGGTCTGGATCTCAAAATCCGACAAGCTGATCGAGGATGCGCAGCGCGACTGGTCGGCGCTTGGCATGGAACGCCTGCTTGTCACGCCGCTGTCACGCTTCTCGCAAGGCAAGCCGATCACGCTGTCGGAAGGCATCCTGTTTACCACCTATGCCACGCTGCGCTCCGATGACCGCGGTGAGAAGGTTTCGCGTGTCAAGCAGATCGTCGAATGGTTGGGCAGGGACTTCGATGGTGTCATCATTTTCGACGAGAGCCATGCCATGCAGAATGCCGGTGGCGGCAAGGGAGACCGCGGTGATATCGCCGCCTCGCAGCAGGGACGCGCAGGCCTGCGGCTCCAGCATGCGCTGCCGGATGCGCGCGTGGTCTATGTCTCGGCAACCGGGGCCACCACGGTTCACAACCTTGCCTATGCGCAGCGGCTCGGCCTCTGGGGTGGTGAGGATTTCTCGTTCCAGACCCGGGCTGAGTTTGTCGAAGCGATCGAAGCGGGTGGCGTTGCGGCCATGGAAGTGCTGGCCCGCGATCTGCGATCTCTCGGCCTCTATACCGCCCGCTCGCTCTCCTACGATGGGGTGGAATACGAGTTGGTCGAGCATCAACTCACCGATGAACAGCGGCGCATCTATGATGCTTACGCGGCCGCGTTCGCCGTCATTCACAACAATCTCGACGCGGCGATGGAGGCGGCCAATATCACCGGCAGTGAAGGCACGTTGAACCGCCAGGCCAAGTCCACCGCGCGGTCGGCCTTCGAGAGCACCAAGCAGCGTTTCTTCGGCCACTTGCTGACCTCGATGAAAACCCCGACGCTGATCCGCTCGATCGATGCCGATCTGGCGGCCGGCCATGCGGTCGTCATCCAGATTGTCTCGACCGGCGAGGCACTGATGGAACGGCGACTGGCCGAGATCCCCACCGATGAATGGAACGACATCTCCGTCGACGTCACGCCTCGGGAATATGTCGGCTCGTATTTGCAGCATTCCTTCCCGGTGCAGCTCTATGAGCCCTTCACCGACAGCGAAGGCAATCTTTCGTCACGGCCGGTGTTCCGGGATGGTCAGCCGGTCGAGAGTCGCGAAGCCGTGGCCCGGCGCGACGAGATGCTCGAACAGCTCGGCTCGTTGCCGCCGGTTCCAGGCGCGCTCGACCAGATCGTCCAGCGCTTCGGCACGGATGTGGTGGCGGAGGTCACGGGGCGATCCCGGCGCATCGTGTGCATGGGCGAAGGCGGATCGGCCCGCCTGGTCGTCGAGAACCGCGCGCCCTCCGCCAACCTTGCCGAGACTTCGGCCTTCATGGATGACCAGAAGCGCATTCTGGTCTTCTCGGATGCGGGGGGCACCGGGCGCAGCTATCATGCGGACCTTTTGGCGCGGAACCAGCGCCTGCGGGTGCACTACCTGCTGGAGCCGGGCTGGAAGGCCGATGCAGCCATTCAGGGGCTCGGGCGCACCAACCGCACCAATCAGGCGCAACCGCCGCTGTTCCGACCCATCGCCACGGATGTGAAGGCCGAGAAACGGTTCCTCAGCACGATCGCCCGTCGTCTCGACACGCTGGGTGCGATCACGCGCGGGCAGCGCCAGACCGGCGGCCAAGGCCTGTTCCGGCCCGAGGACAATCTGGAATCCGCCTATGCCCGCGATGCGTTGCGCCAGCTCTATCTGCTGATCGTGCGCGGCAAGGTCGAGGGCTGCTCGCTTGAAAGGTTTGAATCCGCCACCGGCCTGAAGCTGATGGACGCGAACGGCATCAAGGACGATCTGCCGCCGATCACCACTTTCCTCAACCGACTGCTGGCGCTGACCATCGAGTTGCAGGGCATCCTGTTCTCGGCCTTCGAGCAGCTTCTGCAGGCGCGGATCGACGGGGCCATTGTATCCGGCACCTATGACATGGGGCTGGAGACGCTGCGCGCGGAGAGCTTCGTCGTTGCCGACCGGCAGCTGATCCACACCCATCCGGGCACCGGTGCGGAAACCCGGCTCCTGACGCTCACCGAGCGCAAGCGAAATCAGCCCATCACGCTGGATGCGGCCTTGGCGGAACAGGATGATCCCCGCGCAAGATTGCTCATCAACGAGCGGTCCGGTCGTGCCGCCGTGCAGATCCCGACCACCAGCGTGATGCTGGATGATGGCGAGATCGAGCGCCGCGTCCGGCTGATCCGGCCCATGGAGGCGATGAACATTCCGGTACGGGCGATGGGCGAAACCCACTGGATCGAGGCCGACCATGCCGACTTCGCCACGGCCTGGAACTCGGAGCTGGAGGAAGTGCCGGAGTTCACCGACAGCATCCTGTACATGGTGACCGGGCTTCTGCTGCCGATCTGGAAGCGGCTGCCACAGGAGACCTCCCGGGTCTATCGGCTCCAGACCGACGAGGGCGAGCGCATCATTGGTCGCCGTGTCTCGCCCGCATGGGCAGCAAATGCCGCTACCAGCGGCGTCGCAACCACCATCACGCCGGACGAGGCCTACACGGCACTCATCGAGGGCCGGACGATCTTCGATTTGGCCGAGGGACTACAACTACGCCGGTCCCGTGTCATGGGCGCGAACCGGATCGAGCTCACCGGCTTCACCGATACCATGCGCGATCGGCTGCGCGCCTATGGGCTCTTCAGCGAGATCATTACCTGGAAACTTCGCTTCTTTGTGCCGGTCGGGGAAGCCGGGCCGGAGATCATCGGCAGACTGCTCGACCATTTCCCGGTCGAGCGCATCTCCGAGCGGGAGGCTGCATGATGGCACGTCTCAACGCTTCCGAGCTGGCGCAGCGTCTCGGCCGAGAGGCCGAGGCTGTTTGCCGCCACTATCTCTCGAACGGGCGCAAACAGGGCAATTACTGGCAGGTCGGCGATGTGCAGAACAGTCCCGGCCGCTCCATGTTCGTCCGTCTGACCGGGCCGGAATCGGGCAAGGGCGCGGCCGGCAAATGGACCGATGCGCAGAGCGGGGAACATGGCGATCTGCTCGACGTGATCGGCGAAAGCCTCGGCCTTATCGATTTTGCTGACGTTGCCGAGGAAGCCCGCCGCTTCCTCAGCCTGCCGCATCCCGAACCGGAGCCACAGTCCCGCAAGTTCCGAACACCGCCGGTACCATCCGGATCGTCCGAAGCGGCACGCCGCCTCTGGCACATGACCCGGCCATTGATCGACAGCCTCGCGGAGACGTATTTACGCGGACGCGGCATTACGGATTTACGCGGAACCGCAAATCTGCACTTCCATCCGAGCTGCTACTGGCGACCCGAGGGGGATGGGCCGACAGAGGCATGGCCCGCCATGATTGCCGCGGTGACCGACCTCGATGGCAGGATCACCGGCGCGCATCGCACTTGGCTCATCCGCGACGGCTCCGGCAAGGCGCCGCTCGATCCGCCGAGAAAGGCAATGGGAGACCTGCTCGGAAACGCCGTCCGGTTTGGCAAGGCGCAGGATGTCATGGCGGCAGGCGAGGGGATCGAGACCATCCTCTCGCTGCGGCAGGCATTGCCGTTCCTGCCGATGGCCTCCGCACTTTCAGCCGGGCATCTCTCCGCCATCCAGTTCTCGCCGCATCTGCGCAGGCTCTATATCGTCCGCGACAACGATCCGGCAGGTAACGCCGCGCGGGACAACCTGGTGGACCGGGCCATTGGTGCCAGGGTCGAGGCCATCACGCTTTCGCCCATGCTGGGAGATTTCAACGACGATCTCGTCAGCTTCGGCCTGGAGGCGCTTCGGGCGCAGATCCGGGTGCAGATTGCTCCTGAGGACGTCGGCCGTTTCATGTCACGCGCGCCATAGCCAGAGAGGGCCGTGATCTGGGATACCCGATCCCGCCATGGGCAAAGGATTGCAGCACCTCGGCAAGAGGTCCGCGCCTTGGCCTTCTTGAGAGGGCGAGCGGCCCACAAGCGCTCCGGCCCGGCAATGGCGGCGCCCGACTGATTTCCGTCGGCGGGCAGGCCCGCCTTTACAGCGCGAAGCATATGTGGACACCCCCTTCGTCAAGTCTTTCCTCAAAGCGCGTCGAATCCGGTTGGGTGCTTGCATATGTCCGGCCTCGTAGTGCGGCCGGTTGGCCGCGGGCCCTGATGATATCCGCGGATCATG